>JBCBUY010000027.1:0-32626 GCA_039817885.1 Pseudomonadota bacterium | reverse complement strand
GGCCCAGGTCAGAAAGTTCGGCCAAGCTGCGCGATGCTTTTGCTTTAGTGCTTACAGGGCCGATGGGACGGTTTCACGTGCCGAGATTACAGCCGCCCGGCCCATCCGTGACCCTGCGCATATCAAACGTCTTTTTACGGAGCGTATCTCTCGCATTGATCCTGGTTTCGGGATTGATCTCCTGGTGTTGGAGGCCCAGCGCATAGACACGATGGCAGTGAGCGCTCTGGCGCTGTCCGGTGATCTTGCTGCGAGCGATATGGATGAGGTGGCAGTTGCTGCGCTTGCTGATCGGATCACGGCGAAACTTGGCGAGGGCAGCGTGACGATCCGCGTGCCATGTGAGAGCTATCTGCCGGAATTGGCAGAAATCGAACAAGTGTTCGAAGGTATCTGGCCGGACCCTCCTGCACGAGAACCGGTCTATCAGACGCTTCGACCCTTGCGCCTGTTCGCCCCCCCGGAGCGGGTGGAGGTTCTTGCCGAAGTGCCCGATGGTCCACCGGTTCGGTTTGTCTGGCGTCGAGTTACGCGCCGTGTCGCTCGAGCTGATGGGCCGGAACGGATCGCGCCGGAATGGTGGCATCATGCTGGACCAACGCCTGCCGCACCAAGCCCAGAAGGCACCCATCGTAAATGGCTTGTGCCGAAGATGGATCCGAGGGCGGATGCCAGTCTTATCGCTCAGGCGCGCGCCAGTCTTGAGGGTGAAGAAGACAGTGTTCCGGTAAAGGCGCTTCCACGGGCGCGAGACTATTATCGGGTCGAGGATGCAGATGGTCGGCGCTACTGGCTTTTCCGGGACGGGCTTTATGAAGATGGTCGCGGGAGCTCTCCTGATTGGTATATCCACGGAGTATTTGCATGAGTGAATATGCCGAACTCGCTGTTACTACGAATTTCTCTTTTCTGCGCGGTGCGTCCCATCCGGCCGAGCTGGTCACCCAGGCAAAGATGTTGGGTCTGTCAGCCATCGGAGTAGCGGATCGGAATACGCTTGCCGGTGTGGTGCGCGCGCATAGTGCGGCGAAGGAAGCTGGGTTGCGTCTCTTGGTTGGTGCGCGGCTGGTGCCGGAGGATGGGCCGGAGATTCTCTGCTATCCGGAGGATCGGGTTGCTTATGGCCGGCTATCCAGACTGTTGTCGGTCGGTAAGATCCGCGCTGAAAAGGGTGAATGCCGGATTCGGCTAGAGGATATTGAGGCCCATGGGGAGGGTCAGGTCTTTATCTTCATGCCGCCGGCACGCCTCACCCGATTTTTTGAGGAGACTTTACAGCGGTTTGCCGACCTCTTTCCGGGTGCGGTCTATCTTGGTGCGGTCTATGACTATCTTGGGCGGACGCGGGAACGGATCTCCGCGCTTGCCGAATTGAGTGCCCAAACGGGCGCGCGGCTTATCGCTTTGGGTGATGTTCTTTATCACATTCCTAATCGCCGACCTCTGCAGGATGTTCTCACATGCATTCGCGAGCATTGCCGAATTGATGAGGCGGGCTTTCGCTTAAATCAGAATGCGGAGCGACACTTGAAATCACCTGACGAAATGGTTCGGCTGTTTCGTGCGTTTGAGCCGGCTCTCAAACGCACTGAAGAGCTTGTCCAGCGTTGTAGATTTTCCCTCGACGAACTTTCTTATGCCTATCCTGATGAGCCCGTGCCGCCGGGCAAGACCCCAGAGCAACATCTCTCTGATCTTGCTTGGGCGGGGGCAGATTGGCGGTATCCCGATGGACCACCAGAGACTGTCCGAAAAGCTCTGATCAAAGAGCTTCATCTTATCAGTGAACTGAAGGTTGCCCAATATTTCCTGACGGTGAACGATATTGTCGCTTGGGCTCGGGGGGAAAGTATTCTTTGTCAGGGGCGCGGTTCGGCAGCAAATTCAGCAATCTGTTATTGCCTCGGGATCACGAGTGTTGATCCGGCGACAAGCAATCTTTTGTTCGAGCGGTTTCTTTCCAAAGAGCGAAAAGAACCTCCCGATATTGATGTCGATTTTGAGCATGAGCGCCGTGAAGAGGTGATGCAATATGTCTATCGCCGTTATGGCCGTAAGCGGGCGGCGCTTACCGCCACAGTGATCTCGTACCGCCCCCGCTCGGCGATCCGAGAAGTTTGCAAGGCGCTCGGACTAACGGAGGATATTTCGTCGGCGCTCGCCGGGACTGTCTGGGGCAGTTGGGGGTCTGATATTCCCGATGACCAGATCAAGGAAGCCGGGCTTGACCCTCGTAATCCCATGATCCGCCGCGCGATGCTGCTCACCCGCCAGCTTATCGGTTTTCCACGACATCTGTCCCAGCACGTTGGCGGGTTTGTTCTGACCCAGGATGAGCTGGTCGAAACAGTTCCGATCGGTAATGCGGCCATGGAGGATCGCACTTTTATTGAGTGGGATAAGGACGATATCGCCGCCCTTAATATTATGAAGGTTGATGTCCTCGCTCTTGGCATGTTGACCTGTATCCGCAAGGCTTTTGCGTTTCTGGAAGATCACAAAGGTATTCGACACACTCTTTCCAACCTGCCGGAGGGCGATGAAGCGACCTATGACATGCTCTGCCGTGGAGAGAGTCTTGGTGTCTTTCAGGTCGAAAGCCGGGCGCAAATGAACATGTTGCCGCGGCTCCGACCCCGCTCCCTTTATGATCTTGTGATTGAAGTGGCGATTGTTCGTCCCGGTCCGATCCAGGGCGATATGGTGCACCCCTATCTCCGTCGGCGAAAAGGGATCGAAGCGGTGACCTATCCGAGCCCAGCTCCAGAGCATGGCCCGCCAGACGAACTTGAACGCATTCTGAAACGTACCCTCGGTGTACCATTATTCCAGGAACAGGCCATGCAAATTGCCATGGATGCAGCAAAGTTTAGTCCGGATGAAGCGAACGGCCTACGCCGGGCCATGGCGACGTTTCGTAAGCTTGGCACCATCAAAAACTATGAAGAGATGATGGTCAGTCGCATGATTGATCGCGGTTATCAGCCTGAATTTGCCAAACGTTGTTTCGATCAGGTCAAGGGGTTTGGCGATTATGGATTTCCGGAAAGTCATGCAGCGAGTTTTGCCTTGTTGGTCTACATCTCCTCCTGGCTGAAATGCCATCATCCAGAGGTGTTCTGTGCGGCGCTTCTGAATGCGCAGCCCATGGGCTTTTATGCCCCGGCCCAGATTGTCCGTGATGCGAGGGAGAATGGTGTCGAAGTGCGTGCAGTCGACGTCAATTACTCCGATTGGGACAATTTGATTGAGCCTGGAGAGGGATGTCTTCTTCCGGTTCGGCTTGGGTTTCGCCAGATCAACGGATTTTCAGAGGATGATGCCGAAGCGATCATGGAAGCCCGCGGGGCGGGGTACAAAACACCGGAGGAACTCCGTAGGCGGACAGGTCTCAGTCGACGCGCAATGGAATTATTGGCTGCAGCGGATGCTTTTGGCTCGATGGATCTCTCCCGGCGAGAGGCTCTCTGGCAGGTGCGCGGCGAGCCGGCAGGGGGCAGTCTCCCGCTCTTTGCAGCGGCGGGCACAGCTGAACAGGGCGAAGAGGCGTGTATTATTCTTCCGGAAATGCCGTACTCTGAACATGTGGTTCAAGACTATCAGATGACACGCTTGTCTCTGCGAGATCACCCCATGCATTTTCTGAGGGAGGGCTATAATAGCCGCCATATTCTACCGACCAATATCGCTGTCACTCGCCCGGTAGGGGAGCGTGTAGAGACGGCGGGTGTGGTTCTCGTTCGACAGCGACCGGGGTCCGCCAGCGGGGTCTGCTTTATCACCATCGAAGATGAGGGCGGTATTGCCAATATTGTGGTTTGGCCGCGCGTATTTGAGCGCTACCGTCCGGTTGTCATGGGCGCGCGTATTCTGCTCGTAAAGGGACGGGTGCAACGAGCTGACAATGTCACCCATATCGTTGCTGATCAGCTGATCGATCGGACTGCGGATTTCATGCTGCTATCGGAAGATTTTCAGCGTGATCCCCTTAAAGAGGTGCTCGCCCCAGCTGACGAAGTTCTGAACGGTGCGCCTGAACGACGGGGCCCCGGGCGGCGGGACACGGGACGCCAGCATCCCAGAAATGTGAATATTATGCCGCGAAGCCGGGATTTTCATTGACGCACTTGCAATTGGCCACGATGGATTATGCATCTCTATACTGCGGCATCAGGAGCTAATATGCGAATTCTGAAATGGGGTGGCGGTCTTGTTGGGCTCATTGTGCTCGGACTCGTTATCTGGCTTTGGGATCCTCTGCCGAACAGAATTGATGCAGAAGCTTTCAGGGCTGCGGCTGCAGAGTATGATGTCGAGATCATTCGAGATGATTGGGGCGTTCCACATATATTTGGCAAAACACGCGCCGATACGGCGTTTGGTCTTGGGTATGCCCATGCCGAGGACGACTTCGAAACGATGCAAGAAGCCCTTGCCGCCACACGGGGTGTACTTGCCCGGTATCGCGGCGCAGGCGCAGCACCGACCGACTATATCGTGTCTTTGCTCGGCGTTTGGGACATTGTCGCCGACCAATATGAGAGCGATGTTCCAGCGGATGTGAAAGCTACAGCAAGAGCTTATGCTGATGCCTTAAATCTCTATGCGGCCGAAAATCCTGATAAAGTATGGCCTGGTCTTGCGCCGTTTCGGGCTGAGGATGTGATTGCCGGATTCGTCTTCCGGACACCCTTCTTCTACAATCTGGACAACAAGCTCGTCGCGCTCTTTGGCGACGAATATGAGCAGGAGATCGCTCTCGATCCGGCACCTGGTCGCGAAGCTTGGCATGTCGCGCCACGCACATTGGCCGAGCGCGGATCGAATGCTTTTGCTGTAGCTCCCTCAAGATCGGATGATGGGGTTACACGCCTGATCATCAATTCCCATCAACCGATGACGGGGCCTGTCGCATGGTATGAGGCTCACCTCGTTTCCGAGGATGGTCTCAACATCACTGGCGGCGTGTTTCCCGGCGCTCCCATCATTCTGCACGGGTTTAACGATCATATTGGCTGGGCGAATACGGTTAGCGATCCAGACCTTGCCGACGTCTATGTGTTGGAGCGCAACCCAGACGATGAATTGCAATATCGTCTTGACGGTGACTGGGTGGATTTCGATGTCAGCCAGGCGCGTATAAAGGTCAAATTGTTCGGACCCTTCGCCTTTAAGACCAATCGCCGTGTCTTGCGGTCTGCCCACGGTCCAGTCATTGAAGCCAAGCACGGCACTTATGCGCTGCGCTATGCTGGCATGGGTGAGATCCGGCAGCTTGAGCAATATATGCGGCTGAATGTAGCCGAGAGCCTTGAGGCATTCGAGGCGGCGATGGCGATGTTGGCGTTGCCGAGCATCAATTATATCTATGCGGACAAAGACGGAAATGTCGGGCTGTTTCACAATGGTCAGTATCCCAACCGAGACGATGCTTGGGATTGGTCGAATGAGCTACCAGGAGACCGCTCTGATCTGATTTGGGAGGGATATCGATCCTGGTCGGAGGTTCCGAAATTGATCAATCCGGCCTCCGGACTGATCTTCAATGCGAACAATCAACCCTATGACGCCACTGATGGTCCTGATAATCTCAGGCCCGAGGATTTTCCCCAGTCCATGGGGCTGCAGACCGACCAAACCAATCGTTCTTTGAGGATAATGGAGCTGACTGACGGGGTCACGCCGATTGGCCGGGAAGAGCTGCTCGCGATCAAGTTTGATACAGCCTATGCCAAAGGGTCCATTACAGATGAGGTCATCCGGTCCGTGCTGTCCGAGGATTGGTCCGATGACCCCGAACTCCTTGAGGCGTCTGAGCATTTAGCGGCATGGGACTATCATACCAATGCTGATAATCGCCATGCAGCCCTTGGCGCGCTGACGGCGGTTTTGCATGTCACGGCCAGGTTTACTCGCGAGGATCCACCGTCTCCGCCGCAAGCGTTCAGAGATACGGTCGCGTATCTAAAAGAACATTATGGCCGGATTGATCCTGAATGGGGAGACGTGAACCGCCTTGTCCGGGGGGATGTCAGTCTTCCCATCAGCGGCGGCTCGGACATTCTACGTGCGATTTACCCAGCTGAAATTCGAGACGACGGCCAGTTGCACGCCTCGGCTGGCGATACGTGGATTGCCTTTGTTGAATGGGATGGCGAGGGCAACCAATCTGCCGAGGTCATCCATCAATTTGGGGCGGCAACACTGGATGAGACCTCTCCCCATTATGCCGATCAGGCACCTTTATTTGCCGAAGAGAAATGGCGACGGGCGCTGACCACCCGAGCGGAGGTCGAGGGCGTCGCGCGCCGCACCTATCGACCTGGTGCGTCCGCAGGGGCATCTGAGTGACCCGTATGTGATTTGGCGAAGTGTCACCGAATGGTGCAAAGCCTCATGTGATTGGTAAAAAAGGGAAACACAATGGATGTTCTGCGCACCCCTGATAGCGCTTTTGAGGCACTGGCTGGGTATTCGTTTCAGCCCAATTATGTTGAGGTGTCCGCTGCGGATGGGACGGCTCTGCGGATCCATTATCTCGATGAAGGGCCGAAGGATGGCACCATCGTACTTTGTATGCATGGTCAACCGAGCTGGTCCTATCTTTACCGAAAGATGGTGCCTTATCTCACCGGAGCGGGACTTCGGGTTATTGCACCGGACCTGATTGGCTTTGGCCGGTCCGACAAGCCATCCCAGGTGGAGGATTATACCTATCAGGGGCATGTCGATTGGATGAACCAGTTCCTTCGGCAGCTGGACCTGAGCAGCCTCACTTTGATGTGCCAGGATTGGGGCGGATTGATCGGTCTGCGATTGGTTGCTGATCAGCCTGAAAGGTTTGCGCGTCTTGTGATCGCGAACACCGGCCTTCCAAGCAGCCGGCAGGTGACACCGGAAATGTCTGCCATGCTCGAGCAAGTTTATCCGACGGTTCCCGTGCCCACGGCAGATGATGTCATCGCTCAATTTGCGTCAGGGTCGCCGGCGGCTTTTCTGCATTGGGTAAAATATGCGGCTGACGCTCCGGACTTTTCGGTCCGGGATGTGTTTAGAATTCTCTCTCAGACAGATGATGCCGCAGCGCTTGATGGTTACGCTGCTCCGTTCCCAGATGAACGCTACATTGCCGGTGCCCGGGCGTTTCCATCCCTCGTGCCATTGCTTCCTCACCATGAGGCAGATCGGGCTGCCAATGATGCGGCATGGGAGGTCTTGGAGCGCTTTGATCGGCCCGTTTTAACCGCCTTCAGTGATGGAGATCCGGTTACGCGCGGTGGTGAGCAAGTGTTCAAGGACCGTGTGCCTGGGACCAAGGGCGTTGATCATGTGACGATAGAGAATGCCGGCCATTTCCTTCAGGAGGATCAGCCTGAAGCTCTGAGCAAAGCAATTATTGGATTTATTGCGAATACCGTTTAGTATTGAACGATAAACAAAAGCTTCAGGGAGCAATGCTCATGGCGGACTCGCATTTCGATGTTCTAATCGTTGGTGCCGGCCTTTCTGGGATCGGTGCTGCGGTTCACTTGCAACAGAAGTGTCCGTCAAAGTCCTATGTCATCCTGGAAGGACGGGATGCGATGGGGGGTACATGGGACCTGTTTCGGTATCCGGGCATTCGTTCAGATTCCGATATGCATACGCTCGGTTATGAGTTCAAACCGTGGACCGACGCGAAGGCCATCGCCGATGGTCCATCGATCAAGCGTTATGTGCGTGAAACGGCCGATGAGCATGATATCACCCAGCATATCCGGTTTGGACATAAGGTGACCGCGGCGTCCTGGTCCTCCGAAGAGGCGCGCTGGCAGGTCACCGCCGAACACGGGGGGCAGTCGGTGACCTTCACCTGTTCTTTCCTCTATATGTGCAGCGGATATTACAAGTACGAGGCTGGGTACACGCCGGACTTTGAAGGCATGGCGGACTTTTCCGGCGAGATTGTTCATCCGCAGCTTTGGACCGATGATATCGATTATGCCGACAAGAAGGTTGTGGTGATCGGATCTGGCGCAACAGCCGTGACGCTCATTCCAGAACTCGCAAAAGATGCAGACCATGTGGTTATGCTACAACGCTCGCCGACTTATATGGTCAGTCGTCCTGCCAGAGATGGCCTTGCTAATGCGTTGCGGGCTGTCTTGCCGGATCGTTGGGCCTATTCCTTGACGCGGTGGAAAAATATCCGCCTTAGCTCTTGGTTCTACAAGCGATCTCAGACCAAGCCGGAAAAGGTCAAACAGAACTTGCTGAAGATGCTCGGCAAGCATTTGAAGCCGGGTTACGATATCGAGACCCATTTCACACCAAGCTATGGGCCTTGGGATCAAAGGCTATGTCTTGTGCCAGATGCCGACATGTTCGATGCGCTCAATAGTGGTAAGGCCTCGATCGTGACGGACCATATCGAGCGGTTCGAAGCCAAGGGCATTCGGCTAAAATCTGGAGAGCTGCTTGAAGCGGATTTGATTGTGACGGCCACCGGTCTTGATCTGCAAGTGTTTGGCGGCCTATCGCTTGAGGTTGACGGCAAAGCACTCAATTCGGGTGAGCTTGTGAACTATAAGGGCATTATGTTCGGCGGCGTCCCGAACTTTGCGAATACGTTCGGCTATACCAACGCGTCATGGACCCTGAAGGCCGATATCACCGCGGAATATGTTTGTCGTCTGCTCAATCACCTGGATGAGACAGGCACGCAGATTTGTGTGCCGGAATTTCCGGAGACAGGTATTGAGGTTGAGGCTGATCCGCCCCTCAGTTCTGGATATTTTGCGAGAGCTGTGGATCGGTTGCCGAAGCAGGGCTCAGACATGCCCTGGCAGCAGACGCATGATTATCTCAATGATCGTAAGGTGCTTAGGGATCATCCCCTTAAGGATGGGTATATGAAGTTTGTTGCGATCGATGCGACCACTCCGTCGTCTTCCTCCGAAAAAGTGCTTGATCCGGCCTGATTCCCCTTGGATTTCGCGCTGGCTCGGTTATAGGCGAGGCCTTTCAGGGTCAATCGACCGTCGATCGGGCCGTCCGTAATGATGGATCGTGCAGAACACGTTCACCAACAGTTTTTGAAACGCGTCGGATGCGAAGACCTGCCGCATGTCGATGTGCCGAATGATCTTCCTGCTGAGCCTTCCGAACTTGCAGCGATCTTTGAGGCCCAAATGATGAGCCGGCAACTGGATCGTGCGGGGCGCGCGCTCCAGGCTAGGGGTGAAGGGTTTTATACGATCGGTAGTTCAGGTCATGAGGGCATGGCGGCGGTGGCCGCTGCGCTTCGACCAACCGATTTGGCGTTTCTGCATTACCGCGACGCGGCGTTTCAGATCATGCGGTCCAAGCAGGTACCGGGGCAAACGCCGCTTTGGGACATTTTGTTGAGTTTTGCGGCGTCTGCGGACGATCCAATTTCCGGCGGGCGGCATAAAGTGCTCGGCTCGAAAGCGCTCAATATTCCACCGCAGACCAGCACGATCGCCTCGCATCTGCCGAAAGCTGTCGGTGCGGCCTATGGTGTTGGTCTGTCGCGCCGCCTCGCACCTGAGTTTCCGGAAGCGCCACAGGATTCTCTCGTGATTTGCAGCTTTGGTGATGCATCTGCCAATCATTCAACGGCCCAGGGCGCGATCAATACGGCTGGCTGGACAGCCTATCAGGGGGTCCCGCTCCCGCTTCTCTTCGTGTGTGAAGACAATGGGATCGGCATTTCGACACCGACGCCGGAGGGCTGGATTGCCGAGCGGTTCAGGGCTCAGCCTGGCCTGAAATATATGTCCTGTAATGGGCTTGATATTGCGCAAACCTACGCAGCCACGCGCGCTGCGGCGGATTATGTCCGCAAGTACCGGAAACCCGTCTTTCTGCATATGACTTGCGTGCGCCTTTATGGCCATGCAGGGTCCGATGTCCAGACGGCCTATCTCGACAAGACAGATATTGAACGAGACGAGGCCAATGATCCGCTTCTATACGGCGCGTCTCTTATGCGGGGTGCAGATATAATGTCCGTGGACGATATTATTGGGACGTACCAATCAATCGGTAAGCGGATTGAATTGATCTCTGAGGAGGTAACGACCCGACCAAAGCTGACAGATCCTCAGTCCGTTATGGAGAGCCTGGTGCCTCCAATGCGAAATCTGATCTCTGATAATGGGCCCGACGCGGATGAGCGGCAGGCCCTGTTTGCAGACGAGGCCCGTGCCATAGAGCAGCCCCAACATATGGCAAAGCTCCTGAACTGGGCGCTCACCGATTTGATGCTTGAAGTGCCGTCCATTGTTATGGCTGGAGAGGACATCGGTCCCAAGGGCGGTGTCTATAATGTTACTTCGAAGCTGCATAAACGCTTTGGCCCGAACCGGGTGATTAATACGCTTCTGGATGAGCAGAGCATTTTAGGTCTGTCCATCGGGCTTGCCCAAACCGGCTATCTGCCGATTCCAGAAATTCAGTTTTTAGCCTATTTGCATAATGCTGAAGACCAGGTGCGTGGCGAGGCGGCAACGCTGAGCTTTTTTTCCAAAGGTCAGTATACAAACCCTATGATCATCCGTATCGCGGGCCTTGCCTATCAAAGAGGCTTTGGCGGTCATTTCCATAATGATAATTCGCTTTCCGTGTTGCGGGATATTCCGGGTCTCATCATCGCGTGTCCAAGCAATGGTGCCGATGCAGTTCAGATGATGCGCGAATGTGTTCGCCTTGCTCGCGAGGAGCAAAGAGTGATCGCCTTTGTCGAACCGATCGCGCTCTATATGATGCGCGACTTGCATGCAGAGGGCGACAAGGCGTGGACGTCCCTTTATCCCTCACCGGGGGATGGTGATCCCATCGCTCTTGGAGATATCGGTCAACACGGCCGAGGTACGGATCTCGCAATCGTTAGCTATGGCAATGGATATTATCTGTCACGTCAGGCCGAGCGGATTTTGTCCAAGACCCACAAGGTGAAATGCCGCGTCATCGATCTGCGGTGGCTTGCGCCCCTAAATGAGGAAGCTCTCCTGAAAGCAGTGGCTCCGTGCAAGAGTATTTTGATCGTAGATGAGTGCCGCAAGACAGGCTCGCAAAGCGAGGCTCTGATGGCTCTGTTCACGGAGCATTTGAAAACGGGTATGGGCCTTGCGCGCCTAACCGCCGAAGATAGCTTCATTCCGCTTGGGCGTGGCGCGACAGTTACGCTTCCCAGTCGGGACAGTATTGTTGAATCGGCGCTTGATCTGTTGAAGCGAGAGCCGACATGACTCGGCGCACAGCTCTCGTCGTTTGCCCCGGGCGCGGCACCTATAACAAATCCGAACTTGGATACTTCAATAAGTATCACAAGGACCGCGAGGCTTTGAAGGGCATTATGGAGCAGGAGCGCGCCCATGCTGGCCAAGCCAGTCTCGAAAGCCTGGATGGTGCCGAGCGCTACAGTGTTGCGACCCACACGCGCGGGGACAATGCGTCTTTGCTTATCCATGCCTGCGCCATGGGAGATTTCGCAGCGATTGATCAAGACAAGTTTGAGATCGTTGCCGTCACCGGCAATTCGATGGGGTGGTATATCGCGCTCACCTGTGCCGGAGCGGTGTCACAGGAAACAGGCGCGCGAATCGTCAACACGATGGGCACCTATATGCAGGAGGCGTTAATCGGGGGGCAGCTGGTTTATCCACTGAGTGATGACCAGTGGAATGAGATTCCAGGTCGGCACCAGGAGATTGTCAGCCTGCTCGATGAGTTGACTGCGACGTCCGGGGTGAAGGTCGACATATCAATTGATCTTGGCGGTATGATCGTCCTTGCGGGTAATGATGAGGGTCTTGATGTTCTAAAAGGGCGACTTCCACCGGTGGATCGCTACCCCATGGTCCTGCAGAATCACGCGGCCTTTCATACACGGCTTCAAGACCCCGTCTCAGAACGGGGGCTTGCCACTTTCTCTTTGGCTGATTTTAAGCGTCCGGGTCTGCCTATGGTGGATGGTCGAGGGCATATCTGGTCGCCGGCCTCCTCAGGTGGCGCGGCGCTTCATCACTATACATTTGGCCATCAAGTGGTGGAGACCTACGATTTTTCCAGAGCCGTACAAGTTGGCATGCGAGAGTTCGCGCCGGAGTGCATTATCTTGCTTGGTCCCGGCGCAACGCTTGGCGGAGCGATTGCTCAGACACTGATTAAAATTGATTGGCAGGGCGTCGATAGCAAAACGGCGTTTCAAGCCCGTCAGGAAGAGGATCCGATCCTCTTGTCCATGGGGCGAGAAGATCAACGGCGCTTGGTCACGGGAGAATGAAATGAGTAAGTATGCGGATATTCTCCTGAATTGCGGGCTCAGCGATGCGGAACTGAGCCGAGGTGATCTGAGTGTGTGCACACCGGTCGATGGTGAGGAGATAGCTCGATTGCAGATGTCATCGGCGGCCGATGTCGATCGCGCGATCTCTGCAGCGGCCAAGGCATTCAAAGATTGGCGGTCCGTGCCGGCACCGCGCCGCGGGGAACTTGTTCGCTTGCTCGGTGAGAAATTGCGGCAGCACAAAGATGCCCTTGGTGCGCTCGTTACGCTTGAATGCGGCAAAATTCGCCAGGAAGGTCTCGGCGAAGTTCAGGAAATGATCGACATTTGCGACTTTGCTGTCGGTCTGTCGCGCCAACTTTATGGTCTTACAATAG
Organism: Pseudomonadota bacterium; assembly: GCA_039817885.1. Classification (GTDB taxonomy): domain Bacteria; phylum Pseudomonadota; class Alphaproteobacteria; order Caulobacterales; family Hyphomonadaceae; genus CALLCD01. The sequence continues at coordinate 19,957 of JBCBUY010000027.1, read as the reverse complement.
CGTCTGAGCGACCTGGTCACACGATGCGCGAGACATGGCATCCTATGGGGCCGTGCGGCATCATCTCCGCTTTTAATTTTCCTGTGGCCGTTTGGGCCTGGAATGCCGCGCTTGCGCTTGTCTGCGGTGATCCCGTGATCTGGAAACCATCGGAGAAGACACCGCTTACGGCGCTTGCGACTCAGAAGATCCTGGAAGAAGCGATTGCTGAGTTTGGCGAGGATGCGCCGGCGGGGCTGTCGACCGTTCTGATCGGAGGTCGAGACATCGGAGACAGGCTCATTCGCTCGGACGCTGTTCCAATTGTTTCAGCGACTGGGTCTTGCCGGATGGGGCGTGAGGTTGGTCAGGCTGTTGCCGCACGATTTGGCCGCGCAATTCTCGAGCTTGGCGGCAACAACGCCATGATTGTTACGCCCTCTGCGGATCTTGATATGGCGCTCCGGGCGATCGTGTTTTCTGCTGTTGGTACATGCGGTCAACGTTGCACCAGCCTTAGACGGCTCATTGTGCATGAAGACATCAAGGACACGCTGATTGCCCGATTGAAGTCGACATATGAATCCCTCGCCATTGGCAGTCCGCTGGACGATGCGCACCTGGTCGGGCCGCTGATCGACGAGGCGGCCTATGAGGCCATGCGCATTGCTCTCGACCAGGCGGCGGAGGAAGGCGGCGTGGTTTGGGGCGGCACCCGCCTCGACGACAGCTCTGGTGTCTATGTTCGGCCGGCCATTGCCGACATGCCGACACAAAGCGCCGTCGTCCGCACCGAAACCTTCGCACCTATTCTTTATGTGTTGACCTATCGTGAGCTCGATGAGGCCATTGCGGTCCAGAACGATGTTCCTCAGGGACTGTCGTCGAGCCTATTCTCGACAGATGTTCGTCAGGCCGAATATTTCCTGTCCGCGGTCGGCTCTGATTGCGGCATTGCCAATGTGAATATTGGTCCGTCGGGGGCAGAGATTGGCGGGGCATTCGGTGGAGAGAAAGAGACCGGTGGTGGCCGCGAATCAGGTTCGGATGCCTGGAAGGCATATATGCGCCGCCAGACAAGCACGGTGAACTATTCCAGCGCGTTGCCCCTGGCGCAGGGTATCCGGTTTGACACTTGATATGGTTTGCGACTGCGAAACATTGACAAAGGCATAGGGCTGCCTGCACCTGTCGGTGAATACGGATCTCAGGAGGTACCCCATGACGCTGCGGCCAAAAAAATGGACATCATTGGGAACGGGGTTGGCGCTAATTGGTGCGACGACCCTGGTGGCTTGCGGGGCTGATGATGCGCCGACCGGGGAGGAGTCAACTATTGTCGCCGAGGGAGAGGAAACCACTCCGGCGACTGAACTCGGTGAGTTTGGTGAAGGCGAAGGGGGCGAAGGCGAGGCCGGTGAAGGTGGTGAAAGTGGTGAGGTCGGCCATTCGGTTGGGACAATGCCGCGGCCATTCCGCCTTGCCTTCATGACGGGACATGTCGAAGCCGGTCTGGCACTTTATCGCGCTGGGGAGCCAGCCATGGCGGCCCCGCATTTGCTTCATCCGGTTTCCGAGACCCATGCTGATGAACGCGCGGGCCTTGAAGAGTTGGGCTTTGATGCAAGCTTGTTTGAGGCTGTGTCAGAGGCACTCGAAGCGGGTGAGGCAGCTGATGATGTTGAGGCTCAACTCATCGCGGCTGAGGCTAATCTTGCTCTGGTAGCTGAACGGGCTGGCGGTAATCCAATCGAGATCGTTGAGTTTCTGATGCAGACCGTGATCGATGAGTATGGCATCGGTGTTCCAGTCGATACGGTCACCGACGCCGGCGAATATCAAGATGCGTATGGGTTTGCGATTGTGGCCATGGACCAGGCGCAGCGTTTCGATGGCGAAGCCGGTGAGCGGGTCAGAGAAGAGTTGCAAAACCTGATCGATTTGTGGCCCGGCAGTCCGCCGGTGCCGACGGACAATCCGACGCCAGCTTCCGTCATTAATGCGCAAGTCAGCACGGTGCTCCTCGAACTTTCCGGCGTCCGTTAGAGACCCCCTATGTTCTGGATCATTCCAGATGTTCTCGGCTCAAACGATCTGGAGTTTGTCCAAGCCAGTTTCGCAAGATTGACGTGGCGGGATGGCGGATCGACGGCAGGTGTTCGGGCCAGGACCGTTAAGCAAAACGAGCAAGCCGATACATCGGCCCCCCTTGGGCGAACCATTGTCGAGCGGGTGATGAAAGCCATCAAGGCGCAGGACGTGATCCGGGCCGCCGCTAGGCCCCATAAATATTCACCGCTTCTGATTTCCCGGACGTCGGATGGTGGCCAGTATGGTCCCCATATCGATAATGCGATCATGGCGGACGGGACAATGCGATCGGACTTGTCCTTCACTTTGTTTCTCTCCGAGGAGGCGAGTTATGAGGGCGGGGCTTTGTGTCTTGATCTGCCGGCTGGCATCCAGAGCATCAAGTTGCCGGCAGGGAGCCTCGTCCTCTATCCAACGACGCTGGTGCATTGGGTCGAACCGGTGACTGATGGCGTGCGGCATGCCGCAATTGGTTGGATACAAAGCTTGGTGCCGGACGCCCATGAACGGGATATTCTGTTCGATTTAGACACGGCGCGGGCGGATTTAAGGGCCCGGGAGCCCGCTGAATCTCCCGCGCTCCTTACCCTCGACAAGGTGTATTCCAACCTTTTGCGTAAGTGGAGCCGGTTGTCCTGACTTGCCGCGTCCTGAAAGTGCGCTAAACCTCAAAATCAACTGTGTTGATGGGAGATTCTCAAATGGTTGCGACGCTGCGAGCAAGAATTGCCGCCCTTTTTGCGTGGGCTCTGGTCCCGATTGTTGCCTCGGCGCAACCCTTTATCGAGTCAACTTACAACACCGACATTCCGTCGGTTACTTCTGTACTCGGGCATGACTTCGGCGAGGAGATCTCAACAACGGATGAAGTCATATCCTACATGGAGGCACTGGCGGCCGCCGCGCCAGATCGCATGCGCATTATCCGCTACGCTGAATCCTGGGAAGGGCGTGACCTCGTTTATGGTATCATAGCGTCTCCCGACACGATGAACCGACTGGACACGGTCAAGTCCAATCTTGCCCAGCTCGCATCTGGAACCGCAAATGCGTCGGATCGATCAGCGCTGATCGCGCAGACACCGGCTGTGGTCTGGCTCGGCTATGGCGTCCATGGCAACGAGATTTCCGGCTCTGATGCGGCTCTCGCGCTGGCCTATCACCTGCTTGCTGCTGAGGGCGATGCCACCGTCGAGGACATTTTTGCCAATACGATTGTCATTATCGATCCCATGCAGAATCCGGACGGTCGCAACCGGTTTGTGAATGCGTTCGAAGCAGCCAGAGGCCTCGAATTTACCGGCGACCGTTATGCTGCTGAGCATGATGAGCCTTGGCCGGGTGGCCGTTTCAACCACTATCTGTTCGATATGAACCGCGATTGGTTCACCCTGTCACAGCCGGAGACCGTCGGGCGGGTCGCCGCGATGCAGGAATGGACCCCCGTCGTTGTGGTCGATGTCCACGAGATGGGCGGTGATCAAACCTATTTCTTTCCGCCGGTTGCACCCCCTATCAATCCCAATGTGACAGATACCCAGCTCGCCAAAGAGGATCTTATCGGGCGAAATCATGCCCGCTATTTTGATCGCGAGGGCATCGAGTATTTCACGAGGGAGATCTTTGATGCCTTCTATCCGGGGTATGGGGATATGTGGCCGAAGCTCAATGGTGCGATCGCGATGACCTATGAGCAAGGCTCACCGCGGGGTCTTAAGTGGACCCGCCGGAACGGAACAACGTTCACCTATGGAGACGCCGTCAAGGCGCAGTTCCTGTCGACGCTCTCGACCGCTGAGGCTGTGGCGAAGAACAAAGCGCTGTTCCTTGGCGACTATGCGAATTTCCGTGCTGAGGCGATCAGTCTCGGCCGAAACTCGGACAATCGCTACTATGCGATTGATCGGTCGACAAACCGCTGGCAGGCGGAGCGAACAGCGCGGCAATTGGCGGCTCAGGGTATCGCTGTGGAGCGTGTGTCTGGAACGACGGATGTCTGTGGTCAAACCTTCGAAGATGGCGCGTATGTGGTGGACCTTGCGCAGCCCGCCGGACGACTTGCCCAAACGCTATTGGCGACGGAAACGCCTCTCAACCCAGACTTTGTCGCAGAGCAGGAAGCCCGGCGCGAGCGCGGGCTTGATTGGGAGATTTACGATGTGACGGCCTGGTCATTGCCGCTGATGCACGGGCTTGAGGCGGTGTCCTGTCGCCGCGTGAATCTGTCGTCTGCGGTGCGCGTGAGGGCTGATGATCCGATGCCGGACCGCACTGTCGCGAGCGATGCGGTGTTTGGGTATGTGATCCCATGGAGTGATGCGGGACAGGCCAAACTTGTGGTGTCTGCCTTGAAGGCCGGACTGATTGGAAAGTCGGCTGACGAAGCCTTTGTTGCGGAAGGCCGTTCGTGGCCGCGCGGCAGTGTGGTGTTCAGCCGGTCGGCAAATTCCAGCGATCTTGGAGACACGCTGCGCCGGCTCGCGCGTGAGATTGGCGCGGAAGTCGCACCACTCTCATCGAGTTGGACCGAGGCCGGACCTAATCTTGGCAGCTCGAAGTTCCGGACCCTGGTGATGCCGAAAGTGGCCATGCTCTGGGACGAAGGTGTGTCGCCAACCGATGCCGGGGCCACGCGTTATGTTCTCGAACAAGAGTTCGGCCTGCCTGTGACTCCGATCCGAACGCGGACGCTGGCGAGAGCTGATCTCGCTCTGTATGATGTACTCATTCTTCCTGATGGTCGTTATTCGCTGGACCGAGCCGGAGATTCCCTCGTCGAATTTGTTGACGAAGGCGGTGTCGCTATCGGATTTGCCGGCGGAGTGAAGACACTTTCAGGGTCATCACTCTCCCTTCTGTCGACCCGAGCGGAGAAGGCCTGGAGCGATCCAGACGCAGATAAAGCTGGTGGGAACACGGATGGCGAAGGCTTGGCTGACGGAACACGGCTTGAAGACGAGGAGGCCTATGACGCTTCCGTGACCAATGAAGATCGTGTCCCTGACAGTGTTCCGGGGGTCCTGCTTAACGCTGATGCAGACCCGGACCATTGGTTGTCGGCGGGCTATGATACGGCGACGGCTCTCTTTTGGGGCAGCGACATCTTCACACCGTTGACGACCGATAATGGCAAGAACGTCTTTCGGTTCGCGCCGGCTGAACGTGTTCTGGCAAGCGGGTACCTTTGGGAAGAGAACACAGCGCAGCTCGCCTTCAAGCCCTTTGTCATGGCTCAACCAAAGGGGGATGGCCTAACGATCGGGTTCACTGAGAGCCCTGTGACGCGCGCCTATCTTGATGGATTGAACCTGCTTCTGTTGAACGCGGTCTTGCTGGGGCCAGCGCATACCGATTAACTAGACCCAGATTCAATTTGGGAGTTGGTTATGGTCCGTTCAGCGGTTTGGTGTGGCGCAGCCCTGTGCGCTGTGGCGTTTGCAGCTTGCGAATCCATTGGCGGGGCTGTTGCACCTGATGAAACTGAAGCGGTCACGCTTGCCACGGGTTTAACCGACGGTGCCGAAGCGCCGGAAGAGCTTGCGACCGTGGAGAGCTTATTGCCCCATGAGCGCTTCGCGCTCGACAATGGTCTTGACGTCATCTTTCATATCGATCGATCGGATCCTGTGGTCGCCGTCTCGATTACGGCCCATGTCGGGTCTGCCCGCGAGAAACCCGGCCGCACCGGTTTTGCTCACCTTTTTGAACATCTTCTGTTCTTGGAGTCTGAGAATCTCGGCCAGGGCGGCCTCGACAAACTGAGTGCCCGTATCGGCGGGTCGGGAGCGAATGGTTTCACGAGCCGCGATCAGACCACTTATTTGCAGACGGTTCCGAACAACGCCCTTGAAAAGATGCTTTGGGCAGAAGCCGACAAGCTCGGCTGGTTCATCAACACTGTCACCGACCCCGTGCTCGCCAAGGAAAAGCAGGTCGTTAAAAATGAGAAGCGGCAAGTCGTCGACAATCGGCCTTACGGACATATGTTCTCCGTTCTGCGCAGCAATCTTTATCCGGACGACCATCCCTATCATTGGGAGGTGATCGGCAGCCTGGAAGATTTACAAGCGGCGACCCTTGACGATGTGAAAACATTTTATGGCGATTGGTATACGCCGAACAATGTCACGCTCGTCGTTGCGGGCGATTTTGATACTGAAGAGGCCAAAGCCTGGGTGCATCGATACTTTGATGAGATCCCGAGGGGGGACGACATCGCCCCGCAAACCCCACGGGCTGCCGAGCTTGATACAATGAAGAGCTTTGTCCATGAGGACAATTTTGCCGAGCAGCCGCGGCTTGCCATGCTTTGGCCGACGGTTCCTGAGTATCACCCGGATAGTTATGCTCTCGATGTGCTGGCGGAGCTTTTAACCGAAGGCAAGCGTGCCCCGCTGAACGAGGTGCTGATCGATGAAGCGAAGCTGACTTCGGAGGTGAACGGTTTTACTCTACCGAATGAGCTGGCCGGCGAGTTCATGCTGATCGTGACCGCATTCGAAGGTACGGATCTCGATGAGGTGAAAGCAGCTTTGGAGACGGGGCTCACTCGGTTTGAAGCAAATGGCATTTCAGATACCGCCCTGGACCGTGTAAAAATTGCACAGGAAGTCGGGTTCTTTTCCGGTTTGCAGAATGTGCTCGGCAAAGGCACGAGCCTTGCGGAGTATTCGATATTTGCTGGCGATCCGGGGTTCGTTGATCAGGATCTTGCCAATCTTCAGGCGGTTACGGCGGAAGATGTGATGCGGGTCTATGAGACCTATATCAAGGATCAACCATTTGTGGCCGCGAGTTTCGTTCCGAAGGGCGTCCCTGAGCTTGCTTTGGAAGGTGCAGCTACAGCGAATGTGGTCGAGGAGGTTGTTGTCGCGGGCGCAGAGGATGCCGTGGGTCCAAGCGGTACCGCGACTTATGAGCGGACACCATCGGTGATCGACCGCGCTTCCGAGCCGCCGGCAGGGCCGACACCTGTCCTCGCCACGCCGGACATCTGGGAAACAGAGCTTTCCAATGGTCTAACGGTTCTTGGAATAAAGGACACCGAATTGCCGCTGGTTGCGTTTGAAGTGTCCTTGGATGGCGGGCACCTGCTTGATACGATTGAGACCAATGGCGCTGCCAATCTGGTCGCCGAAATGATGCCTCGTGGCACGCAATCGAAAACACCAGCGGAATTCGAAGAAGCCTTGGCGCTGCTTGGTGCTGAGATTGCTGCGGACGCCGCAGATGAAGCTCTGATCATCCGCGGGGAGGTCCTCGCTCGAAACTTTGATGCTGCCATGGCGCTTCTGGAAGAGATGATGCTGGAACCACGTTGGGATGAAGCTGAGTTCGATCTGGCTAAAGCTGCTGCGCTCAATGCCATCATTGGTCAGAAAGCGCGTCCGATATCCCTCGCTGGATTGGCGTCCGGTTATGTGACCTATGGGGCCGAAGATATTCGGGCCTACAGTGCGCTGGGAAGCGAGGCGAGCCTTGCCGCCATCACGCTGCAGGATCTGAAGGATTTCTACAGCGCGTATTTCAGCCCCGAGCTTTCAAGCTTTCGTTTTGTCGGAGATGTTGACCAGGAAGCTGTGCTCAAGGCGCTGTCAGGTCTTGAGACTGCGTGGCTCAGAGGGACCGAGACTGTTCCAACGGTGCAGCGGATGAGCCCATCCGATCAGCCGTCCGTCTATTTCTATGATGTACCAGGTTCGAAGCAATCGGTTTTTGCCTTCGGGCACCCATCACTGCTGCGCACCGATGAGGACTACTATGCCGCAACGGTGGCGAACTATATCCTCGGTGGCGGGGGTTTTGCGTCGCGTCTGATGCAAGAGTTGCGAGAAGGCAAAGGTTACACGTATGGCGTGTTCTCCTTCTTCGATTCAACAGCTCGCGATGGCGCTTTCGGCATATTCAGCCAGGTTCGCTCCAATGTGACCTATGAGGCCACGGCGCTGATAAACGACATCATTTCGACTTATGCCGATACGCTGACCGAGGCTGATCTTGCCACGACGAAGAGTTTTTTCCTGAACTCCCGAGCTCGGGAGTTTGAGTCCTTCAATGCGAAACTGCGTTTGCTTCGGGATATCGATCTATACGATCTGCCCTATGATTATGTGGCAAAGGAAACGGCAATTGTGGACGAGATGACTCTGGACCGCTTGCAGGATCTTGCGCGGACCTACATTCAGCCCAACGCGCTCACTTATGTAATTGTCGGTGATGCCGAAACGCAGCTGCCGCGTCTTGATGCTCTGGACCTTGGTGAGGTGACGCTTGTGAATGACGATGTTGACGCGCTGATCAGTGGTGAGATCAGCGAATAGCCGCGAACACGTTTACCGGGACAGTTGCCTTACAAACGGGGCCAAGCTCCATAGGCGCGATTTCAATGATCGGACCAGTCATTGTGAATGCGAGCAAGAAGGTTGCGCGAAGCATCATCATTACGGAACCAGAATAACTGGTGGTAAGGATTTGTTAAGGCGATACATCTTTCGCGCGAGACCGCAAGATGCGGGTGGTTTGGCCGTATCATAGGGGGCACATAGGTCCCATGACTAAAATACTTCCCCTTTCCGAACGCTCGGTCGCCTATGACCGAATGGCAAAGATGCTTAACCATCTGGGTGAAACCTGGCGCGAGTGGCCGGATCTTGCATCCTGCGCGGAGGCAGCTGGCCTGTCACCACATCACTTCCAGCGCGAATTTACCCGTTGGGCAGGTCTGTCGCCGCGGCAATTTCAAGCGGCGATTGCCCATGTTGAGGCCGGAGACTTGCTGCGTCAGGGAGCGAGTGTGATGGACGCCGCCTATGAAGCTGGACTGTCAGGTGTCGGGCGGCTTCATGATCTGTTTATTGCCCATGAGGGCTTATCGCCCGGAGAGGCAAAATCAGGTGGAAAGGGAGCCGATCTGACCATGGGGCGTGCGCCGACGCCTTTTGGCATTGGGGCTTGGCTTGTTTCAGCTCGCGGCCTTGTCGCGCTTGGGTTCATTGATGAGAACCCGCCCGAGCGGACAGGGTTCGAACATCAGGGGCGCATGGAGGATGACGCGTTTGCGGATCTTACGGCCCGGTATCCGTCGGCCTCCATTCGACGAGACGATGAAGAGGCAGAGCGGTGGGCGGCCCGTGTATTCGAAAGTGGAGAGCCGCTGCCCGTTGCCCTTTATGGCACACCGTTCCGCCGGCAAGTCTGGCGGGCATTGTTAGAGATTCCTGCTGGAGCCACGCGGACCTATGGCGAGCTTGCGGCAACGATTGGCAAGCCGTCCGCAGCGCGCGCCACCGGGACAGCCGTTGGGGCCAATCCTATAAGCTGGTTTATTCCCTGCCACCGCGCCTTGGCCGCCGATGGGCGATTGCATAATTACCATTGGGGTGTAGCAAGAAAGCGGGCCATGCTGACCTATGAGCGGGTCCACGCGGCGTAGTGAGTGTTGAGCGGAGGCATAGGCGACATGTCGGAATTTATTCTCGTGCTTCTGTTTGCAGTATTTGCCTGGATTGCGGTGTTGGCGCTTCGTTGGCACGCGACGAGCCGTGCGGAATCTGAGAGCTATGGTGATCTCATGGCGTCTGGAGAGCTTGACGGCCGGGTGACCCGCACAGATTTCCGTAGATCATATCTGCGTTCAGAAGGCCCTGTCTTCGGCACGGTGCTGCTCGGTTCGACGTTATTGGCTGCTGTCGCGTTGCCTGTTCTCTTGGCGCTGTTCAATATGGTCTGGCGAAGTGTCTGGGAAACATCTGGCCGACCGCCGCTTTTGGAGGTCGGTGAGCTTCCACACCTGCTGATACTCACCATTGTCATGGTGGGTGCGCTGTTCGCTGTCGCCTGGTTTTGCATGCTCTGGTACCATACCAATAGACCTCCAAAACTGCGTTCGGAGATCGTTCGTCTGAACAGCGAAGCGGCCGACCCCTAGGGGTGACTTTGAAGAGCAGGCAGATGTTGGAATAATCTGCCCCTATCAATCGTGAAACCGAATAGTTCTGCTCCGCATTGACAAGCGACGCCGGGCATTGGTTTCTGCAGCCAATGGATAAGGGAGCAATTTGCCATGCGCGAGATCGATCACTTTATTTCAGGGAACATCAGCCCGGGAACGTCCGGTCAATTTGGCGACATTTACGATCCTAATACAGGCGAGGTGCAGGCCCGCGTTCAGCTTGCGACAAGTGCTGAGGTCGATGGAGCTGTCGAAGCGGCGAAAGCCGCGCTACCGGTGTGGGCGTCGACCAATCCTCAACGCCGTGCACGGGTGCTCTTCAAGTTCAAGGAATTGCTCGAAGCGAACATCGGTGAGCTTGCCATGCTGCTCTCATCGGAGCATGGCAAAGTTGTCGCTGACTCCAAAGGCGATGTCCAACGCGGCATCGATGTCGTCGAATTCGCCTGCGGTATCCCGCACCTCCAGAAAGGCGAGTTCACGGAAGGCGCTGGGCCAGGCATAGATGTGTACTCGATGCGTCAACCGCTTGGGGTATGTGCTGGCATCACACCGTTCAACTTCCCGGCCATGATCCCTTGCTGGATGTTCGCGGTGGCCATTGCCTGCGGCAACACGTTTGTGCTGAAGCCATCGGAAAAAGATCCCTCCGTGCCATTGCGGCTGGCCGAATTGCTGATGGAGGCCGGCGCGCCGGAAGGGGTGCTGAATGTTGTCCATGGTGATAAGACGGCGGTGGATGCCATCCTCAAACACCCGGATGTCAAAGCCGTTTCCTTTGTCGGCTCTTCGGACATTGCTCAATATGTCTACGCGACAGGCACAGCCCACGGGAAGCGGGTCCAGGCCATGGGCGGGGCGAAAAATCACGGGATCATCTTGCCCGATGCCAATATGGAGCAGGCGGTAAAAGACATTGTCGGTGCCGCTTATGGATCCGCAGGCGAGCGCTGTATGGCGCTGCCGGTGGCGGTGACGGTTGGGCAGAAGACCGGCGATGAGTTCGTGGAGCGTATGATGGAGGCGGCGCGCGGCTTGAAGGTTGGCACATCAACTGATGCAGAGGCTCATTTCGGACCGGTCGTGTCTGCGGCGCACAGATCCAAAATCGAACACTATATCCAGATGGGGGTTGATGAGGGTGCAGACCTGAAACTCGATGGGCGAGGGCTCACCCTGCAAGGCCATGAAAATGGTTTCTTCATCGGGCCGTCGCTGTTCGATCATGTAAAGCCCGGGATGACATCGTATACGGATGAAATATTCGGACCAGTGCTCCAGGTTGTTCGTGCAGACACACTGGAGGAGGCCGTCGCGTTGCCATCAAATCATCAGTATGGAAATGGTGTTGCGATCTTCACATCTAACGGCCGCGCGGCCAGAGAATTTGCTTCCCAGGTCAATGTCGGTATGGTCGGCATCAATGTGCCGATCCCCGTGCCCGTGAGCTATCATACTTTTGGGGGGTGGAAGCGCTCTGCCTTCGGCGACACGAACCAGCACGGCCCCGAAGGCGTTCGTTTCTGGACCAAGATCAAGACTGTGACGGAGCGCTGGCCGGAAGGCGATATCGGCGACCAGGCTTTCATCATTCCGACCATGGAATAGCATGGCTGAGGCAACGACCAGAATAGCGACTTGTCGCTGCGGGCAACTCAGGGCGACATGTGTTGGAGACCCTGTTCGAGTATCGGTCTGCCATTGTCTTGACTGTCAAAAGCGTTCCGGCAGCGCGTTCGCCGTACAGGCGCGGTGGCCGGATGATCAGGTCATTACTGAAGGTGAATTTCGAACATGGCAACGTACCGCCGATAGTGGTCATATCGCAGAATACAAATTTTGCCCAATCTGTGGATCGACAGTGACGTATGTTATCGAAGGGTGGGAAGGCGTGACGGCTGTGCCCGTTGGTGCATTTGCTGACCTTTCATTTCCAGCGCCCAAATTCTCAGTTTACGAAGGTCGGAAACATAATTGGGTCGATATTCTTGGGGAGGATGTGCGCCACTCGGTGACACCAAGCTCAAAGAGAAAACCAGGTCTATCGCTCGGTGAACGCAAGTCGTAATGGCCCATATTGAACCGCGCGTCCTGAATGGCCACATATTAAGCCATGGATGAGGGTCAGGACGTCATCGCGGTTGAGGATTTGTCCTATGCCTATCCGGGAGCGCAATCGCCGACCGTTGCTGATATTTCGTTTGCTGTCCCTCGCGGCACTGTCTTCGGACTTCTGGGCCCATCAGGTGCCGGGAAAAGCACGGTTCAACGTATTCTGACCCGGCAAGTCAGAAGGATTGATCAGGGCCGTGTTTCTGTCCTTGGTCAAAGTATCGAGACTTGGGATCATAAACTGTTTGAGCGCGTCGGTGTGGGGTTTGAATTGCCGAACCATTATCCTCGACTAACGGCACTGGAAAATCTCGACTTCTTTGCCTCGTTCTATACGTCGCCGACCCTCGACGGTCACCAATTGCTTGACCGCGTTGGCTTGGCCGAGGCGGCTGATAAACGTGTTTCGGAGTTTTCGAAGGGTATGCAGGTGCGATTGAATTTCGCACGGGCTCTTCTTCACGATCCAGAGCTTCTGTTTCTCGATGAACCGACCACCGGTCTTGACCCTACAACGGCTGAGCTTATCCGCGACGAGATTTCGACGCTCCGCTCCGCCGGTAAAACGATCATTCTGACGACCCACAATATGCATGATGCCGAGCGGCTGTGTGACCAGGTTGGTTTCCTTGCTGCCGGGCGCATGGACGTGATCGATACGCCCAAGGCATTGAAGCTGAAATACGGTGAACCGACCGTAGAGGTCATAGCTTTCGAGGACGGCAAACAGGTTGCCCAGCGCTTTCCCCTTGAGGGGCTCGGGCAGAATGCGGACTTCGGCGCGTACATCAAGGGAAGAGATATCCAGACGATTCACAGCCAAGAGGCGAGCCTCGATAAGGTCTTTCAGATCGTTACGGGCCAATCCCTCACAACAAGTGGATATTGAGTGATGTCGGGCATCTTGAGCATGGTCAGTTGGGATATCCGGCTACAGATTAGGAGCCATCTCTATTCGGCGACAGTTTTTACAACGCTCGCTCTGTGTCTGGTTGCCTACCTTCTTGCGCCGCTGGATATCTCGCCGAAGTTGCTGGCGCTTTTACTGTTCACCGATCCGGCTGTGATTGGATTATCCTTCATCGGAGCATTTGTCCTTATGGAGCGCGGGGGCAACACACTGATCGCGCTCGCCACATCACCGCTCGAAAGCACTCAATATGTTGCCGGGAAACTTGTCTCTTTCTCCCTGCTCGGCACAGTGTCCGGCGGCATTGTCGCCGTCGTTGCGTCCGGTGGTAGCTTGAATATCGCGTTATTGCTGATCGCTCTACTACTCTCGAACATTGTGGCTGTGTTGATCGGTTTTGCGATTGCTGCGCGTACAAGATCGGTCAATGCATTTTTAGCCTGGATGACGATAATGCTCGTCGTCTCTGTGCTGCCTTTGATGCCCTATCTGAGCGCGGATCCTGATTATGCGCTTCTATCGCTTTCGATCATCCCATCATTCAGTATGCTGACCCTATTGGAGGCTGGATTCTCTGGTTCAGATGTGGGGATCATCGAGTTTGGTGTGCATACCGTCTACCTACTTATCTGGGCCGTAGCCGGCTGGATCTGGGCGATTCGCGAATATGATGCGCAGCTGCGCCAATACGTAGGGTAGCACAGATGCAAGCGACCCTTTCGATGCTTGGCTTTGATGCGCGGACTTTAATGCGTGACCATCTGCTTATTGTTGTCGCCGGCGTTACAATTTTGATGCTCAGCGGAATTGCCGCGGCCGGCCATTTTAGAGAGGCGCTTGGAATTGCGCATTTACAGCCCTTTGTTCCCTACCTCTTGGTCATGTTTCTGATCTCGAATGTTGGAACTTATGGCATGCTCTTCGGGCTCGTATTCGTCGAAGAGGTCGAAACCCGGGCGCGGGCAGCTCTGATGGTTGTGCCGATGCCGCTTGTCCAACAAACCTTGCTCCGTACTGCGAGTGTTATGGTCTGGTTGATTATCCAGCCATTCTTATTTGTGACCATTGTGGCTACCGCATGGGAGGCTGTCCCGTTCGGAGTTGCCGAGTGGTTTCTGCTATGTGTTGCTTTGGCCCCGCTGGGCGCTGTTTTCATGATCGTTCTGTCGACCGTGGCTTCAAACCGTGTGGAAGCTCTGGCCATGGGCAAGTTCTTCTCTTCGGCAACGGTGCCGCCAATGCTGCTCTATCTTGTCGCCGAGGATGCCTGGTATCGGCCGCTTTTCCTTCTCTTCCCGACCACACCGGTTGTTCAAGCTTTTGAAGCATTCCGGGCCGAGAGTTCCACCACTGCAATACTATGGCTGATTGCAGGTTTGGCCTACGCGTTCGCACTCGGCGTGATTGCCATGCGTCAATACATCCGCAAGTCCTACAGCATAGACGCTTAGATGTTGGGCATGAGCCCGTAATTGAAACTGATCGACAGGCGCGGCGCGTCGGATCGGTTGGGCATCACTTCATGGCGCAACCAACTTTCCCAGAGCAGCACATCACCGGCGACAGGTGTCCGATAGATAAACCGCTGTTGCGGTTCGGGGGCGTCCGTTTTGATTGATGGAGCCGCCATCATCTTGTCGAGCCGCGGATCTTCAAATTTTATCCCGCCTGAACCCTCCGGCAGATCAATATAGACAGTGCCTGAAATCACGGAGTTTGGATGGATGTGTCCTGAGTGACTGGCTCCGGGCGCGAGAATGTTCACCCAAAGACTGTCGAGGACGAGCCGCTGGCCGGACAGATCCCAATGAAGCGTCTCTGCAAAGTTGGCGGCGAACTGGTCGAGCCTTTTCTGCAAGACTGCAAAGGCCGGCGCACGCTTGGGCAGATCATCGAGCGATGCATAGGACGTGTATCCGTCATAGCCCTGTTCGTCGCACCAGGCTGCGCCGGCGTCATCGCCATCTTCCAGCATCCAAATCGAGGCGTCGAGCTCGCTGACAAGTTCAGCGTCGTCAAGGTGATAGGCCGCTATGGTCGTTGCGAAGGCCGAGATAGTGGAACCATGTTTGTCTGTCATGTTCGTGCCCATGCCACGGTGCGGCCGAACAAAAAAGCCTCCGCAGCGCAAACTGCGGAGGCTTTGTTCAGATAAGAGACCCAGACTTAGGAGCCGTCGCCTGCTGGTGCTGCTGCTGTCTCTAACGGTTTCACGAATTTCAGTGTGAACCGATCGCTTTCGCCAATGTCGACATATGTCTGCGGATCGAACCCTTCCGGGGCGTTGCCATCTCGATCCGTTGTGCGGCTCACAGGTGGCAGGGTCCACACGCCGAACGGATGGTCGGCTGTGTCTTTCGGGTTCGCATTGATTTCCGATTTTCCGCCGAGCTCAAAGCCAACCTCAGCTGCCAGGCTGATCATATAGTCTTCGTGGACATAGCCTGTGCCGGCACGAGGGTCCTGGTCGGCACTGGATGGCAGGCGGTGCTCGACAAGCCCGAATACGCCGCCGGGTTTCAGGGCCGCATAGACGTCTTCCAGCACTTTCTTCTCGTAGCCACGACCCATCCAGTTATGGACGTTCCGGAAGGAGAGCACCGTATCAACGGAACCTGCCTCGACCATGGCGTCTGAGTCCGGCGTGAGCGCTGTGACGGTAATCGAGCCGAAGACGTTCTCATCAGCAAAGCGTTCGAGGAATTGCGCATCGCGCTCTGCGTTCCCGAAGTTCGCCGCGATGTAGGTTCCGCCGCCCATTTCGATGAGGGGTGCCAGCACTTCAGTGTACCAACCGCCGCCTGGATAGATCTCGATCAGGGTTTCGTCGCCGCTGACATCGAAGAAGTCCAATGTTTCCTTCGGATGGCGGGATGTGTCCCGGGCGCTGTTGGCTTCGCTGCGCCAAGCGCCGGCGAGAACCGCATCAATCGGCTCCAAGACCGGTTCTGCAACAGTTTCTGCCGTTTCCGATGGTGTTTCGGGTGTTTCGGCTGTGCTCGTTCCGGTGTCGCCGCAGGCCACGAGCGCAAAGCCCGCAATCCCGGCAAAAAGCATGTGTTTCATCAGATATCTCCTCTATGTGCCGCCCCTTGAAGGACCCAGATGGCATTCCCATTTAACACGTGTCAGCGCGCCGCCATGCGGGCAATGACAGGCCCTTCGAGCCTTCGCCGAATACGGGAAGCGTGACTTGGGGTCGAAACTCAAGGGGCTCACGATTTTGTGAGCTTTGGTTGCTTATACAAAGGACTGAAATCATGACGATTCCTACCGATCTTACCCCTCTCTATAGAACAATGGTTGGCTTTGACCGCCTTGCTAGCATGATCGACACGGCCTCGCGGCTGGATGGTGCGCAAGGGTATCCTCCCTATAATATCGAGCGGATTGATGAAGACGCCTTCGCGATTGAGCTCGCCGTGGCCGGGTTCTCGGAAGCCGATCTAGATATTGAAACCAAGGACGGCCTTTTGACGGTTTCCGGCCGCATCGACAAAGGTGAAGAGTCCGAAACACGTGAGTTTCTGCACCGAGGTATTGCAGAGCGCGGTTTTATCCGTCGGTTCCAACTGGCAGACCATGTCATTGTGACAGGTGCCGAGCTCAAGAACGGACTTTTACGTATAGAGCTCGTCCGTGAATTGCCGGAAGCTAAGAAACCTCGAAAGATCGCTATTGGTGCGGACACTGCGAAACGTCCCAAACCGAAAGTGATCGAGGGTAAAAAGGGCGAAGCTGCCTAGTCCCCCAATCGACAGCTTTGCCTTCTGGGCTGGATTGCTGATCTAATACATCCAGCTTGGGACTCGGCGCGCTCCTTGCGTCCCCCCTTGGAGCGCGCCGATTTATATTGAATTTGTGGCCGCAATCCCCGATCATGACGTAATGACAGGGCTTCGTCTCCGCCAATTGGTGATTGCTGCGCGCAGCGTCGACACGATCGACAGATTGCAAGACGCGCTTCAGCTCGATACGGCCTTTATCGATCCTGGCGTCGCCGAGTTTGGTTTGACCAATGCTGTCTTTGCAATTGGTGATCAGTTCCTGGAAGTTGTTGTCCCCGTGAACGCCTCCGCGCCCGCGCAGCGTTTCCTCGATAGGTGCGGCGAGGGAGGATATATGGCGATTTTCCAGGTGCCGGATCTGGAGATCGCCCGTCAGTGTGCGGATCGTCTTGGTGTTCGCCGTGTTTGGAATATCGATTTGGAGGATATCGCGGCAAGCCATCTGCATCCGGGCGATATTGGCGGGGCGATTGTGTCGCTGGATACACCCAAACCGCCCGGTGCTTGGCGTTGGGGAGGTCCGGACTGGACTGAACGCAGCGTTCCTGGTCAAATCATTGGGGCGACGTTGCAAAGCCCACACCCTAATAGGCTGGCCCAAAAATGGGCTGATGTTCTCGGCACGACCGTCGAGCCCAATGGCAACAGCCTTAAAACAGATGACGGGTATGTTCGGTTCGAGGCCGGTGACCGGGACGCGCTGACACGGTTTCATCTCGCGCTGTCCCATCTACATGATCAGCATAGCGGCGGGATGCAGATGACAATTGGATCGCTCGATTTGAGTTGGTAGCGATGGGACAGTCTTCGCCGTCCGATGCGCTGCGAGATTGGCGAGCCTTTTGGGTCATGTATGCACCCGCCAGCCTGTTTATCGAGACCGGCCACCCGTAAAGCGTTAACAAAACAACCCTTTTTGGTAACCCCGCCTTTACGCCGGTTAACGCTATTGGCCGCAAAAATGAACAGAAAAGTCGAATTTGGTAACTTCTCGGCAAGGGGTCGCCGGCCATAATTCGTCTTCAGCGCGGGCAAACAGTTTGCGTGTCCCAAGGGAGTTGACGCGTTCCATGTACAGAGATCTTGTAAAACATGTCGGTATCCAAACCGGATTGACGCAAGCCAAAGCCCGCGCTGCACTTGGCGTTGTTTTTAACGCAGCTGAACGTCAGGCATCACCTTTCGCAGGTGCCATGTTCAAAAAATTACCCGGTGCCCGCACCGCATCGGCGAAGGCCGGATCCGAACTCGGAACCAGTACCGGAGAGATTGCCCGGCTCATCGAGCAAACCCCGGGTGGCCGCCAACATGTCGTGCGTCGTATGTTCCGTGATCTGCAAGGCCTCGGGCTTGGACATGATGAGATTGGCCGCGTCCTGCCGGCCGTGTCTGAATATATGGCGGAGACCTATGGTATCGATGGCTTTGGTCATCTTGGTGATCTGATCGGGACGAATCTCGACGTTTACGGCGAAGGCGCAGACTTCGCAGCCGAGAGCAGCGCTGCGTAGGGTCTGTTAGATCGCACTTCGATGATAGTCTGAGGTTTGTTGCCGGGCCGTTGGCGGGCTCATCGGCGACCTCGAATTTTCGTGATCACGCGTGATTGGCTTCGTTAGAAGAGACCTGCCATATCACTTTTCAAGAAGACGAGATTGTTATTTCTGGAGCGCGAAACTTCCCTAAAAACGGCCAATACTTCCCCCCTCCCATTTGGCCGTTTTAGTTGGATCCCACATGTCCCCCTCAACAGGATCCACAGCAATCCAGAGATCACAGGCCGGTCTGCACCCCAAGGCAGACCGGCCTTTTTTATGGCTGCCAGGTCAAATACATATCCTGCCGGTCGTCTTCCGGTCTCGGCTCCAGACGGTCAAAGACAAAGCTCTCCTGCTTGTAAAAGCGGATGGCCTGGTGGTTCGTTGCCAGTGTGCGCACCCAGAGCCCGTTGGGCAGGTGTCTTTTGGCGTGATCCAGAAGCTGTTTGCCCACACCGCGGCCCTGCAGCGAGGGCGACACAAAGAGCTGATCGAGTTTTTTCTCTTCTGGGATGAGGGCGAGGAACCCTGCTAAATGTCCGTCGATATCCGCGACGTGGAGGTCCCAAACGGACTGCGCATTTCGCTTGAAGAGGTGGATAAGCGCGTCGAACGGAAGGTCGTTCACATGGGTCAGGCCGGCAGCGTGCCAGGCCTCGAACCATATTCGGGTGATGTCTTCATATTCCGCCACTTTGGGGCGGCGAATAGCAATGTCTCGGCTCACATCGTGGGAACGGCTACATCGGTTTATCGCGAAGAGGCAGAAGATCTGGGAATTCGGCCTCGCGTTTCTCAGCCATCGCGGAAAACGCTTCTTTCATATGTGATGCGGGCAGCATGCCTGCGTTCCAGACCCCGATATAGTCGAGCGTATCAGCTGTGCTGTGATCACGGCCATAATTGATCAGGACCTTACAGCCGGTCACAGCGACGGGATTTTTGGAAGCGATCTCGCGGGCTGTGGCCATCACCGCATCCATCATTTGCTCCGGGGTTTCGTACACATCGTTCACGAGGCCGATTTCCTTTGCCTTTGCGGCGGGGAGACGGCGACCTGTATAGGCCATTTCTTTCGCCCATCCTTCGGGAATATAGCGCTGCAGACGGGGGAAGGTGCCAACATCTGCCGTCATGGCAATGTTGGTTTCTTGGATGCAGAAGAAGGCGTCATTTGTGCACCAGCGAATATCGCCTGCGGTGATCATATCGATTGCACCGCCGATCACGCCGCCCTGGATCGCGATCAGGACGGGCACGCGCGCGTCTTCCAAGGCGTTAAATGAGGATTGGATCTGACGAATGTTGGAGCGAAACTGCTCGGCTGCGACATAGCGGTCCCGATTTTCCGACTGGATAGCACCATCTTGGGCGAAGACCGACAGGTCCATGCCGGCCGAAAAATGCTTACCCGTTGATGAAATAACGATAACCCTGGCAAGTGCTGCGTTATCAATCGCGCGAACAATCTCCGGCAACTCGTTCCAGAAGTCGCGGGTCATTGTGTTCAAGGCATCGCCGCGGCTTAAGGTGATGTGGGCGATTTTGTCTTCGATCGAAACGTCGAAACACTCATAGGTTTTCTTCA
>JBCBUY010000026.1:0-32881 GCA_039817885.1 Pseudomonadota bacterium | reverse complement strand
TGTAGACGGAGAAGACGTCTGGACGTTCGGATAGGTTTTTCAGTTCTACGTACATAATTCTGCACCCTGAGGCACGAAGGTTTCCGATATCGCAACAGAGTATGTGCTTGCCATACGTTTATGACCGCAATGCCGCCGGGAGCAGCCGTCACCAACTGTACTCTTTATTGCCTACCAATCGAGCGCTCCGCCGCTCTGAACCGCGCGCATGCTCGGTGAAAACCCGTCTGTGCCGTCCCGCTCACGAACATGAAACGGTGCAAGAAGGCGCACGCGGCCGCGCTTCAAGCCCTTACGGCCGCGGACAAGCACCCGGTTGGCCTCCTCTCCCAAAAACGGCGCAATGGGGAGCACCGTAAGTTCGCCGACCCAACGGTCTAGGGCAGCGAGAATACGGGCAAGCTCGGCAGCCCTATGAATGACGATGATCGACGCTCGTGGCTTAGCAACGAACATCATGGCTTTCAGCCAGTCGTCCAGTGGGATGGTTTCGAGATAGGCATCTTCGCGCCCTTCCCCCGGCTGCACGATCTTGCCCGGCTCGAAATATGGCGGGTTGGAAAACACGCAGTCGAAGGTGTTTTCGCGGGAGGCGGCCCAGGCAGAAACCTCACCGGTCTCGATTTTGATGCGGTCGGACCAATGATTGGCCGCCACACCTTTCGCCGCGAGTTTCGCCATTTCGGCGTCAATATCGAGGCCAGTGAAGCGGGCATCTCGGAGCCGCCACGCCGCGGGCAGCAACGCACCGCCGCAGCCACAGCCCACATCGAGATAATGACCACCCGGCTTTTCGGGAATCGCGCCCGCGAGGAGCAGCGAATCGGTGCTCGCCCTGAACCCTTTCTCTGGCTGGTGGATCACAATCTTGCCAGCAAGCAGAGTATCAACGGTCTCACTCACACGCCTTCTGCCCCATCTGACGACAGCTCGCGGAGGGCCCATCGCGCGCGCTCAGCAAGCTCGCTTGGCACAGTCAGCCGACGCGGGAACGCCCCGATTCCCCCCTCCACTGCTGAAATATATTGATCCGCAACGAAGTACTGAATGCCTTCTTCGTCCAATAAATGGCAGGCATAGGACAGCTTCACCGGATCTGTTGTACGCAGAACTTCTTCCACTTTTCAGATTCCCATCAATCATGCGGCACCGGGACGCGCTTTGTTGACCTCACCGCCGCGCTATCCTTATTGAGACGCAGATACAGGCAAACCATGGACGGTTCAAACGTGCCCCAGACTGCCCGACCGGCGAAAGCCAAGGCCAATACCAATCTGATCGCTGACATGCAGGAGATGCTCAGCCGTGATCTTGCGGCTGTTGAAGATATCTTATCGACGGAAGCGGCAAGCCCTGTAGAGATGATTCCAGATCTCTCAAGCCATATCGTGGCGGCGGGCGGCAAGCGTCTGCGCCCCATGGTAACGCTCGCTGCAGCCCACGCCGCCGGCGGTGCGAATGAGGCAACACATGCCCTAGCGGCCGCCGTGGAATTTATTCATACCGCAACATTGCTCCATGACGATGTGGTCGATGAAAGCGATCTTCGACGAGGTCGTCCCGCGGCGAAAGCCATCTGGGGCAATTCGGCATCCATACTGGTGGGAGATTTCCTGTTCGCACGTGCGTTTATGCTGATGGTGCGGACAGACAGCCTTGAAATCCTGAACATTCTTTCACAGGCCTCAGCTGTTATTGCCGAGGGAGAAGTGCGCCAGCTCGCCGCGATCGGCAAATATGATCTTCCAACGGAAGAATATCTGGCCATTGTCGAGGCGAAGACTGCGGCATTGTTCGAGGCCTCCGCACGGGCCGGTGCGCTTTCAGGCAACGGCGCTGAACATGCTGAAAGCCTGGCCCATTATGGCAAAAATCTCGGCCTCGCCTTCCAGATTATCGATGACGCCCTCGACTATGGCGGCACCACATCCGTGATCGGAAAGTCGGTGGGCGATGATTTCCGCGAAGGAAAAGTCACATTGCCGGTGATCATCGCAAGACGCCGCGGTTCAGACGAAGACCGGGAATTCTGGGATCGCGCCCTTAATGTAGATACGCAGCAAGATGACGATCTCGCCCATGCGATCCATCTCATCAGATCCACGGGCGCGGCCGAAGCGACCTTACAGGAAGCAGAAGCTTATGCCGGGCTCGCCAAATCGGCGCTCGTCTCGCTTCCGGCATCCCCCTATCGACAGATGCTGGAAGACCTATGTGATTTCTGCATTGCGCGGGCATATTAGACCTCGGCGACGCGGTTTGATTGCCGGCATCGAAATCGGTTAAGCCCTTCAGCGACGATTGGGGGGAACCGCCATGATAAAAGCATCTCATTCAGCCGCTGCACTTGTCTTGGCCACGGCCTGTTTGGAACCGGCCACATCAGCTGATCTTGAAAGCTGTGATCGACCGATCACCAGTCTTCGGATGAACGAGCTTCAGTCAATCGGCTCCCACAACAGTTACAAATTGGCGATCCCCGAAATCGAGCTTGGGGTTATTAGACGACAGGAACCCGAATTGGCGTCGGCGCTGGACTATAGCCATATTTCACTTACCGCGCAGCTCGATCTCGGTATGCGGCAGCTGGAGCTCGATATATTCCACGATCCCGATGGCGGCAGGTTTGCTGACCCGCTGCTACCTAGGCTTGCGAGCGCGAATGGTGATGGCGATCCCTTTGACGCGACGGGGCACGACACGCCCGGCCTGAAAGTCATGCACATTCAGGATATTGATCAGCGGTCGCACTGTGTTCTGCTCACGGAGTGCCTGAACGAAATCAACACTTGGTCCCTGGCGAACCCGGAACACACACCTATCCTGATACTGATCAATGCAAAGCAAGCGCAGATCGATATCCCAGGGGCCGCAGAAGCCCTGCCCTTTGACGCAACAGCATTCAGCGATCTGGACGCGGAAATCCGATCAATATTCACCGGCGATCGTCTGATCACCCCCGATACGGTTCGAGATAACGCAGCCACGTTGCGCGAAGGTGTCCTGGGCACCGGATGGCCATCGCTAGACGACGGACAAGGCAGAATTCTATTTGCCCTCGATGAACCTCCCAAAGTGGTAGAGACCTATATGCGTGGAAAGGCGTCGCTGGAGGGGTTACCGCTATTTGTGAACACAATTGATCCGCAGGCAGATCATGTGGCCTATTTTACGATCAATGATCCAGAAGCAGATAACGAACGGATCAAACAGGCTGTCGCAGATGGGTTCCTTGTACGCACAAGGGCCGATGCAGACACGGTCGAGGCCCGCACGAATGACCGATCACGGATCGAGGCAGCGCTGTCCTCCGGTGCGCAATACATATCTACAGACTATTATCTGCCGCGAACCGATTTCGGCGCGTATCACGTTTCGTTACCCGGCAACGCTGTCACGCGATGCACCGCCAGCGACTAAAGCCACCCCTTGCGCCAGGCAAGCCAATCATCTGCATCATCGATATCGATCAGCACAGGAAGCTCCGTAACGCTCGCGCTCGGACCGAGATTCTGACGCACATCCGCCATGGCATGAGGACCGGACCATCGCACACTCTGGAAGGGGGATGGTGTCCGGACGGCTTTGTTCAAACCAAACAACCAGAACCCCCCATCACTGGCAGGCCCGAACACGGCATCATGCCCCTGTAGTGACCGAAACGCCTGCCACACAAGCGCGCGGGAGATATCCGGTGCATCTGCCCCGATAAACAAGACAGGACCGATCGGAGCCTCAAAAAGCGCTCGGTCCAGTCGATCACCAAGATCACCCGTGCCTTGTGAGCGACGGTCAATATCGCCAGGCCAAAGCCCACCAAAATCACATGCCAGTGCTTTGTCAGGTGCTGCATACAAGACCGTATCCCAGCGTGGATCACGCACCTGTCTGATCGTCTGCGCCATGGTCCACCGCGCGATACGGCGAGCCTCAGCTGGACTGAGCGTTACAGCAAGACGTGTTTTTGAAAGGCCAATAAGTGGCGGTTTCACAAATATGGTAAGGGTGCGGATCATCTACCGTAATAGATCTTTGCGAGACGTTCTGGATCCGCACCGAAACTATAACGGATCACCAACCAGATATTTTTGAGACTTCTCGTGATCCATCCGTCCCGGATTTGCTTTTCACCGCTTGTAAACGCTCTCGATGGAATCAAGGCGATCCGGCTGCGACCAAGACGGCGCGCAATCGACACATCTTCCATCAGGGGTATCGGTTCATAGCCACCAACAGTGTTGTAGAGATCTCTGGAGATCAGCAAGCCTTGATCCCCATAGGGCAATCCGAGAAACCGC
The DNA here is from genome assembly GCA_039817885.1 of Pseudomonadota bacterium. Lineage (GTDB taxonomy): Bacteria > Pseudomonadota > Alphaproteobacteria > Caulobacterales > Hyphomonadaceae > CALLCD01. The sequence goes on along the minus strand of JBCBUY010000026.1, from coordinate 28,583 downwards.
GACCGAAGATTGGCGAGGGCTGCCACCCACCCGGCGCGCCAAGTACGCGATCTGAAGGCCAGACAAAAGGCACCAGCTTCCTCAGTGTTCGCTGTGATGTGAGTTTTCACATGATTGGTCCACCCATCCTCAAGCCAAGTATCAGCATGAAGAAACAAGAACCAATCCCCCCTTGCTATTTCGGCTCCCCGTTTCAATTGTCGGCCGCGTCCGGCGTCGCCTTCCACCCAGACAGCCCCCGTCTCCTCAGCAATATCCCGGCACGGATCATTGCTCGGAACGCCGGATACGATAACTTCTCGGATCAGGCCAGCTTCCAGCCCCGAAACCAAATGCGCAAGACACGACGGCAAGTCCTTCGCAGAGTTGCGCACGGGAATAATCACGGAAATTGGAGCGGGCATGATGTGGGCTTATTCTAAAAGCGCAGGGGCGAACAAGTCACGAGCCCGTGTCCGAGAGTTGGCGCTTTACAGCCAGCAAGTCCCGCCATGCGCGGGACTTGTCCTGGGGACGACGAAGGAGGTAGGCAGGATGAAAGGTCGGCATTAGGGGGCACGTAAAACCACCCGGCGTTTCATAATCGACCCACTTGCCACGCAGGCGCATAATGCCGGTTGATGTCCGCAGAAGCGACTTCGCCGACACACCGCCAGCAGCGATGATCATCTTTGGCGAAACCAGCTCGATCATACGATCCACGAACGGGCGGCAAACGGCGAGTTCGTCAGGTTCAGGATTTCGGTTTCCGGGCGGCCGCCAATACGTGACATTGGTAATGAAGGCATTGGCGGTCCGGTCCAGATCGATGGCCGCGAGCATCTTGTCGAGCAATTTGCCAGCTTTCCCCACAAACGGCAGTCCAACTTGATCCTCGGTTCCGCCGGCACCTTCTCCTATGACCATGACCGGAGCGCCTTCGGTTCCATCGAACACGACCGTGTTCATCGCCCCTTCCTTCAGCGGACAGCCTTCATAGGACTCGATCGCCGCCTTCAGGGCTTGCAGCGTGTCCGCATCCGCCGCCAGCGATTGAGCCACTGAGATACGCTCATCAAGCGAGGTCCGTTTCGCCGGTTTCGCTCCCCGTTGTGCTTTGGGTGGCGGCTCTGCGACCCGTTTGGTCTGCCGAAAAGCCGCCATTTGCTCGGGGTCCGCGTCAATTCCCATCTCCGCCCACCAAATTGTGAGTGATTCGATAGCGGCTTCCGTAAGGGAATGAGACACGGCGTCCTCTTTGGTGAGCTTTGCAAACGTTATATCTTTTGGTCTATGGCTAGCGCAAATGCGACGAACACGACAAACCCATCATTGAATATAACTATAGGCTGAACCAGCAACAATTTAGAGGCAGCATGACGGAAGAAACGATACAGCGTGAGGCAATGGAATATGATCTGGTTATCGTCGGTGGCGGTCCGGCAGGATTGTGCGCTGCGATTCGCTTCATGCAACGCGCCCAAGAAGACGGTGTGGAACGCACCTGCGTTGTGATTGAAAAAGGATCCGAAATCGGAGCCCATATCCTGTCAGGTCTTGTATTGGACCCGAAAGCGCTGGACGAACTGATCCCGGACTGGCGAACACATGACAACGCCCCCCTCGTCAGTGAGATCAAAAAAGACAAATACATGATGCTCGGGCCCAAGGGCAGCATGACCTTCCCGAACTTCGCCTTTCCAAACTTGATGCACAATCATGGCTGCTATGCCGGATCCCTTGGAAATGTCTGCCGCTGGCTTGCCGAACAGGCAGAAGCCATGGGCGTCGAGATCTATCCGGGCTTTGCAGCATCCGAAGTACTGTTCGGGGAGACCGGCGAAGTGCGCGGCGTTGTTGCCGGCGTCATGGGTATTTCCATGGAAGGTGAGCACAAACCTGGTTTTGAACCGGGTTTGGAACTTGTCGGCAAGTACACGCTTTTCGCAGAAGGCGCGCGCGGGTCTCTGACAAAAGTGGTCAAGGCGACGTACGATCTCGAAGCCAATAGTGACCCCCAAAAATATGGCATCGGACTGAAAGAACTCTGGACCGTTCCGGAGGACGGCTTTGATGAAGGCTTAGCCCAACACACATTTGGGTGGCCCGCCGACACAAAGCACTCAAGCGCGGGCGGTTTCCTTTATAAGTTCCGAGACAAGGGCCAAGCCTATGTCTCTGTCGGCTATGTCGTGCATTTGAACTACAAGAACCCCTATATCGCTCCGTATGAAGAGTTTCAGCGCTACAAACACCATCCGGAGATATCGAAGCATCTGGAAGGCGGCCAGCGGGTGGCCTACGGCGCAAGAGCCATCACATCTGGCGGCCTGCAGTCGATCCCGAAGCTCGCTTTCCCGGGTGGGGCATTGATTGGCTGCTCTGCAGGATTTGTGAATCTGCCCCGCATCAAAGGCACCCATAACGCCATGAAGTCGGGCATGCTGGCAGCAGAAGCGGCATTCGATGCTTTGAGCTCCGAGCGTACTGGCGACACGTTGGCATCTTACGAGACGGCCTTGCACGACAGCTGGATCATCGATGACCTGAAGCCGGTGAAGAATATGAAGCCGCTAATGTCAAAATTCGGCACGTTTGTCGGCGCGGTCATTGGAACGCCAGATATGTGGCTTCGTTCCCTGGTTGGATTTGGATTTTTGCCGAGCCTTGGTCACACAAAGAGCGACGCAAATTGCTTGCAGCCTGCTGAGAAGTTTCGGCCGATTGACTATCCAAAACCGGATGGCGTGCTCAGCTTCGACAAGCTCACCAATGTCTCTTACACGGCCACAAACCACGAAGAGGATCAGCCGGTGCACTTGCAGGTCGCCGATATGGACCTTCAAAAAGTCTCTGAACACGACCAGTTCGCCGGTCCTTCTCAAAGATATTGTCCCGCCGGCGTTTATGAATGGGTCGAGGACCCCGCCGGTTCAAAACGGTTCCAGATCAACGCGCAGAACTGCATCCATTGCAAAACCTGCGACATCAAAGATCCGAACCAAAACATCAACTGGGTATGTCCTGAAGGGGGTGGCGGTCCGAACTACCCCAACATGTAAATGCCGCAAGCTTGACTTGCCGTTGCCGCACGGCAGATGCACATAGTGAGGTTAGAACCAAAGGAGCGCCGAAGCCTATGCGCCTAAAATCCCTTGTCGCTGTGGGAACGATGACCCTCGCTGTCTGCTTAGCCGGTCCTGCTTTTGCTGATCGATCCCCAACGGAGACGGCAGCCATTGCCGACGAGTTGGCCACCTATGCGGAGCCGGGAGACGCGATTAGAGCGGGCGATATCGGCGCATATCTCGACTTCCTCAGAAACGACGAGACCGACGAGATTGTGTCGCCACTGATGAGAGCGATGCTTCTTTCGATCGAAGCCATTTCCGAAGAAAACTACGAAACAGCCAGAAATGTCCTCGACGGGGCCCGGGACGATGGCGAAGAGACAGCTCTATCCACCTATTTCTCATCGTGGATCCTTGCTTTCGAGGGCGACGCTGAAGCGGCCGTGGATGAACACCGCTCGGCCTCATCAGGTCTTCCGGGCCTGACCGCCGATCTATCGCTTGCAGCTTTGCTGGAAGCTGTCGGTCGTGAAGATGAAGCCCTGGCCGTCTACGCCTCTCTCACCCCCGGACGCATTGAGGCACCAGATCACGATTTTGATGCGGCCGGCATTTATTTCGCACACGTACAAACCGTGATCGCACGACGCGCCATTCTGCTGCGACGTCTGGGCCGGATCGAAGACGCCAAAGACGTCTATCGCCGCCTCGCCGAGGCACAGCCCGAACAAGCCGTCAGATACGAAGCCATTCTCAGCGCGCTTGAAGAAGGTAAGCATCTGGACGATGAGCCGCTAACGCTGCGTGACGCGCTGTCCCGCACACTGACAGACATCTCCCTCGCTATGTATCAGCAGCGCGTGTTCCAGAACGCTCAACGCGGTCGGCGAACAGTTGGATTTGATGAAACCAAATCGGTTATGGACCAGGCCGCCCTTCTCATCTCACCCGACGACGAAGATCTGCGTGATCTGGTTATTGTCGGATTGCACCGCGAAGGGTTTTACGACGGAGCGGCGCGCGTCGCCCTTGCCGCGCCGGATCTGACAGCGGATCTCGCAATGTCAGCGGCAAGATCGCTGATGCTGAAACAGGATCGTGAGGCGGCCCTCGACGCCGTGAATCAAGCTCTGACGCTGGACGCAAAACCTGAGGAGCGCTTCGGAAACATCATCCGTGCAGCGCGGCTATACAGCTTTCTTGGCGACCAGAAGCAAGCGCTGGAACTGACAACCGAAGCACTGGAAATTGCCGAGAACACATCGGAAAAAGCCGTCGCGAACGCAAGCGCAGCGGATGTGCTGCAACACTATAATCGGTATGAGGAAGCCCTGCCATTTGCGCGGGAGGCGCTCAGACTAGACGACACCCATAATCGCCGGATCTACCTGACCACAGTGCTCGGCGAACTTGGAGAACATGAAGAAGCGCTCCAGATTCTGAGGTCAGAGCAACTCGGCCGCGCCAATGATCCCTATATGCTGAACACGCTTGGCTATTATCTCGTCGTCCACACGGATAAATATGAAGAGGCCTATCGACTGCTTGGCCGGGCACTCGGCGGGGTGGCTCGAAACGATCCCTACATCCAGGATAGTTTTGGCTGGGCACGCTACAAGCTTGGCGATTTGGAAGGGGCACGCAGAATCATAGAGAGCTCAATGGAAGAGCTTGCGCCAGGACGCCATTGGGAAATCGAGGATCATCTCGGCGATATCCACTGGCACCTTGGCGACGAAGATGAAGCGCGCAAATGGTGGACGAGCGCCCTGGACCTCTACCCGCCTGCAAAAGTACGCAACCGCGTCGAGGACAAAATCGAGAATGGCCTCTTGGAGCCAGCGCCAGAACGCAGGCCATTACCCTCGCTTCTTCAAAATAATCCTGCTGAACTCAATGAGCGAGATATTTAGGGTGCGCCGCTAAGCGCCAGAAGCCTGTCGGCAAACCAGATAAGCTTTGGCGTCTCAAACCCTCGCCGCAGGTGGCGGTCGGGCAGGTCCGTTGATCTATGCATGCGCAGGATGCGAGAGCCTAAACAGGCAGCGCATCTGCCAAAGCGCGCGCGCTTGTGAAGGCATGTTCGACACGCCCCCCCAGACACCAATCCCCACACGCGGCAAGGCCTGCCGCTTCATCAATGAGAAAATTCTGACCAACTGGAACCGGCGTGTGCGCGTACCGCCAACGATGCAGAGAGATATGCTTGGCATGACCGACATCTATGCCGGCAAGGGCCTTCAGCTCGGTGGTTATTGCATCGCTGACCTCGTCCGGATCTCTTTCAATATTCGCGTCTGCCCAGTCATTTGTTGTTTGCACAATAAGGCTCGGGGACGTGTCACGCCCCGGCTTGTCCGAATTGATAGCAATCCAACCGAGGAGGCTGTGCTCGACTTTCGCCCCTTGCCAATCGACCTCAGGCCGATCGTCAAAACCGAGCAAAACGGAAAAACAACCAGACATACTTGCCGCGCTGAGCTGGTCTGAAAAACTCACATCACCCGGCAGCAAATTTGCCGTCTGACGTAAGGGGGCACCGCTGATCACCCAGTCAAAAGGTCCATACACGCCGCCTTCATTGTCCCGCAGGAGCCAACCGCCATCGTCTTGGCGTGACAGTTCGGACACTTCACAGCGAACCGAGACGTCGACACCGTCAGCGAAGTGCTTCGGCAACGCATTCATGCGAGGGCTGGCAACATAGATCGGATAATCGCGCTCTAGGGCGACAGGCCGCTGATCGGCTGACAGGGACACGATCTTGCCGTCCCACTCAGAGACGAATCCTTTCGATATCAGAGGCGAAAGCGCCTTCTGAAAGTCTTCTGTCCGCGCGGAAAAGTACTGTGCACCGTGATCAAACTCGAATATCCCGGCATACCGCGTCGCCATCCGGCCACCGATACCCCTTGATTTCTCAAATAGTCTTATGTCGGCTCGGCCTGACAGGCTGCTGGCGAGGGCCGTTCCGGCAAGCCCCGCACCGATAATCGCAATACTGGTCATAATTACTGGCAGATATGATCGTGAGTTTGTCGTTTGATTCCAACGCCATATCTGAACGATTTTTCGGATTTTTCAAATTCCAAGCAAACGAAATGCGATATTTCGGGCATCTAACCTATGCGTTCAAGCAGCGCGGACATCGCTAAACAGATGCTTGCGCATTGATTCTCCTAAGTTTTTTGAAGATCCAAGGTGTGCTATTGTGTCTCGGGCAATTGCCGCCTTTTCGGTGCGCTTGTCAGCGTCGGACCGCACCGTTTGAAAGCACTCAGCGGCATGATCGAGGTCCACTTCCGCCCATTGCGACGCATAAGTGCTGTAAACACCATACGGATCTTCGGTTTCAACCAGATGGGAATCAACAAGCCAGATCGACTCTTCGGTACAAAAGTCCATATTGCCGGACCAGGCTGTGGCAATAGCCGGCTTTCCCAGCGCCATAGCTTCAGCGATAACAAGCCCAAACCCTTCAGCGCGATGAAGCGACACCACAGCATCCACCGCGTTCAGGAGCTCCCATCTCGCCTTCTCAGACAGGGACACATCCAACAGCCGTACATTCATGGCACCAGCCACGGCTGCCTCCAGCCGAGCGCGGGCTTTCGGCGAGCGGTCTAGATTGCGGGTCTTCACAAGAAGAATACTGGACGGGTCGTCACCAAAAGCTCTCTTATGGGATTCGATCGCAGCGACCGGGTTCTTCCGTTCGATGGACGATTTGGAATCGGCAAACGCAAGAAACACAAAGGCATCCTCAGGCAGGCCGAACTGAGCCCGATCGGCTAGAATTTTCGGTGGCGGCGAGACCGCGTGACCAAATACCGCCACAGGCGGCGGCGATGGACCTTTTCTAAAGGCACTCGCGGCAAAATTACTGACGGTCCATATCTCAGACACGAGGGGAAAAGCATCTTCCCATCCCGGTGGAAATGTCGGCAGCTCCCATGCCCAATACCCAACAGTATACCAATTCCGGCCACGGCGCATGCCAAGCCGCCGCAGCGCAGCCAGCGTTTCCCGCGCGTTTACCTGAAGAATAAGGGTGCCGTCCGCATCCTCGGGCATCGACGAGAGCGGGATATCGGATCGGTAATCCACCTGCGCAAATCGCTCAGACAGGTCAACGGCAATGGGAGACAGCCCAGCATCATTCAACGCTCTCCAGGTCGATCGGGCCCCCTCTCCAACGCCGCTTGCCGTACTGAACAGGCCTGCCACGACAAGAGGACCGCCGCGGTCAGTTGGTACAGACAGGGCGGGAAGCGCCACCGTCTTGAATTTGTAATAATCGAGAGCCGGTCGCACGATAGTGGACAATCCGCGGCGAGCCAGCTTGGGGATAGAGCGGCATGCCTCGCCAACACTGTCTGCCGTCGATTGCATGATCGAAGAAGATTTCGACATCATAAACCAGATACCCAAGTCTAAAGTTGCAGATCGCACATCCCAAAATAGCCGCCAATCCATCAGGGGTTGTTTTTGTAGTGCCTCCTCATCGCAGTCGCCGTATTAGTGAGCCGCCAAATACCAAGACATACGCTCGGCAAATACACACCGATCTCCGCAAAACCCGTCCTAGAATGCACGGTATGTCATATTATGTGTCCCACCTTTGTATCCTCTGTGTCGCGCATCACGGCGTCCAATGCCAGTCTTCTGTGCTGTTAAGGTTATCAGCTATGCAATATTGAACGGGCTTGAAGCCTGTTTCCGTCGCCCCATCCCGAGTAAATCTGAATAAATGTCACAAGCGATTTCTGACTCTCCTCACCTCAGTCGAGGGCGCGTGCTGTCGCTTGTATGGCCCGTAATCCTCTCCCAGGCAGCGATCGCCACCACCGGGGTGGTGGACACGATCGCGATCGGCAGGTTTGGCGACAAATCGGATCTCGCCGCCGTGGCGGTTGCCGCCGTCTCCTTCAGCTTCATCTATTGGGGCTTCGGATTTCTGCGCATGTCGACAACCGGCCTCACAGCGCAAGCAGCAGGCGCGAATGACATATCGGAGATGCGGGCCGTGCTGTTGCGCTCCCTCCTGCTCGGGGGAACACTTGGCGCGCTGCTTTTTCTGTTGTCCCCGCTTTTGAAAGCAACCGCCTTTGCGATCTTTCAGGCTGAGGCCGATGTGGAACTCCTTGGAAGAGCCTATTTCGATGCCCGCATTTGGGGGGCACCCGCGCTGCTGATGGGATATGGCATTTCAGGTTGGCTTCTCGGCACGGGGCGGACCGGCAAGCTGTTGGCCTTCCAGGTGGTCGTGAATGGCATCAATGCCGCACTCGATATCTACTTTGTTGCTGTTTTGGAATGGGGTCCCGCCGGGATCGGTGCTGGCACAGCCATTGCCGAATGGACAGCCCTCGCTTTCGGCCTCGTGCTCGTGCGCAAAGCGTTCAAAGGCCATGGGAACCTGCTCGATCGCGACAAACTCATCCGCATGTTCACGGCAAACCGGGACATAATGATTCGCACACTCGCCCTGCTCTTCAGCTTTGCCTGGTTCGTCAATGCCGGCGCGCGCCAGGGCACCGCCGAACTCGCCGGCAACGAAGTCCTACTTCAATTCGTGACGGTGGCCGCATTCGTGCTCGACGGGTTCGCCTTCATTGCAGAAAAAGAGTGTGGCGAGGCCATGGGTGCTGGCGATCAGAGCCGGCTCAAACGGGCCGTTCGGATCACCACCGAGCTTGCCATTCTGTCCGCTGCGGTGATCTCGGTGATCTTCTTTCTGGGAGGAGGATGGATCATCTCTGAGAACATCGAAGATGTCGACGCGCGAACGGCCGCGCTCACCTACCTTCCCTATTGCGCATTGATGCCCTTGCTCGGCGTGTTTGCGTTCCAGCTCGACGGCATCTTCATAGGGGCCATACAGGGCCGGGCAATCCGGAACGCAGGTGTCCTCTCAACCCTTGGCTATGTGGCCACCGACATCGCCATGAGACCGTTCGACAATCTCGGGGTCTGGCTCGCTTTTCTCAGCATGTATATCTGGCGTGCAGGGATGCTGAGCCTTTATTGGCCAGGACTGATGCGGAGCGTGATGAGGGATGATGCTCAAATGAGCTAAGGAGTTTGTTGGCGAGATGTCCCTACAAATCCATGCCAACCGCATCTCCGATAGTCGCAAACCCGTCGCGCTTCAAAAGCTCCAACAATTCGCGCTTGATGCGCGTGGCAAGCCCTGGTCCTTGATAGACAAGCGCGGAATAGAGCTGAACCGCATCGGCCCCGGCCCGGATTTTCGCATAGGCATCCGCGCCGCTGGCAATCCCTCCGACACCGATAAGGTCAAATTGGCCGTTTAGCTCTGACGCGAAGATACGCAGCACCTCTGTCGATTTTTCCATGAGCGGCGCACCGGAGAGACCGCCCGCCTCAGCTTTGTCCGTACTCTGAAGTGTATCTGGTCTTTCGATCGTTGTGTTGGAGATAATCAGCCCTGTGAGGAATGGCGTCGCTTTGCGGACAACCTTGATGATCTCCGCGATGGCCGTTTCATCAAGATCCGGGGCGAGCTTCAGAAAGACAGGTCGTTTAAGCGTCAACGCAGAAGCCGCTTCAGCGCACCGCCCCAACAATTCCTCAAGTGCGCCGCCATCCTGAAGGCCGCGAAGCCCCGGCGTGTTCGGAGATGAGATATTGATCGTTACATAATCTGCGTGCGGCCAGACGGCGGTGAGACCGGTGACATAATCGGCGATCCGATCTTCGCTCGTCTTGTTCGCCCCCACATTGGCCCCGAGCGCGCCGGCATTCGACCCACCGCGCTTAAGCCTCCGGACAAAAACGTCGAGCCCATCATTGTTAAAACCCATACGATTGATCACGGCTCTATCGTCGGTGAGACGAAAGAGACGCGGCTTCGGGTTGCCAGCTTGCGGCCGGGGGGTCACCGTACCGCACTCGACCATGCCGAAGCCGAAGCGGAACATGGGCCCAAAAACTTCAGCGTTCTTGTCGAAGCCTGGAGCGAGCCCTACAGGGTTGGGCAGGCGGAGACCTGAGACCGGCAGGGTAACAGCGAGCCTCGGATCGTCGACATCGGCCCGAATGGGCACACCGACGCCGGTCTTCAACGCCTTGATCGTTGCTGTATGCGCCCGCTCCGGTGGCAGACGACGGGCGAGAATGGTTCCTATATCGGCGAGCAACACGGCCTAAAGATCCTCCGGAAGCTTCGGCACACCGCCGGCATCTAGATCCAGTGTCCAAACTCTTGCGGCATCTGCGATTTTGAGGTCACCGTATAAATGCGGAAAAAGGTCACCGCCGCGCGACGACTCCCAACGCACCTCGCCCAATATGTCGAGCGCGAACTCCAAAAGCCGGACACGTTCTGCACCTTTATAGTGAAGCGCCAATGTCTCCCCCACCTGGGCACGGGTCGACAGATGAACATATCCGTCCCCGTCATCGAGCGCGGTACGGCTAACGCCATCCCGCTCTGCGACGGCCCAGTCGGACGCGCTTAAAATCTTGTAGACGTTCATATTCTCAGCCATTGCCACTGTTCAAACAAGCTTCGAGACTTAGCGCAATTGCCGCGTTCCTCTCTTGGAGCTTGGTAGGACAATATATGTACCTATAGGTTGATTTTCCTATCGCCCATTTCTAAACAAGATAAGTGAAATTTTCAGCAATTGATCAATACACATGAAACACGGCGATATCTGGCACGGCATCGACAAATTGGCCGAGATACACGGGCTGAGCGCGTCCGGTTTGGCGCGGCTCGCAGGCCTCGACCCGACCGCTTTCAATCCCTCTAAACGCCGCAGCAAGGACGGTCGCCCGCGATGGCCATCGACAGAAAGTGTTGCCCGCGCCCTTGTGGCCGTTGGCGCTGGATTCGATGATCTCGCTAGCCTGATTGAAGGACGCCGCGGCGCAAGTGCACCTCTGATCGGCTTCGCCCAGGCCGGCAATGATGGATATTTCGACGATGCTGGCTTTCCCATAGGCGAGGGCTGGGATGAAGTGCGCTTTCCGGGTCTCGGTTCGGAGAGAGTCTATGCCCTGGAGATCACGGGCGACAGTATGGAGCCGGCCTATCGCCCTGGCGATCGAATTGTCGTTTCACCTGATGTCCCAGTCCGGCGCGGTGACAGAGTTGTCGCCAAAACAAGCGACGGCGAAGTCATGGCGAAAATTCTTGGCCAGAAAACCGAAAAGCGGATCGAGCTGATTTCCATGAATCCAGCCTATCCGCCGCGCGAATTCGATCCGGCCAATATCCTTTGGCTGGCGCGGATTGTATGGGCAAGCCAATAGCAATTCCGTGAGCACGTATTGGGCATATGACATTTTTGAACTATTTTATGCATAACGGCGACAGAGGAAGACGCGTTACAAATCAGGAGTTCACCATGTTCAGGACAGCACTTAGCGGCATTGTTGCGCTCGGCATGATAAGCCTAGCCGGTCTAGATACAGCGCAAGCGCAGCGTTTCGACACAATTGAAAAGTCAGGCGACATCACCCTGAATACATATGGTCAAGTCTATATCGCCCCTGTGAAAGTCGCCCTGGAACCCGAAAAAGTACGCCGGCGAGGTATTTCCAGAAACCCCAATCGAAACGCCGATCCGAACTCGATACTGAGCGACGAGGATCTGGAGTTCAATGCGGGCCGGTTGCACCACGATCTCGTGAACGCGTTCGGCAAGAATTTCACGCTGGTTGAGGAACCGGGAGAAGGCGTCCTGACGGTCGATACAACGATAACACGTCTGGTCTCCACACGTCCGACGGCCAAGGAACTTGGCCGGACTGGTGGCCTTGACCCGCTCTCGATTGGCGCTGGCGGTGCATCATATCTTGTTGAGCTGAAAGAGGGGGAAACGCCCCTGGTGACAATTGCGGAGCGAGATCAATCCACCCTGAATGACGGCGTTCCACGCTTCGGCATTTGGCAGGATGCAGAAAGGTCTTTCAATCGGTTTTCACGGAATCTCGCGCGCTACACAAAACGGAACTGAGGATGCCGCACCCAAACGCCGCACGAGGCAAGAAAGGTTCGAACATGCCCCTGAGGAACACCATTAGAGCCATGGGAAGCGTCGCAGCTCTTGTGACCCTTAGCGTCCCAACCGCTGCAGCCGGACCGTTTGACGATGTAACGGTCTCCAACGACCGCACACTCGCCGCCTTCGAGAGTGTCTATATCGCCCCGGTACAAGTCGATCTGCCAACAGATGTTCGGACCAATATCCGCGACATAAACTCCCCGCGCGCTGTAACAGAAAATGATCAGACTCTCCGCGCGGAGCGGCTGCAAAGAGATCTGAGCCGAGCGTTCGACAGGCATTTCACACTTGCCGACGGACCAGGCGACGGTGTGCTGACCGTGGAAACGACAGTGACGGGGTTGCGATCAACGCGGCCAACACTCGCCGATGCAGAGCTGAATGTCCAAATCGACTTTAGCTCCATTTTCGCAGGCGGTGCCGACTACGAAGCCAAGATCAGCGAAAACAAGACGGAACTGGTAACGATCACAGACAGTTTTCAAAGCAGCTTGAACGATGGTCGACCGCGAATTGGTGTTTGGCAAGATGCAGATCGAGCATCACGGCGATTTTCCGATCAACTCGCAAGATATGTGAGAAACAACTAGCCGCGTTTCTCACGGCAATATGCCTGGACGTTCGGCTCACATAAATCTTTGCCCGACCAACAATTTTTGCCTGCGCGGCTGTTTGCCCACGTGAGATATGCTAGCGCATGAGCAGAGCAAGACACTGGAGGCATGGATGAACAAGCAACTACTCTTGGCAGGAACGGTTATTGCGTTGGCCATGAATGGCACTGCTATCGCTCAAGAGACCACCGACCTACCACGCTTCACCGCTGATCGTGTGTTCGATCTGGAATATGCCGACGATCCACAGATTTCACCGGATGGCAGCAAGATTGTCTATGTGCGGCGCTCCATGGACCGAAAGACTGACACCAATCGGGGCGATCTTTGGATCATAGATACCGAATCCGGAGCGCACACCCCTCTCATACAGGGCGGCGCATCTGCCGGCGCTCCGCGATGGGACCCAGCCGGCGAACGCCTCCTCTATACGACCTCGTCCGAAGCAGGACCGGAATTGCGCGTCTACTATATCGCGTCGCGGCAGGACTTCTCGCTCGCGCAATTTACCGAAGCCCCAAGGCAGGCCGTTTGGTCACCGGATGGAACACAAATCGCGCTGACCCAATTCACACCGGCCACGCCGCCCAACTTTGCGAAAGCACCAAGCCCCCCAAAAGGGGCAGAATGGTCACCGCCGGTCAAAGTCTTTGATGATGTGACCTATCGCTTTGATGGCGCTGGCTATCTTCGCGAAGGTGCCGATCACATTTATGTCTTGTCGGCTGAGGGAGGATCTCCTCGCCAAATCACAAAGGGAGAGGCGAGTTTCGGTCAGCCAGAATGGCGCGGCAATGGCACCATACTCGCTGTCGGCAATATGGCCGAAGACCGCGATCTGGATCCAATTGAAAGCGAAATATATGCCGTATCCTTGGAGAATCTCTCCGTTACACCTTTGACCGACAGAGATGGCCCGGATGGATCCCCCAAAGTCTCCCCCAATGGATCACGAATTGCCTATGCAGGCTATGATGATGAAGTGAAATCCTATCAGATCACGGAACTTTATGTCATGTCAGCAGACGGCGGCGAGCCGACCCATCTCACCGCTGATTATGATCGAAGCATCACAAGCTTTGAATGGCATCCAAGCGGCAATTCCATTATCGCCCAAGTCGAGAATATCGGCGATATCGATCTGGTGGAGATCGGTCTCAACGGGTCCCGCGAAACACTTGCCACTGGACTGGGCGGCACTTCGTTCGGGCGACCATATGCCGGAGCGAGTTTCTCCATCTCTGGTGAGCGACGTCCAACGCTGGCCTTCACAACAGCGGATACAGCAGCGCCTGCTGACGTCTCCGTCCAGGGGCGGAACGTCGAAGATCGCCAGCTTACAAATCTGAATGCAGATGTCCTTCCCTATCTCGACATGGCAGAGGTCCGAGAGATCACCATTCCGTCGAGCTTTGATGGCCGGGACATTCAGGCCTGGGTCGCCATGCCGCCAGACTTTGTCGCCGATGGGTCCTTCCCCATGATCCTGGAAATACACGGCGGCCCACAAACCATGTATGGTCCCTATTTCTCCCCCGAAATCCAGCGGTTTGCAGCCGAAGGATATGTAACGGTCTACGCCAATCCGCGCGGTTCGACAGGGTATGGCGAAGCGTTTACCCAGCTCATCGATCTCAACTATCCGGGTGAGGATTATGATGATCTGATGAGCGTCACAGATTATCTGATCGCGGAGAATTATGTTGATCCTGATCGGTTATTCGTCACGGGCGGATCGGGCGGCGGCGTGCTAACGGCATGGATTGTCGGCAAGACGAACCGGTTCGCTGCGGCCGCAACCATCAAGCCTGTCATCAACTGGTTCACAATGGCGCTGACAGGAGACATCGGAGCCTATGTCCGTCGGCACTGGATACGGTCCGACCCATGGGCAGACCCCGATACATATTGGAAGTTCTCTCCGATTTCTCTCGTCGGCAATGTCACAACACCAACGCTGGTTATGGTTGGCGAGGAAGACTGGCGCACCCCCACATGGGAAGCCGAACAATTCTATGGAGCCCTGAAACTTCGCGAAGTAGAGACAGCCCTTATCCGTGTGCCAGGATCTCCCCACTATATAGCGGGGCGCCCGAGCCGGCTTATCGCAAAGACCGACAATATTATGGGCTGGTTCGAAAAATTTGATCCGGCAAAACAGGACAACGACAGCGACGAAGACTGATTAGTCTGCCGGTTCTGGTTGAATAAGATCCCATTTGTTTCCGAAGGGATCAGCAAACACAACCACACGCCCATAAGCCTCATGGCGCGGCGTTTCCAGAAAGGTGACGCCGCGCTTTTGCATGGCCGCGTAGTCTCGCTCGAAATCATCCGTCTCCAGAAAGAAGCCAACCCGCCCGCCTGTCTGATTGCCGATAGCAGCGCGCTGCTCGGGCGTTGCGGCCTTGGCCAACAAGATTGAAGTTTCGGCACCTGGCGGCGCAACGCGCACCCAGCGCTTGCTAGAAGACAGCTCTGTGTCTTCCAGCAACTCAAAACCGAGCGCATCGACGTAGAAGCGAATACCAGCGTCGTAGTCTGGGACGAGGAGCGTGATATGGGCAATGCGTTGGGTCAATCAGGCACCAACTGTGCTTTTCTTATATTGGCTATATGGCTGATCGCGAAAGGCTGACCTCGAATACGTTGCCAGTTTGCCGATCGAAATCCGGTTTCTGAGCGCCACAACGTCAGGCACCGGAATAGCTGCTCGACTTATCTGCCAAAGTATTTCCCCACGAACTTCGTGGTATTCATCATCTGGGTTCGGCAGCTTCCAAACCGTACCATCCGTTTTCGCAATTTGAAGAGGAGCGCCCAAGGGGCCGAGTTCCACCTTATCGAAAGTTGCGTATTGATGCACCTTAAAGAACCGACCGAAGGAATACTCATAAGCAGCAAACCTTCTAAAGAATATCCGGCTCTGGAAATATGCAGAGGCCGACCACCCCCCAATGACCACCAGCACCAATCCAAACAAGGGCATCCCAAGTTCTGACAGAAAAGTCCCGGAGTACAGACTCGCTATCAGCATTAGTAAGCCGACGCCCGAACCAATTAGGCCGACGATCAAACACGAAGGAGATTGTCGTAGCTCCGCATGGCAGCGCGGGAAGTAAGCGCGTTCTATGATGATAATCATGCGGCGCAATGAATCACCGGTCAACCTACTCTCCTAAGATGATCTACTCCGCCGCAACCTCAACCGCCTCAAACGGATCGTAGTTGAGAATGGGTGCAAGCCAGCGCTCTGCCGTGCGCATATCCCAGCCTTTGCGTTTGGCATAATCTGCCACTTGATCGCGCGCGATCCGACCGACGGCAAAATAGACTGAGTCCGGATGACTGAAATAGAGCCCGGAGACGCTGGCGGCAGGATACATGGCATAGCTCGAGGTTAAACCAACGCCGATCTCCTGCTCTGCATTCAGCAGACGGAAGATCGTTTCCTTTTCCGTATGGTCGGGCTGAGAGGGATAGCCCGGAGCTGGCCGGACACCCTGATACGTTTCCTTGATGAGGTCTTCATTGGAAAACGTTTCGTCCTTAGCATAGGCCCAATAATCCTTCCGCACATATTCATGCATGTATTCTGCGAGCGCTTCGGCAAACCGGTCGGCCAGCGCCTTCACCATGATGGCGGAATAATCATCCCCCTTCTGTTCGAACTCTGTCGCGATCGTCTCCGCCTCAGGTCCAGCCGTCACACAGAATGCGCCAACACTGTCATGGCCGCCGCCAAGAAAATCGGCGAGGGCATAATTCGGTTTGTCGTTCGTCTTCGGCATCTGTTGGCGAAGCGTGTGAAGCACATCGCCCGTGGACAGACGAATATCGTCTCCAACGGTCTCCGCCTCCCAGACGCCGATGACCGCTTTCAAGCTGAACCATTGCTCGCCAATCACCCGCTGCATCATGGCCTGGGTGTCATTCCAAAGGCCTGTAGCGGCCTCACCAACCACATCATCTTCGAGAATCTGAGGGTAGCGCCCGGCGAGATCCCAGCTCGCAAAATAGGGCGTCCAGTCAATATATCGCGCGACGACGGCGAGATCGATATCTGTCAGTGTTTCTGTCTCATTCGGAAAACACGCCCCGACGGTTCTCTGTTCGGCCGCCGCTACAAGCCGATTGGCGCGCGCGTCCTCAATTGGGATACGAGGCTTTGGTGGCCCGTTCTTTCGGCTTTCGCGCAGACGGCTGTAGCGCGCTTGCGTCATATCCCAAAAACCGGGGCGTTCATCATCCGACATCATCGCACCGACCACGCCCACCGCGCGGCTTGCATCAGAGACATGAATGGTCGGACCATTAATCCGCACAGGATCAATTTTGACCGCCGTGTGGGCCGGGCTCGTTGTCGCCCCGCCGATCAGCAATGGCATCTCCATACCTGTGCGCTGCATCTCAGCAGCAACATACACCATTTCATCAAGGCTAGGGGTGATCAGACCCGACAAGCCGATCATATCGACCTCATTGTCTTTGGCCTCCTGAAGAATCTTCTCCGCCGGCACCATCACGCCGAGATCGATGATCTCATACCCATTACAGGCGAGCACGACACCAACGATATTCTTACCAATATCGTGAACGTCGCCCTTCACAGTAGCCATGAGCACTTTGCCGTTCGACTGCCCGATTAGACCGAGGCGCTCCTTCTCCTCTTCCATGAAAGGCTCAAGATGGGCGACCGCCGCTTTCATCACGCGGGCAGACTTCACAACCTGTGGCAGGAACATCTTGCCGGATCCAAACAGATCACCGACCACGTTCATACCATCCATCAACGGCCCTTCTATGACATGAAGTGGCCGATCGACCGACTGACGCGCCTCCTCGGTATCCTCGACGATGAACTCGGTGATGCCATTGACCAGGGAATGCTCGAGACGTTCGGCAACCGACCCCTCCCGCCAGGACATATCCTTCTCTTTGACTTTGCCCTTCTGGCCTTTGAACCGCTCGGCAATCTCAATCAGGCGCTCGGTAGCATCGGCCCGGCGATTGAGAATGACATCCTCTACCCGTTCCCGAAGCTCTGGCTCAATCTCATCATAGATATCGAGTTGGCCGGCATTGACGATCCCCATATCCATACCGGCTGGAATGGCATGATAGAGGAACACAGAATGCATGGCTCGGCGGACAGGTTCGTTTCCGCGGAAGGAAAAGCTGACATTCGAAAGCCCCCCAGAAATATGCGCCCCCGGACAGGCAGCGCGAATGCGCTTGGCCGCTTCAATGAAATCGACCGCATAGGAATCATGTTCCTCAATACCGGTGGCCACAGCAAAAATGTTCGGATCGAAGATAATGTCTTCCGGTGGAAACCCGACCTGTTCGGTGAGGATTTTGTAAGCCCGCTCGCAGATCTCCAACTTGCGGTCAGCCGTGTCGGCCTGTCCGACTTCATCGAACGCCATAACCACTGTCGCCGCGCCATAGGCCAGCACGGCGCGGGCTTGCTCGATAAACGGGGCCTCACCCTCTTTCAGTGAGATAGAGTTTACAACGGCCTTGCCCTGCACGCATTTCAGGCCCGCTTCGATCACATCCCATTTCGACGAATCGATCATCACCGGCACACGCGCAATGTCGGGCTCGGCAGCGATCAGATTGAGGAAGGTCGTCATGGCCTCGGCACCATCGAGCATGCCTTCATCCATATTGACGTCGATGATCTGCGCGCCATTCTCGACCTGTTGACGCGCGACGTCGACGGCCGTTGGATAATCACCAGCAGTGATCAGCTTACGGAACTTTGCTGAACCGGTGACGTTTGTCCGCTCACCAATGTTTATGAAGGTCTGGGAGGCTTGGATCACTCTACTCTCTCGTTCCAGGGAGGATTTTGCTGCTCTCGAGATTCGATGACTTCAGCAATCAGTTCGTTAAAATATGCAAGACCTTCATGCTCAGCGTCGTCATCATCAATCCAAAGAGTTTCTTTTGCCAAAACGAACCATTTGTCGGCCTCGGATTGATTGCCCTTCCGTTCCGCATATACCCCCATCAGAAACTGTCGCTCGATCAAACCAATGCCGGAAATCTCGCCACTTGCCATCAAACCCTCGATTAACTGAGCCGCTTGCGCGCGATATTCGTTTGCGATCTCGACATCCTCAGCGAAATACGCCCTCAATCGGAAAATGAACTCTCTTCTTGCAGCCGGACGATTCCTTAATGCCTCCAATTCAATGAAACGTTCCCAACGGCTTTTCCAATTTGGTACGAGTTTAGGATTGTCCACTAAGAACGACCGAATATTCGACCGCTCGCGCTCATCTATCGAATCGCCAACTTCCTCTTGATTAAAAAACTCATCGGACCCCAGCGCGACGAACCCACTTGGACAAGCCCATAGCCAGTTTCTGTCGGTATTGGGGAAGTACACGCCATCCCATTTGCTCGGATATTGATAGATATATCCACCGTATGAGACGATCATTTGGACATTACATTGCTGATCCGAGAATGGATCAGCCACTTGTCCTTCTGCCCAATTGATAGCGCTAGCGGGGCTCGCCAGCCCTAAACTGAGGCTTAGAGCATAAACCAATTTTCTCATCTAATCGTCCAGTTACTTATCCAAGATCGTTTCGAAACCACCAAAGATCATGCGGCTGCCGTCGAACGGCTGAGTTATACTTTCGCCAGCGAAAAACGGGTCTTTCATCGCCTCATCCATTCCGGAATCACGCACGTCCTTTGAGGGCCAGACGATCCACGAAAAGACCACCGTTTCACCCGGTTCACATTTCACAGCCATGGGAAACGATGTCAGGTCGCCATCCGGCACATCGACACCCCAACACTCCACAACGCGCGTTGCCCCATACTTCTTGAACACAGGAACGCACGCCTTAGCATGGTCAAGATAGGCTTGCTTGTTCGCCGTTGGGACAGCCGCCACAAAGCCATCAACATACGTCATTCGGCGCGCTCCATGCCGGCCAGTCCATCGATGCTTTCGCTGTTATTTTCAAAGAATCCCTGGTCCACGACGTCGCCGTGTTTTTCGTAGGCATGGTCCCAGGTGCGCTTCAGCTGGTCCCGCTCTTCCTTGAAGTCCATAAACGGCACACCCCAACCACAACTGTCGGCAATCCGCGTGACCTTCACAGTCACAATCGCGCGGGCCTTATCGAACCCTGGGAAGTGTTCGAGAAGTGCCGGAAAGCGCGGATCATCAAACTGCACAGCCTCGCCTTGGCCATAGAGCCTGAGAATCAATGCTGGCCCCTCAAAGGCGCAGAACATGATCGTGATACGGCCATTTTCCTTCAAATGCGCCATCGTCTCGATGCCGGATCCACCAAGATCGAGCCAGGCCACCTCATTGGGTCCGAGGATAGCAAAACTATCATACCCCTTCGGACTGACATTCACATGGCCATCGCCGGACATCGGAGCCGTGGCCACAAAGAACATCTTTTGCGCCTTGATAAAGGACTCAAGCTTGTCCGTGATTTGATCGTACATTTTCCCCATGGAGCGCTCCTTCAGCTGGTCAGCTCGAACGGTTCGAGACCTGACAGCTTCATAGCACGGATGGGGTCGGGAATGACCCGGGCAGATTTGCCGTCCACCGCCTCTTTAATAGCTGAGATATGTTCCGGCGTGGTGCCACAACACCCGCCCAGAATATTCACAAGACCAGCAGACGCCCATTCCCCAAGAGATGTGGACACTTGCTCTGGCGTTTCGTCATACTCCCCAAACGCATTCGGCAGACCGGCATTTGGATAAGCAAGCACAAGCGTGTCGGCAACCTTCGAAATCGCAGCCACATGCTGGCGCATCAAGTCCGGTCCAAGCGCGCAATTCAGACCCACAGCCCAGGGCTTTGCATGGCGAACCGAATGCCAAAACGCCTCGGCTGTTTGGCCGGAGAGCGTGCGACCCGACGCATCTGTTATGGTACCGGAGATCATAATCGGAATATCTTCACCCGTCTCGGCCTTAAGGTCCAGAATCGCCTTGATGGCAGCCTTGGCGTTCAGAGTATCGAAGATGGTTTCGATCAGAAACATGTCAACAAAATCGGCCATGGCGGCGGCTTGTTCGTGGTACGCGTCTCGCACATCGTCGAATGTGACTTCCCGAAAACCCGGATCATTCACATTCGGTGACAAAGATAGAGTCTTATTGGTCGGACCGATGGCACCGAGCACACCAATCGCCCGCCCGAGTTCCTCACCGGCCTCATCTGCAGCTTCTCGGCCAAGGCGGGCCCCTTCCCGCGCGATCTCTGCGGCAATATCCTGCATCTCATAATCGGCCATAGCGATCGTCGTGGCAGAGAATGTGTTGGTCTCGAACAGATCCGCCCCGGCATCAATATACCGCCGGTGGATGGCTTTGACGATATCGGGCCGAGTGATATTCAGAAGATCATTATTGCCCTTGAGCGGCACGGGCCAGTTCGTGAATCTGGTTCCCTCAAAGTCCGCCTCTTCAAGTTTGAAATCCTGGATTTGTGTGCCCATCGGACCATCAAGGATCAGGATTCTTTTTGCAGCTGCCGCTTCTAGCGCCGCCAACCGTTCTGCACGTGTCATGACTGTCTCCTAAGCAGCGGCCGCTTCGCTCGGGCGAAGGCCTAGAAGTCGGCACGTCGACAGAGCAAGAGGCGCTTTGTTCAAGGTATAGAAATGAAAATCCTGGACCCCTTCGTCCGCCAATTGGCGACAGAGGTCCGCGGCAATCGTCGCCGTCAGAAGATCTCTCGTTTCGGCGTCATCATCGAGACCATCATACCGCTCATGCAACCAGGTCGGCAGTGTGGCTTGAACCATACCCGCCATGCGTTTCAAGCCCTGAAAATTCGCCTGAAGCATGATGCCGGGCACAATGGGCATGGTGACACCCCCGGCCCGCGCCTTTTCGAGAAACCGAAGATAGATATCCGGCTCGAAGAAGAATTGCGTAATACCGCGGCTGGCTCCGGCATCTTGCTTCGCTTTCAAAAGCGCGATGTCCTCGTCCCACCCCCGACTTTCCGGATGTGGCTCCGGATAACAGCCGACCGAAATCTGGAACTTCGCTCCGTGGCGCTCCGTGATGCCCGCAATAAGATCGACAGAACTCTCATATCCACCAGGATGCGGTTCAAACTGGGCGTCCATGCCGGCTGGCGGATCTCCTCGCAACGCGACGATGTGGCGAACACCCGCATCAGCGTAATCGCCAACAACCCCCAAAACATCATCTTTCGTGGCCGAAACGCAGGTCAAATGCGCAGCCGGATGGAGCCCGGTATCTTCAACAATACGTTTGACCGTGCGGTGTGTCCGGTCACGCGTGGACCCTCCCGCCCCATAGGTCACCGAAACAAATCCAGGCTGCAGCGGCTCAAGGCGCTTCACCACGTCCCAAAGCCTCGTCTCCATGGCCTCGGATTTCGGGGGAAAGAACTCAAAAGATACAGTCGGCAAACTCATGCTGCAGCTTCCTTTTTCTGGTCAAGGTGGCGTCCGGTCCAGATTTCCACCGCCAGACCTTCTTTCAGATCC
The DNA here is from genome assembly GCA_039817885.1 of Pseudomonadota bacterium. GTDB lineage: Bacteria > Pseudomonadota > Alphaproteobacteria > Caulobacterales > Hyphomonadaceae > CALLCD01. The sequence goes on along the minus strand of JBCBUY010000026.1, from coordinate 6,360 downwards.
TCCGGAGGTTCAAACCGCCGCGGTGGGTCCAGCTCAAGACCGACCTTCGCCGTCCACTCTGCCAACATATCATGCCGCAAGCCCAATCTCCTGTGACCGTGCTTCTCACGCAAAAAATCCAAACCATGCGGCGCAAAATCGACAATCAGAAGCTGCCCGCTGGGTCCTAGAATACGGGCCGCCTCTGCCAGCGCCTGATCAGGTTCATCGATGAAGTGCAACACTTGATGAATGATTACGAGATCGACCGAGCTGTCTTCAAAGGGCAGCGCCGTCGCATCAGACTGACGCACAAAAGCGTTCTCAATGCCGTCGCGCTGCAGATTTGCCCGCGCAACCGTGAGCATACGATGACTAAGGTCTACCCCGTCGGCACGTACAGAGCGATCGGCAAACAATGAGAGCATGCGCCCTGTGCCCGTACCTATGTCGACAATCCGGTCAAAAGGACCTGACCCAGCGATTTCGAGCAGTGCAGTTTCAATGGCCTGGTTGGGAAAGTGAAGCGCGCGAACCGCGTCCCACGTATCTGCCATTTCACTGAAATAGGCCTCCGCCGCAGTAGCCCGTTCGGCACGCACGCGCTTTAGATTGGCAAGATCACGGCCAAAATCACCTTCCTCAAGATCAATGAGGTCAAGCAGCGTCATCACCACGTGACGCGCGTCGGGATCGGATGGCAGGCTGTAGAATACCCAAGACCCTTCCGGCAGCCTGTCAACGAGATTGGCGCTCATCAGCGCCTTTAAATGATGAGAGAGACGAGGCTGACTCTGCCCCATAATCTGAACGAGTTCGCCCACCGCCAGCTCACCGTGACGTAGGAGCGCCAATATGCGCAGCCGATTTGGCTCGCCGGCCGCACGTAGCGCGGGCACAATTTCACTCGAAGGCAGCATCATAAACATATAAACGTATATTTATATGTTTATGTCAAGTCCTCGATTGTGTCATGTATCTGTTATTCGCTTCTATGTGAGTTGAAGCCACAGGGGCGACGGTCCATATACATTGCGTCGCAATCCAAGCAGGCGGAAAAATATGCGCAAATCCCTAACTATCATGGCGCTCGCGCTCGGTTTGTCGGCATGTCAAACCGCGCGAACAAACAGCGATGATCCAACCTATGATCCCTTCGAATCACTGAATCGTAAAGTCTACGGTTTCAACAATGCGGTCGACCGGGCGATTATCGGGCCGGTAGCAAGGGGCTACATCAGAACTGTTCCGGAACCCGCCCGTGACGGCTTGAGCAACGGACTGACAAATTTGAACTCGCCAACCGTGTTCATCAATGATGTCCTCCAGGCCAAACCCCAAAGAGCGGCCGAAACACTTGCGCGGTTCATTATAAACTCGACCATTGGTCTTGGCGGGTTGATCGATGTTGCCGGCGCGGGTGATAATGGCCTTGAGGGCCATTCTGAGGATTTTGGACAAACGCTGGGGTATTGGGGCGTTCCATCCGGGGCCTACTTCGTCGCCCCACTGCTTGGCCCGACAAATCTGCGGGACTCCATCGGCACCTTCGCAGATCGGGCAACCGATCCCTTTATCTGGCTTGAATTCGGCGTCGCTGATTCCCTGGACGTGTATATTCAAAGCAGCCGAACAGTTGTCACCGCCCTCGACACCCGAGCCCGACTGAACGAGGCGTTTGAATCGCTCAATCGCCAGCCAGAGCCCTACACTGCCCTCCGGCGCGCTTACACAAATGGACGCAAGACCGCGATCAGGGACGGACAACCTGTCGCAAATCCTTACGACGATCTCCCTGATTTTGACGAATTTGATGACTTTGATGACTTTGAAGACAATACCGAGCTTGACGAGTAGGAGCGGACACGTGCGATTGATCAAATCCACCCTTCTGGCGACAGCCCTAAGCGTCCTTTTTGGGACACCAGCGCTCGCTGACGGGGCGTCAGAGGCGTTTGTCCAGGAAAACGCAACGCTGGTGCTTGAATCGCTGGATAATCCCGACCTTGATCAGCAAGCTCGGACGGAGCAATTCAGCACCTATATCAACGAATTTTCCAATTTCGATCGGATCTCCAACTTCGTTATCGGCAAATATGCGCGGCGGTTCGAGCGGGAAGACCTAATCCGCTACCGAACCGCTTTCCGGGCTTACAATTTGGCCGCCTATGAAGCCCAATTTGATCAGTATCGCGGATCGAACATCACGGTCACGGGCTCAACCGATCGCAGCGAACGGGATTCCATCGTCGACTCGGTTCTAAGCAGCGCTGACGGGGACGAATTTGATGTGCGCTGGCGTGTTCTGCTTCGAAACGGAAAACATGAAGTTGTGGATGTTGCCCTCAATGTTGATGGAAACCTCCTATGGCTCGCCATAGAACAGAGGGCCCAGTTCCTCGATCTGCTCGATCGGGAAAACGGCTCGGCCAATGCTTTGATCGCGAAACTTGAAGAGCTAACAGCCGAGTTGGTCGCCGAAAATCAAGCCAGCTGAACCGGCTATCAGACACTCACAATGACACCCACTTTTGGCGCGGTGGGTGTCTGGCGGGGATAGAGGGCAGAACCTTTTACAAGATCATCCTTGGCCACAGCACAAATCGCGCTCACGAACTGTCGGCGTTCAACTTCTCCCATTCCACCATGGTTTCCAGCAGATCGTTGAAGGGTAGGCCCTGCTGATCATATTTCAGCGCTGAGCAAATGCCGGGATAATCGAGATCATAGGCACGGTAGCGTTTGATCACGAATGTCGCCCCCGGAATCGTTTTTCGCTTCGACACGGTTTTGAGCCAATCCCGGATGCGCCGGATCGCCGTTTCGGGATCACCATTATGCGCATCAACATCCTGACCGGAAATGTCGGAAATTGATTTCTGATATCGATACCGATCCTGGTCGAGAACGATCAGACGTTTGGCTTTTTGTGGCCCCTCACCGAAACGCTTGGCCCCCATGAACAAGCCAAGCTCCAGTGGCATATTGAACCGGGGCAAACCGGATGCGGGATCGAGATCCATATTTGAGAGATCATGAATACCGAATTTGCACTGCTCGATAATGCGCTGGATCTTGTGCAGGCGCACCTCGCCTCCATCTGACTCCTCAAGCGCGCAGCGGGGTGTGAAGCCGCAGTCGATAACGGCAAAGACAATCGCCCGAAATACAGGCCGATAATCCGCTGTGAATGGACAGTTGATGAATACTGAATTTGCGTAGGTAGGCAGCGTCAACCTGCTTCGGCTTCGAGACGCTTTTCAACGGCCGATCTGACAGCAGCTCTGATTTCCGCCTTTGTGAACGTCCCCCCTGCAGGAGGCTCCACAATTCGGCGACCATCACTCAGGGTCACAAACCGCCAACCTGTTCTTCGCTTCGCCGGTACAATCGCTTTTTTCGACATAGGTGTCATATACTGCAAATTTGGTCAGGCGTGAATAGATTCCATGTCTCGGCCTGTACAATTGCCGCAGCCACAGCGAAACAACCGATCCCGCGTCAGCGATATCATCCATTAGCGTGCGAATTTCTTGAACTTCACCCGTTTCGGATTGACCGCATCCTCGCCGAGGCGGCGTTTCTTGTCGTCCAGATAGGACGAAAAGTCACCCTCGAACCATTCCACATGGCTGTCGCCCTCGAAAGCAAGGATATGCGTCGCCATGCGATCGAGGAACCAGCGGTCATGGGAGATGATCACGGCACACCCCGGGAACCCATCAAGCCCCTCTTCCAAGGCCTGCAGCGTTTCCACATCGAGGTCATTGGTCGGTTCGTCGAGGAGCAGGAGATTGCCGCCCTCGCGTAGCATCTTCGCCAAATGCACTCGGTTTCGCTCACCGCCTGACAGGATACCGACCTTCTTTTGCTGGTCAGTTTTCTTGAAATTAAACGCGCCGACATAGGCACGGGAATGTATGTCGACACCGCCAATATCGAGAATATCGAGGCCGTCCGATATCTCTTCCCAAACCGTCTTAGTGTCGTCGAGCTTATCGCGAGACTGGTCAACATAGCCGAGCTTCACCGTATCGCCGAGGCGAAGCGTCCCAGAATCCGGCTCTTCCTGACCGAGGATCATCTTAAAAAGGGTCGACTTACCGGCCCCATTCGGGCCGATGACTCCAACAATGCCACCCGGCGGCAGTTTAAAATCGAGATCCTCGATAAGAAGGTTATTGCCGAAGCCTTTACGCAATTGTTCGGCCTCCAGAACCACGCCGCCGAGGCGCGGGCCGGGTGGAATACGGATCTGCGCGTTCGAGACTTTCTCCCGTTCCGCTTGGGAGGCCATTTCCTCATATCGCTGAATACGCGCCTTCGATTTCGCCTGGCGCGCTTTTGCACCGGCGCGGACCCATTCCAGTTCCTTGGCAAGCGTGCGTTGACGGCCTTTGTCCTCGCGCGCCTCCTGCTCCATCCGCTTGGCCTTCTGCTCAACCCAGGCAGAATAATTGCCTTCATAGGGCATGCCGCGGCCGCGATCGAGCTCCAGGATCCAACCGGTAATATCATCGAGGAAGTAACGGTCGTGGGTCACGAGAATGACGCAGCCCGGAAAATTGATGAGATAGTTCTGAAGCCAGGCAACGGTCTCAGCGTCAAGGTGGTTGGTTGGCTCGTCCATCAAGATCATGTCGGGCTTTGAGAGGAGCAGTTGGCAGATCGCCACACGGCGAATTTCCCCGCCTGAAAGCTTCGACACCTCGGCAAAATCATCAGGGCAGCGAAGCGCCTCCATCGCCATCTGGATCTTCGAATCGATGTCCCAGGCATCGGCCGCATCGACCTGCTCCTGCAGAACCGTCATCTCTTCCATAAGCTCGTCAGTGTATTCCTCACCAAGCCGTGTCGAAATCTCGTTGAACTTATCGAGCAGGATCTTTTCCGGACACTGCGAGGCAATATTCTCAAAGACATTCAAGCTCTCATCGAGCTTCGGCTCCTGGGGAAGATATCCTACCTTGATCCCGTCGGCGGCCCAGGCCTCCCCATTAAATTCGGTATCCAGGCCGGCCATGATCTTCAAAAGCGTCGACTTACCTGCACCATTGACCCCAACCACGCCGATTTTCGCATCTGGGAGAAATGACAGGTGGATATTCTCGAAAACCTTCTTCCCCCCTGGATACGTTTTCGACAGTCCCTGGAGGGTATAGACGTATTGAACGGCCATGGGCGTTTCGTGCTCCCGATCTCTGGATTGTCGGCGTCTGTGGAACAGGGTTAGTCTGAGATCAAGCTCTGGGAGACAGATTCATAACAGGGATGCAGGCTCCTCAGCACATTCCCCATCGCGCTCAACACGCAAGATCCCGATTATCCACGATTTGGATATAGTGATGTCACAAGCTCGTGACTTGTTCTTGCCACAGGCGGCGCGCATTTTGCGGCAAGCGGATCAACCACGGAAAGGACGCATCCATGACCCCTCTCTCTTCCCTTCGCACGGCGACAGTCGCTTCACTTATTGCCACAGGACTTGCCTTCGCTGGCACAGCTGCCGCTGATGGCCACGCCCTGAGCGAGAAAGTCTCCTCCGGCAACTATGTGATGGACGTCACCCACGGCTACGTCACCTTCTCATACAATCATCTCGGCTTTTCCAACCCGCAGCTGCGGTTTCGCACAGTCGACGCAAAAATGGACCTAAACGCAGCAGATCCAGCTGCCTCGTCTATCAACGTGACCATCGCCGCAAATTCGATCGATACAGGCGTCGATGTCTTTGACGGTCATATGAACAGTGCTGACTGGCTCGACACGGAGACGTATCCGGAAATCACATTTGTCTCCACAGCTTTGGAACAGACCGACGCTGGAACTGGCACGCTCACCGGCGATTTGACAATCAAAGGCGTGACAAAGCCCGTGACACTCGATGTCACCTTGGTGGGCGCAGGTCCACATCCGCTGAACCAGAAAGAAACCGTTGGGGTTGAGGCCACCGGCACAGTCCTTCGGTCGGACTTCGGGCTCGGCGCTTATGCACCTGCGGTTGGCGACGAGGTCAAAATCCTCATCTCAGGTGAATTCAACAAAGCCGAGGCAGCGCCAGAAGGCTCGTAACTCCGCCACGACACATCTTCCAGAAGGGCAGCTGGTTTACATCCAGCTGCCTTTCTTCATTTGACACCCAGCCCAATCGCCCCGGAATGGACGAGATCCATTAGGTAATCTCGGTCATGAGCCGGCAGAATGGTGAGATCCGGTTCGCCAGATGACAGGTCATGTAGCGCCCGAACCTGCAATCGAATGGCGTCGCGGTTTTCATTGGGATCGAACACAACCAGCTGGGTGAGGCCGGGAGTATCTTTTGATCGGCGATATTGTCTGGGCCATGTCGAACATTGCGCAGCTCAAAACGCGTCCCCGCCT
>JBCBUY010000025.1:0-39539 GCA_039817885.1 Pseudomonadota bacterium | reverse complement strand
TCGCGGCTTCGGCGGCTTTCCGAGCTTTCTTTAACTCCCGCTCCCTTTGACGCAGCTGCGATATGTCGACCGTTAGTCCGATCAGGAACCCATCATCGGTCTGTGTATGATAAATACGGATGGTTCTGCCATTTGCTGCTGGCAGTTCTCGCTCCTCGCTGGCCATCACGCTTGTCATAATGTCCTGCTCGGCAAGCGCGATATGCTCTTCGGAAAGGTCCGGGAAGTTTGCCTTGATCTGCGCGCGAACACCTTCCTCCAGGGAGCCGCCTTCATCGAACATGACACGGCACATATCGGGCAAATGCTCCCGACCCGCTTTGTTGAAGTACAGCAGCTTGCGCTCGCGATCATAAATCGCGAGGCCGTTCTCGAGACGGTCTGCAGCCTTAAGGAATTGATCAATAGTAAGTTTTTTCATGCCCGGCACCACTAAGTCAGCTGCCGCAAAATCAACCAAATGCGTTTTGAATTTGTAAACACAACCGGCAGATGCCAGCTTCGTGTCATCTGGGCTGCAACTAAGGATGCTGCGCGACCAAGACTCAGTTGACGCGTGCCCAAAGACTCTGTAAGGCGCGCCCTTCAGAATTAACGCACAATAAGAGTACCTAGACCGATGTCCCGCATCTGCGAACTGACCGGAACACGTCCGATGACTGGCCATAATGTCAGCCACTCAAACGTCAAAACGAAACGCCGTTTCCTGCCGAACCTCATGGATGTGAGCCTACGCTCCGAAGCTCTGGAACGTTCCTTTAAGTTGCGGATCGCGGCGAAAGCGCTCCGGACAGTGGACAAGCTGGGGGGGCTCGATGCCTTTCTCGCCAAGGCGAAAACGGACCAACTCTCTGACCGCGCGGCTAGAATTAAACGCGAAATCGAGAAGAAGGCGGCGTCTGCCTAAACAGACATCTGTCCAAATTCAAAAGCGCGCCCTCGGGGCGCGTTTTGTCTATTCGGGGACATATCGCGGATATCCGGACTTTGCAGCACGTGCGATTTCGGGATCTATGTCCACGGTGACAAAGGGCGTGTCATCGTCCGTTGTCGCTAGAATGTTCCCGTCCGGATCGATGACCCAACCGACGCCGCCAAGATTGGCACCGCTGCCGGCTTCTGCCCAGAGATTGGAGGACAAGCAGTAAGCGCCGGAACACACAGCCGCAGCGCGCCCTCCGGCCAGCCATTTGTTCGTATTTCCATGCGGCGTTGCGCGCGGTACGCAAAGCAGATCTGCTTGCGCAGCCGCATAGTGCCGCGCCCATTCGAAAAACCACATCTCAGTGCAGATCTGCACACCAATGCGGAGATCGAGGGCGCGAGCCGTGTCGAACTTTTTCGGTCCCCGATCATACCAACTATGCTCCCAATAGTCTGGTTCATCCGGCAGATAGTACTTCTGATGGAACCCGACAGCGCGGCGATCGGCAGCCGACCAGATATAGGCTTCGTTCCGGCGACTACCATTTGCAAGCGTGATAGGGCGTGTTCCCAGGATGGCGTCGACACCCATCTCATCGAGTCTTGCGATGTGCGCCTCATGTGAGGCAACAGAGGCATTCCACTTCGTTGCGTCGACATCTTTGCTGCCGGCGAGCCAGGCCGAGAAGCCCATCTCTGGCAGTAGCAGAAAGTCGCTATCCTCTGCGGCAATGTGATCTATAAGATTCGAAAGATACTCTTCGAGCCGCCCGGGTCGGGGGTTTATTTGGCAAACCGTAACTTTCATACAAGCACGCCCTGATCGATCACGATGTCTGGGTCAAGCGGCGATGCGGCGTCGTGCAGTCACAATCTCTTGTCAGATACTCGGGGCTCGTGTATTGGCCGCCTTTCGAAACGACGGGCTATTCCCGTGCGTGTCAGGCGATCACCCCGACTCGACGAAGAGGGGCGGATCTCAGGGCGAAAGGAAAGACAATGTCAGACAATATCGAACTTAACGTTGAAGTGCGTCCGCGCACCGGCAAAGGTGGCGCGCGCGAGGCCCGCAGACAAGGACTGGTCCCAGGTGTCCTCTATGGCGGCGGCGAGGACCCGGTTGCCATCAGTCTAAAGCAGAACGAATTGCAAAAAGCCTTCAACACAGGGAAATTCCGCGGCAATACAGTGACGCTGGTTCACCAGGGTGAAAAGCAGCTGGTCATACCCCAGGACATTCAGTTCCATCCGGTAACCGATCAGGCGCTCCACGTGGATCTCTATCGAGTGAAAGCAGATCAGGTCATTTCCGTCGAGGTCCCGGTTCGGTTCGTCGGCGAGGATGTGGCTCCTGGTCTTAAGAAAGGCGGCACATTGAACGTCGTTCGCTTCACTGTTGAACTCAACGTCGCAGCGAACGCGATCCCGGGTGCTCTTGAGGCAGACATATCGGCCCTCGAAATCGGCGACAACGTAAAGATCTCCGATATCAAGCTTCCGGACGGTGCCGAGCCGACCATTGGCGATCGCGACTTCACAATTGCGACCATTGCTGGCCGCGCTGCAGCCGTCGAAACTGCAGACGCCGAAGCAGCTGAGGGCGAAGAGGGCGAGGGTACCGAAGAGGCGGCATCTGAAGACGGCGGAGAGGAATAATCCTCGATGCTCTGCGACGCGTCCTGGCCGGGTTGACCGGTCGGACGTCCGCAGCTGAAACCGGAGAAACTCCCGTGCTAATCCTAATGGGGCAGGGCAATCCGGGACCAAAATATTCCGGCAATCGCCACAATCTCGGTTTCACCATTGTCGATGAGATCGCCGCCGCTTATGGCTTTCCCGCATGGCGAGAGAAATTCAGCGCGATGGTGTCGGAAGGTTGGATCGAAGGCAATGGATCACGCACCAAGGTCCTGCTGATGAAACCCCTGACCTTCTACAATGAAACCGGTCAGGCCGTTTCCAAGGCGCTGAAATTCTTCAAGCTCGAACCCGAAGCCGTCACTGTCTTCCACGACGAAATTGATCTTGCCCCTGGCCGTGTACGGGTGAAGCAGGGCGGCGGACATTCGGGCAATAATGGCATCCGCTCGGTGTCGGCCCATATCGGGTCGGACTTTCGAAGGGTAAGGGTCGGCGTTGGTCATCCGGGGGATAAATCGAAAGTTATGCCCTATGTGCTGAGCGATTTTCCGAAGTCGGAAGAGGCTTGGGTCACGGCATTCCTCGACGCGTGTATACGGTCGCTGCCGCTTCTGCTGGCGGATGACGATGAACGGTTTCAGACCGAAGTCCTGCGCCTCGCTCCGGCACCGAAAAGCGATCCGAAAAAAGCTGCCCGGGGCCAGGGTTAAGTCAGTCCGTATCGTTGATGATCGGCCCGGTTTCCAGAACGGGCGGCGCGATGAGGTTCTCTGGCACAGTACCCACTGGGCAGGTGTTGACGGATTGGCGAAGATTGCTGATCGCAGAGCTCGAAACTGGCGCCGATCGCCAGAGATAGCCTAGGAAAAACATCGCTGCGATCCCCGCAACAATTAGCGGGATCATGAAGTCGATCTCGAACTCGGCGGCAGGCGTATTCGGCACGGGCGCTGTTGCGCCGTTAGTTGATGCTGCCGATGGGACCCCAACGGGGCCCTCATTCATGGGGCGACCCTGACCAATTGCCGATGCCGCAAGAGCCGCCGCGCCGGCTGCTGCCGCTGCGGGAGCCGGGCGGACCTCGAACTTTTTCTCACGCAAAGACCGGGCATGCACTGCGAGGGGGTCAGTCGGATGGGCTTCAAGCCATTCAGTCTTGGCGTCTTCATCCTTCTTTGGAATATCCTGCCAGGCTCGCAGATCTGTTCGGTCATGGCGACGGCCAAGTTCGTCAACGGTTTGGTACCAACCTTCAACAGTGGTGCGCGAAGTGAACCCAGCAAGGCTGTAGCGCCGGTCGTTCTGAAAAGGATCATAGGGGATCGTGTCGTCCAGCGACGTCTGCACCAGCATACCGGGCCGAGAATGGCCAATCGCTGTCGCGGCGCGAACCCAATCGGAGGTCACAGCCGCCTCCGACCATATCACCAACATAGACTGAGACTTCAAAGCATCCCTTGCATCCTTGTCGTCAAAGGTTGGATCCTCGTTCTTTTTGGAGAACCGGACTTTGAATTTGAGGGCGCGCAGACGGCGGGCGACAAGGGCAGCCATATCCTTGTCTTCCGGCGCATAGGCCAGAAATACGTCATAAGCCATGTCGTCACCCCCTTTCTTTCCGTCGAGATTAACGGCAAAAGGCGCGTTTTCCACCCGATTTCGCCGATTGGCAGTGTTGGCAAAGTGTCTCACGCGCCATGCACTATTCGGGCCGAATGACGAATAGCGGAGCGTTCAAATGGGATTCAAGTGCGGTATAGTTGGTTTGCCAAATGTCGGAAAATCGACACTTTTCAACGCATTGACCAAGACTGCTGCGGCCCAGGCGGCCAATTATCCATTCTGCACGATTGAGCCCAATGTCGGTGAGGTGGCCGTGCCTGAACCGCGTCTCAAAAAATTGGCCGATATCGCGAAATCGGCCGAAATGATCCCCGCGCGCATGAATTTCGTGGATATTGCCGGTCTTGTGGAGGGCGCGTCCAAGGGGGAAGGCCTCGGCAATCAATTCCTCGCAAACATCCGCGAGACGGATGCCATTATCTATGTCCTCCGCTGTTTTGAAGACGACGACATCACCCATGTGAACGGGCGCATCGATCCGATTGCGGATCTCGAAACCGTCGAAACGGAGCTGATGCTCGCCGATATGGAGAGCTTGGAGAAGCGCCGGGCGACGGCGGACAAGAAGGCCCGTTCTGGCGACAAGGACGCCAAAGCCCAGGTAGCACTCTTCGATCTCGCCCTGGCTGAGCTAGCCGAAGGGCGTCCAGCCCGCCGGGCCGATGTGCCAAAGGATGATGTCAAAGCCTGGAACATGCTGCAGCTGCTGACGGCCAAACCCGTCCTCTATATTGCCAATGTCGGTGAGGATGACGCTGCTGACGGCAACGAATACTCTGCTCGGGTCGTCGCCCACGCGAAAGAGGAGGGGGCAACCGCGGTGGTCATCTCGGCTCAGATCGAGAGCGAACTTGCCGTTCTCGACGACGAAGAACAGGCCGAGTTTCTGGACTCTCTTGGGCTGCAAAAGCCGGGTCTCAACCGCCTGATCCATGCCGGATATGATCTCCTTGGCTTGCAGACATATTTCACGGCGGGCCCGAAGGAATCCCGCGCCTGGACCATCCGCAAAGGGTGGACCGCGCCCCAGGCCGCCGGCGTCATTCATGGTGATTTCGAAAAAGGCTTCATCCGAGCCGAGACGATCCCTTATGAGGATTATGTTGCAAGTGGCGGCGAGCAGGGCGCGAAAGACGCCGGCAAAATGCGCGCCGAGGGGAAAGACTATATTGTCCAGGATGGCGACGTGATGCTGTTCCGCTTCAACGTTTAACCATTATTCCCTCGACGGCGCTTTTTGTTCCTGTTATGTTCGTTCCCCAGTAGAGGGAATCGGAGTAACAAATCCGCATGGAAACGCTTGTTCAAATCGGCTCGATTGGCCTTGATAGCCTTCACTTGATATTTCTGTTCAGCGCCCTGTTGCTTGGAGGAGCGCTCTATTGGCTTGAAAACAAGCGGAAAGCCGAGACCCTGGAGGCAAACCTCAAGCTCGATGTTCTGGAGACGGCGAGCGAAGAGGCCAAAACCCAGCGCCTTCGCGCCGAAGAAGCGGAACGTCAGCTCGCCGCGGCCGGAGCCCTTGAGGCAAAATCGCGGGAACAGTTTGAAACCATGGCTCAGACAGTTCTGCGGGGCGCGCAACAGCAATTCATGAATCTTGCGAACGAGACCTTCGCCAAACACAAGGAAGGCGCGAAAGGGGATCTGGAAAAGCTCATGGGGCCGATTGGCGAGAATTTCGCCGAGTTCAAAAAACGGGTCGATGAGCTTGAGAAAGTCCGGGTCGCAGACAAATCCACGCTTCAGGCCCAAGTCAAAGCGATTGGTGAGAGCCTGCATCGCTCCACGACCGAGACCGGAAAGCTCGTCAACGCGCTGACAGCGCCCCGTGGCGGCGGCAGATGGGGCGAAATGACCCTCCGCAATGTCATGGAACAGGCTGGCTTGTCAGCCCATTGCGATTTTGATGAACAGGTGAGCGACGCCACCGAAGACGGTCGCCAACGCCCAGATGCGGTGATCCATTTGCCCGGCGACCGCGAGATCGTGATCGATTCCAAAGTCTCGCTCGAAGCCTATATGCAGGCCGCCGCTGAAGAAGACCCGACCAAGCGTGCCGTCCATCTGAAAGCCCATGCCACAAATGTTCAGCGTCATGTCGATGCGTTGGCCTCGAAGCGTTACCAGGACAATCTTGATGAACGGGTCGACTTTGTCGCCATGTTCATTCCGGGCGAGAATTTCTTCGCTGCGGCCCTAGAGCACGCGCCGGAACTTCTGGAGCGGGCCTATTCGAAAGGTGTGATTGTCACCACGCCATCGACGCTGATCGGTCTCGCAAAGACAGTGGGGTATGTCTGGCGTCAGGAAAAGATGGCGGAGAATGCGAGGGCGGCCGCGGGCCTGGGCGAGGAACTCTATCGGCGTATGGGAACTCTGGCGGAGCATATGGATAAGTTGGGCAAGTCGCTGAAAGGTGCAGTGGGTCACTACAATTCCATGAATGGGTCATTCGACACGCGCGTTCTCCCGGCGCTTCGAAAGCTGGAGGAGTTGTCCATTGCCCCGCCCGACAAAACGATCGAGGGGCCCAAACTCGTGGAGGCAACCCCCCGTCTGTCCGACCGTTCAGGTGAGCTTGATGTCGGTGAGGATGCCGCCTAATTCGGCTCGCCCAATAAGACTGCCAGTGTTGAAGTCTTACGAATTTCCGCCTACCTGACAGCCATGGCTATTCGAGAAATACTCACTGTCCCAGATCCACGGTTGAAAACAGTGTCGAAACCTATTGAGGGCGGCGTCAATGATGAACACCGCGCGCTCATGGATGACATGCTGGAGACCATGTATGATGCACCGGGCATTGGCCTGGCAGCGATCCAGATTGGTGTTCCGCTGCGCATCATCGTGATGGATCTCCAGGAAGATGAAGCGCGCAATCCGCGTTACTTTGTGAACCCGGAAATCCTGGAGACGATTGAGGAAACGCAACCTTATGAAGAGGGTTGCTTGTCGGTTCCCGAAGTCTTCGACGAAGTTGAGCGTCCCGCACGCTGCCGTCTGCGTTACATGAATTACGACGGTGAGCAGATCGAGGAGTGGGCGGAAGGTCTCTATGCCGTCTGCATTCAACATGAGATGGACCATCTTGAGGGCACGCTCTTTATCGACCATTTGTCTCGCCTCAAGCGCCAACGCGCTGTCGACAAGGTGAAAAAACTCAAACGCAATCAGGCGGCTTGATCACAGCACGTTTCGTCTCCCATAAGCACGCCGTGATGATCTCGCTCTGTCCGCGCGGAGACTGTTGATATGCGACTGGTTTTTATGGGTTCACCAGACTTTTCGGTGCGGGCGCTGGAGGCGATTTGCGATACGTCGCATGAGATTGTGTGCGTCTATACACAGCCGCCTCGTCCGGCAGGTCGAGGCAAGGCCGATCGTGTGACGCCCGTCCACGCCTTTGCCGAGCAGCGGGGGTGGCCTGTCCGTACACCCAAGTCTCTCAAGAAAGAGCCGGAGCAGAACGAATTCGCCTCGTTGAACGCAGACCTCGCAATCGTCGTCGCCTATGGTCTCATACTGCCGCAACCCATCCTCGATGCCCCGCGCCTGGGCTGTGTCAATCTCCATGCCTCGCTTCTACCCCGCTGGCGGGGAGCGGCCCCCATCCAGCGTGCCATCATGGCTGGGGATAGGGAGACAGGTGTTCAGGCCATGGTGATGGAGGCAGGTCTTGATACGGGGCCTGTCCTTGCAACGGCGCGCACAGAGATTGCAAAGACAGATACGGCAGGAACACTGCACGACAGGCTCGCTGAACTGGGCGCAGACCTGCTGCCAGACGTCGTCGATCGATTGGGTGACGGCACCCTCAAGGCGGTGCCTCAAACAGAGGACGGCGTTACCTATGCCTCCAAACTCGGCCCGGACGACCAGTTGATCGATTGGTCCCGCCCGGCCGACGAGATAGATTGCCAGATTCGCGGCCTGTCACCTTTTCCAGGTGCATATGCGAATTGGATCCCGCCGGGGTCTGAAACCGCCATCCGGCTCAAGCTATTGATGTCAGAGGTCGAGCACGGCGACGGAGATCCTGGCACCTTGCTGGATGACAGGCTCCTGGTCGCGTGCGGGAAGGGGGCTCTACGTCTCACAAAACTGCAGAAACCGGGAAAGAGCGCCATGGCCGCACAGGACTTCTTGCGCGGCACACATCTTCCCAAGGGCGATCAGCTCGCATGACGCAAGATACGACGCGATATCTTCTCCGTATCGAATATGATGGCGGCCCCTTTTTTGGCTGGCAGCGCCAGGACGGCCAGCCCAGCGTGCAGGGTGCGCTTGAGGCGGCCGCAAGAAAGTTGAATGGTGAAGAGACGCTCGTCGTCGGAGCGGGCCGGACCGATGCCGGCGTTCACGCAACGGGCCAAGCAGCGCATCTGGACATTCGAAGCGATATCGAGCCTCGCAAGGTTGCCGACGCTCTGAATTTTCACCTCAGGCCCGAACCGATAGCTGTGCTGTCCGCAGAGGCGGTCCATAAGGCATTCCACGCCCGGTTTGCCGCAGCAGATCGTCATTATCGATACCGTATTATCAATCGGCGGGCCGACATTGCGCTGGACAAGGGACGCGTCTGGCGTGTGCCCGCGGCCCTAGACGCTGACGCGATGAACGAAGCGGCCGCGCATCTGATAGGCCGGCACGACTTCTCGACCTTTCGGGACGCCCAATGCCAGGCAAATTCACCGGTTCGGACGCTTGATGTCTTGTCCGTCAGGAGAGATGGCGAAGCCATAACGATCATCTGTTCGGCTCGGTCCTTTCTGCACAGGCAGGTGCGCTCCATGGTCGGATCGCTTGTCGAAGTCGGGCGCGGTCAGCGAGGGCCGAGGTGGATTGCGGATATCTTGGCCGCCCGTGACCGGTCCGCGTGTGGTCCGGTGGCTCCGGCAACCGGCCTATATCTCGAACAGGTCAACTACCCTGCCGTCACGTTGAAAGAAGGAGTTCAATATGCCGAAAATTGATGTCGCCAACATACCCGTTTTGAAAGGAACCACTTATCCATCACCCTATGACGAACCTTGCCTCGAACGCGAAAACACGCTTCTCGGTCTCGCCTCGGGGCTGACCCAATACGGAGTAAACCTAACCCGGCTCAAACCCGGAGTCTGGTCCGGTCAGAGACACTGGCATAGCCATGAGGACGAGTTCGTTTACATGCTGGAAGGAGAGGCGATTATGGTGACCGACGCTGGGCGCGAGACCTTGCGGCCCGGCGATTGCGCCGGTTTTCCGGCGGGCGATTCCAACGGGCATCACATTATCAACGAGAGCGATGCCGACGTCGTCTTTTTAGTTGTAGGAACGCGCGACATGCAGGACGCGGTCACTTATCCAGATATCGACATGTTTGCGAAGCCGGGTCGCTACAAAGGTTTTTCATCAGCTTTCGTTCGAAAAGACGGCTCGAAGTTTCAGGACGACGCGGCCTAAACAGCGTCCGGCGTCAGCGACAGGAGCCACACCGATACGCCATTGGCCGCCATATGGGCTGCGATCGGGACGGACACGGTTCCAGAAACAACTCGGAGCCAGCCGAAAAACAGGCCTGTCACGAACACGGTGATGAGACCAAGGGGCGAGTATTGAAGGTGCAGCGCCGCAAATCCTGCCGAGGTGACAAATATCGCCAGGTAGGGATCCATGCGTCTGCCGAGGAGACAGCCGAGCGCAATGCCGCGAAACCCAATCTCTTCGATCAGTGGAGCCAGAACCACCACATAAACAATCATGGTTAGGCTGATATTGGCTTTGCTGAAAAAGTCCTTGTTCGCCGTATCATTATAGGCCCAGTCTGGATTGCCGCCGCCGAACAATGTGCCAACGACAATTCCTGATCCGATCAAAACAACAGGACCCATAAGAGCCGCGCCCGCAAGCCAATTGGAGCTTGTATGGATCTCACCCGCAAAGGGTGTGCCGGTCACTTTCTCAGCCCAGATGCAAAGTCTGATCAGAATCGCAAACTGAATGAGAGTCGAGAAAAGCCAGAGCTGATATTGGGCATTCTCGGCTTCCCCGGCGAGGATATCCTCAAAGGGAGGGTATGCGAATTGCAGACCAAGCGACAGCACGATCGTGTAGAGCGCGCCAACAATCATAGACCAGTAGATCGCATGAAGTGGATGCGGCGCAAGATTCGCCTCAATGGCGCTGGTGGATGTCACGAAAGCCCGACCTTCGAGAGTGCGTCTTTTTGCCGGTTCGCCAAGACGTCCTCGTTGAACCCATCCAGGCTTTCCTCAAACAGGCGGTGGAAGTTCAGCTCTGCGCCGAGACGGAGATAGGCGGCCCCCAGCCCAATGGCAGCCCTGTCCATGAATACGAATTCGCGGGGTATCTTCACAGGACCCTTTTCCTTCAGCCGCCGACGCACTTCAAACGCTTCGCGCCGGCCATACTCTCCCGGCGTAATACCGTCAGCAATGCTCCGAACCCGGTCTTCTAGCAAGGGTCCATAGATAAAATTCGCCCATACATTCAAGACGTCAACCAGATCTTTGGTGAGCCCTTTGAACCCCCAACGCTCATATGCTGCGTAGGTCGCATCGAAATCATCGGCCCGCAATGCCCGATAAAGGGCCACAACACCGCTCACAAAAGCGGGGGGGAATATGCGTATACAGCCGAAATCGAGAAGGTTCATACCCTGACCTTTATCGGTCAGCTGGTAGTTGCCGAGATGCGGGTCGCCGTGGATAACGCCATAGGCGTTCATCGGTCCCCACCATGTCCAGAACAGCATCTCGGCAATACGGTTCCGAGTCTCTTGTGGGGCGTCCTGATAGGTTGTGAGGGGATCTCCTGCCAGCCAGTCCATCGTTAGAAGCCGGCCCGTGCTGAGGGTGTCATGCGGCTTTGGCACCGAAACAAAAGGCCTGTCCTTAAGCATGTGACCATAGAGCCGCATGGCCTTGGCCTCGCGCTCATAGTCGAGCTCTTCACGCAGCCGATCGCTGATTTCCTCCACCATATCGCTTGGGTCGATGGACCCATCAAATCGCTTGAACATACCGAGCAATGATCGGAGTTGGCCAACATCGCTCTCCACCGCACTGGACATTTCCGGATACTGAAGTTTGCACGCGACCGGGCGTCCATCGAGCGTCTCAGCTTTGTGGACCTGGCCGAGTGAGGCGGCGTGAGCGGCCTGTTTGCCGAAGTCTGAAAACTTGTCTTGCCAATCCACCCCTAGCTCAGCCCGCATGCGCCGTTTGACAAATGGCCATCCCATGGCGGGGGCCTGGGCCTGAAGTTGGGCAAGCTCACCAGCATACTCCGCGGGGAGGAAATCCGGAATGGTCGACATCATCTGCGCGACCTTCATCAAAGGACCTTTTGTTTTACCCAGGGCCTCAGCAAGGGCCCGGGCGGCCCGCTCATCCGCATCGTCTCCGCCGAATATCCTATTCGCGCCGATGCTGAGCGCCGCACCTGAAAGATTCGCACCGACTTTGGCCGTCCGCGACAGGCGGCCGGACAGGCGATTGCGTTCAGGGTCGACAGTGTCTGCCATGGCCGGCAATACTCCGATGAAACAAAACCTGATTACCACATAATGCGGAATCTTCTTTAGGGGAGTGGTGCAGGGTGCGACATGGGACTAAGCGGGGCTATGGCTCAGTTACGTACCCGGTTCGCTCCGTCACCAACAGGATATCTCCACATTGGACATGCGGCGTCGGCGTTTCACGTTTGGGCGGCGGCCCAAGAAGCTGGCGGCGACGTTGTTCTGCGGATCGAAGACATTGATCAAACTCGGTGTCGTCCGGAGTTTGAGGACGCAATTTATGAGGATCTGGCTTGGCTGGGTCTGGAGTGGACCGGCGGCATCCGCCGGCAATCCAACCACTATGAAGACTATGCCAAAGTACTGGATGCCCTGGCGGCGCGTGGTCTTGTGTACCGCTGTTTCCGCACCCGCAAGGAGGTCTTGTCCGAGATCGATCGAGCCCCCCACGGTGCGTCCGCTGCTTTTATTGGTGAGCCTCTGTCAAACGATGAGGAAAATGCGAGGATCCGAAGGGGCGAGGCCTATGCCTGGCGATTGTCGCTGACACGGGCGAAGGACGCCCTTGGGCCGACATTCGAAACGCTCGGATTCAGCGAAGAGGGCAAGGGCTGGCAGGAAGCAGACCCCGATGCTTTTGGGGATGTGGTTTTGGCGCGCAAGGACATACCCACATCTTATCACCTCGCCACAACTCACGATGATGCCCTTCAGGCCATGACCCACATCATTCGGGGAGAGGACTTGTTCGCCTCGACATCAATCCACGTGCTCCTTCAAGCCCTGATGGGATGGCCGACACCGATCTACCGGCATCACGATCTTCTGTTGGACGAACATGGAAAAAGGTTTGCCAAGCGCGACAAATCCAGGACATTGCGCGCCATGCGTGAAGACGGTTTTACTCCTGCTAATATTCGACACCTGACAGGTGCAAAATGACCGCTGCGGCGGCGACATCTGGCCCCGCAGATCGTTGGTGGGGCCCGCTACTTGTCTTGGCAGGCGGCGTCTGCGTTGGCTTTGCGCCGATCGGCCTTCGGCTTGGTGTCGCCTTGGGCGATGATGGCCTCGGACCCCAGGCGATCGCATTCTGGCGATATGTGTTCGCGACCCCAATCCTACTGGGTCTGGTGGTGCTCACCGAGCGCCGCCTGCCGGTGCGTCCCAACCGGTTCGTCATTCTAGCGGGGACATTCTTTGCCCTGGATATCGCACTTTGGCATTGGTCTCTGACGATGACGACGGTGGCCAATTCCACATTTATTGTGAACTTGGGGAACCTCGGCGTTGGCCTGCTCGCCTGGATTTTTCTGCGAGAAAAGCTCACAGCGATCTGGGCCGTTGCAGTTGCTGTGGCTCTGTCTGGAGCGGCCATGCTCTCGCTTGGCGGGGCGAGCGAGGGGCAGGGAAGCATTGAGGGCGATGTGCTTGCCTTCGGCGCAGCGATCCTGGTGTCGGGATACATGCTCTGTTCGAAAATTGCCCGCCGGGATATCGGCGCGCTGGATGTCATCTTCTGGCTGACAATCACCGAGCTTTGCGTTGGCGCTTTTGTGACGGCCATATCAGGCGAGCGCTTTTTTCCTGCCACCGCTGCAGGCTGGCAGGCACCCCTTGTCCTCGCCATCATCGTACAGTGTGGCGGCCAGGGTTTGATCATCGCAGGACTTGGTCATACGCCGGCAGCAATAGCCGGTATTCTCGTATTGATTCAGCCGGTTGTCGCTGCAGCGATATCATGGTTTCTGTTCGACGAGGTGCTCATCGCGATCCAGATTGCCGGGGGAATATTGATCCTGTTTGGGGTCGGTCTGTCGCAGAGACGACCCGCCGCGAAGATGGGCTGATATTCCTGTTTAGGCGCGGCGACCCCGGGCGCAGATCGTCTCTGCGGACCGACCGAGCAGTATGAAATATTCCACATCTTGGGAGGCGCATCGGATCCGGTAGCGCTCGAAAAGGTGGGGATAAGTCACCGGCCAGACACTCAAAATGACACCCACTTTTGGCGCGGTGGGTGTGTTCTGGGGACAATCTGGCCAGCTATGCCGGCTCAAGCATCCCAGTCGACAATTTCGACCCCATATTCAGGGGCTTTGCGTCGCAGCGGTGGGTTGGGGTTCACCGCAACCCCGCGGTCAGCCCAAAGCAGGCAGGGCAAATCGGTTATATGATCAGAATAAAATGTAACGGGTTTGTCAGGAGCAGTGTCTGAAAAATAAGCCTGAATCCGGCGGAGTTTCTCAGCACCATAACAATTCTCGCCATCAAGCGTCGACAAAAGGCGATCCTCTCCATCCCAGGAAAGGCGCGTGCAAATTATGTCATCAAAGTCGAGCGCCTCTGCCATGGGCTTGCAGATAAGGTCTACTGCAGCACTGGCGATGATCATCTTGTCGCCCTGATCCCTGTGCTTGTGGATCACCGAGAAGGCTTTGCGCCGGAGGCCATGGGAGACATCCATTTTGACGAATTCTGTCGCCAGCGCCTCCAACTCAGCGCGGGGTCGTCCGGCGAGGTATAGCCCGATCGCTCTTTCCTTCACCGATCCACGATTGGCAAACCCGAGTTTGTAAATTGCTGCCTGGAGCCCGACCGCAGGGAGCTTCGCTCTGAATTCAGAGCTTTTGGTGGCGTGGCGAACAAACCGACTCCAGGTGCCCTGTCGCGTAAGGGTTTTGTCGAGATCGAAAATGGCGGTGCCAGGCATCTGATCGTTGCCTCTGTTTAAGTGGCTGCGTTGCTTTTGGTGTCCGAAACAACACGGCGCAGGGCGCGTTGGGTGAGGACGGCGGCAAACAAAAGGGCGACAATGTCTCCAACAATAAAGGCGATGCCGGGTCCAAGTTCGCCCACTATATGTGCCAGGACAACAAATAGGACAAGCAGCGTACTGACCCCGGCGGCCCGTGCGAGAAGGGCTTGTTCCGGTCGGCCTGCTGCGTAAAGCGTGGGAAGCAAAGGGGCATAAGCCGCAGAGATCGCCCCCGCGAACAGGAGAAGTGTGGCGAGGGGTGCACTGAGGCGATAATCGGTTTGCAGCGCCCAAGAGAGGACGTCCGGCCCAAGAACGGCAACGAGCAATCCAACGCCCAGCGCGATCGCCACGAGAAGTCCGGCGGCTCTGAGGATAAGCGGCCAGATACGATGCGCTTGGCCATCATTGATCATATGGGCGAGCTCCGGATAGATCACTTCGTCCAGCTGTTGGGTGCCTTTCACCAGCACGCTGGCAATCTGTATCGCAACCTTGAAGACGGCGGCGTAGGCCGCGCCCAGCACGCCGCCGGCAAGGAGTAAGGGAAGCTCTTGTTTGGCAACGGCGATCGTTGAGTCGATGTTCGCGGTCCACGAAAACCGCCACAGCCCAGATTCGGGTGCCCTTAGCGTCGGCGGTTTGGAAAACAGGCCCGTCAGTCGTTTGGCCCGGTGGAGCTCTCGCCCGGCAAAATACCAAAGCACGACATAGTCGAAGAGGGCTGCGACGGCCCAAACCATGACAAAGGCTTCGAGACCTCCGCCTGTCGCTGCCGCAACACATGACCCAACCAGTCGGGCGGCTGGCATCACGGTCGCATGGAGGGCCAGCAGGTCAAACTTGTCGAGAAGCCGCAGAGTGCCGATCGCCGTGAAGCGTTGGCGTGCCAGGATAAGGGTACAATATGCCATGGCCAGGTCTCGATACGCCTCATCAAGACCGATCAGGTGATGGCCAAAATACAGAAAGGTCTCCGCGGCGAGAAACGCCACCGCGGCAGATGAGATGTCCAAACCAAGTGAAAAACGCACCAATCGATGCAGAGCAGGCGTATCATCCGATTTCAGATGGGGCACGCCGAATTTGATAAGGGCTTGCCACGATTTGAAGGTTCCAAGCTCGGCAAAGGCCAACATGGTGGCATGGATAATCAGAAGAGACCCAAAAACCGCCGTTGGGAGATTACGCCCCACAACGACAAGCACGAGCACATTGAGAACAGCCCCTGTGCCCTTTCCCCCGAACATGAGCCCGGTATTCTTCGCTATGCGTCGGCCCGCATTCGAGCCGGGCGTATCGGTCATGGAAGGTGTCTAACTTGCCAGCTTCATAATTTCGCGAACGAGCGCGAGGTCGGCTGGTTTGTCAACGTCTATGGCTGCTTCGGGGATCGGAATAACGACCGGCGCGAGCTTCGCCCCGATGCGCTTTGAGCCATGGGCGAAAGCGGCGTCGATGGACAAGTTGCCTGTGAACATCCGGACAAGCGCACCGAATCCGAAGCGCCGCGCGATCTGCAGTGGTTTTTTCCGATCCTGGGCAACGTCTCGCCAAAAGGCGATCGCATGCTTCCCTCTTTCCGTGCGCACAACGAAGAGGTTACAGCCAGAATAGCCTTCTCCGGCGAGGCTCAAATATGTGCGCTCGGTTTCAGGATAGGCCGATTCAATGATTTCGCGGCGGGCCAGCCCCACAGCAAAATCGCAATGGGTGTCGTCCGCGCCGGTTAAAACGGCATCGATCATCGCCGGCGTCAAAAGGGGGTGGTCGCAGGTCGTGATCAGGAGCGGTGTGGTCGCGCCGGCATTTAGGGCAGCGAGTGCGGCGTGGGCCGGCCCAACATCATCGGGCATTGCATGGACGCGAGGAAGAAACTGCTTCAAATCGGACGGCGCACCGTCTTCGAGCTTGCGCGGGCAATACCCGCTGATCCAGATATTCCCATCGAGAGCAGGCGTGTCGCGCAAGGCGCGCAACATATGGTCGATCAACCGAACGCCGCCAAGCGGAACAAGCGCTTTTGAAGGTACGCCCGCATCAACACATAAAGGGCAAGTTTCGCTGCGGCTTCCAGCGAGGATGAGAACAGAGGTCACGCCCGTTTCCTTTTATCTTTTGGGCAGCTTACATTAAAGGGCTTTTTTGTAAAATCGATATGTCTTGTAAACTTGAGCACCAGACAGTTCGATCATGTTTTGCACGTCCTTATTGGTTTCGAGGACCCAGCTCATCTCAACATCATGGATTTTGTGTGGCCGCATGGCTCCGTAACAGACCTCAAACAGGGACAGCATCAAAGCCGAACCTGTCCGGGTTTTCTGAATCTCCTGGCGAATGCCATTCAGAGGGATCCGTCCGGACCGCACTTTGGCAACTTTCAGTCGCCAGAGAAATGTCGCCCATCCGAATGGAAACAGGCGTCCGTCGAGTCCGCGGGCGGCCTCATTTATATTGGGCAGCATCAACACGAAGCCCTTCGCGACGCCGTCAACCTCACCGAACCAAAACCCGTCCGGCTGGATGACAAAGCTAAGATCTTTGGCCATGTGCTGAACTTGCGCATCGGTGAAGGGAACATAGTTCCAGTTGTTCGCCCAGGAATCATTGAAGATGTCCATGGCGAGCGCGATTTCGTCTTCGAACTTACCCTTCTTCATGGGGCGGATGGAGAGGCTCTTGGAGCGCTCGACATAGGCCTGCATCTTGCCGACGATAGGTGGCCGCGGATATCCGTCCACGGTGTTGCCGAGATAGGCCACAGTATCCATCGCCTTTTCATAGCCAAGCGTGTCCATCGTGGCAGGATAGTCGGCGCGGCCATGCGGCATCAGCATATATTGAGGTGTATCAAACCCGCTCGCCAGCATGCCGCACTCTTCATTCACGGAGAAATTGAAGGGTCCGCAAATCTCTTTCTTTCCCTTGTCGCGAAGCCAGTCCTCCGCCGCTTTCAGAAGCGCTGCCTGGGCGTCCGGATAATCGGCATCTGTGTCCAGAAATCCGAAATGGCCCTGGTCATCTTGATACTTCTTCTGATGCAGATGGTTGATGATGCTGGCACACCGGCCAACGATCTTGTCACCGGACTTTGCGAGCCAAAGGGCGACGTCCATATGATCGAGACCGGGGTTCTTACTCGGATTGAACCGGTCGTTTTCCAGGAATCTTAGAGGGGGTCGCCAAGTCGGGTCGCCTCGATAGAGATCATAGGGCAATTCGACAAACGTTTTTCGCGATCGAGCGTCTTTTGCTTCGAAAACAGTGATTTGAGCAGCCATGTCCACTGGCTGCCCCCGTCCAATCTATTTGTCCAGACTCACTCTGACTTTGCGCCGCTATCAGGCCACGCGAGATCGGGGGGCTCCGGGCCCTGAGGAGTTACCGTCGCCGGCTTTCCGTTCGGCCTCTTCTGTCGCAAGACGCACCCAAGGATATTGCTGAGCAACCTCTGTGGTGTAGCCAATATTGCGGGCTGTCGGGCTCTTCACCCGGGCCGCCGCATCTGGATAATAAGTGCCCAAAAGATCGTCGAGCCAGAAGGCCGTGATCGAGTAATTTCCATTCTCATCATGGAAGTGGTGCAGCAAATGGGCCCGTTTCACATGACCGAGGAAACGGCCAATGCGCGTATCCGGCTTCGGCATAAAGCCGAGATGCTGGATACAGTGCACATATTCGTAGAACATCGTCATAAAGATGCCCGACGCGATGGCCAAAGCGGCCCCACCTGGTCCGGCGATCCAGTACCCAATCGGGCCGTAAATCAGGGCAATCGGTGGCAAGGTCGTGTGCAGGCCGCCAAACAGAACCCCAAGCTCATTGGGGCGTTGATGGTGATCGTAATGCGTCCGCTTCCACAGTTTCGCGGTGAATTTGAACTTCATGAGAATGTGGGAATGCAAAATATAGCGGTGCGTGATGTACCAGATAATCGGATGTCCGATGACAGCTGATCCAAATGCGAGCGCAAGCGGGAGCGGAGAGCCACCGAAATACACCGCGGCACCAAATGCGACGGCCATGAGCATCAGATAAATCTGGACGCCGGGATATGTGAAATATGCGGTGTTCAGCTCTTTGATACCCATGCGATTCAATAGGTATTGCTGGCTCTTCCAGGCGCGAAAGCTCATAAACATGTGGCTTGATCCCGATGCTTGTCCGGCGACACCGCCGCCTCATCCACGCCTATATAGTCCGAAACGGCGCGAAAGTCCCGTATGGTTGCGCATTCTAAGTGTCGCACAATCTCGTGAGTTGATTTTCCGCAACTGTTCCCAGATCGCAGTTAGCTTTCGCGCAAATCCAGTTCGATATCGGCCCCTAATGCCTCCACATCGAAGGCAGCCTCGCTAAACCGAGGTTTTCTCAAGCGCAGACGCGGATTGGTCGACAACGCGAAAGGCTCTTTCGGTAGCCGGTTCCACTTCTTGTCGAGCTTTCGATCGCCATCCTGGTCATGATAAGATGCAACGGCGTAAGTCCCCGGACCGTCAATGTTCAAGCAAACGGTTTGCGGGCCTTGTTCCGCGGCGACACGTGCCCGCGCAATCCGGCCCTCTTTGGACAAGAAGTTCTCAGGGTCATTGCGGTAGATCTCCACGAGAAGGATGCCATAAGGCTCGACGCCGTTTACCGTCGCTCTGATCTGGGGAATGGTTGGGTCACAGATATCAGCCTCGTCGCCAGGGCGAAGATCGAGCGCTTCAGCGACCGGTCCAGGCTCGGTATCGGCATTCGCCGCGAACGCGAAAATCAGCAAAAAAGCGCTCAAACCCATGGCAGCAGTGGATTTCATGCCGATATGTTTACGCATGGAGATGTTCCGTTCTTGTTTTGCACATCGATGTGGTAGCCATATTCATATGGGCAGTTTATCACACGGACGAAATGCCCCCCGCGTGAAAAGGCTGTAATGCGCCGCTTAGATATTTATCTTCTGAAACAATGTGTTCAGGTTGTAGCAGGGTTGACGGCGCTGGCCCTAGCCGTGCTGCTCCTTGAGCGCTTGCTACGCATTTTTGAACTGGTCTCCAACACATCAGACACGATGGGCGCGGCGGCCCGCATGTTGCTCGCGCTGATACCGTATTATCTGAGCCTTGCCATTCCCGTTGCCCTGTTTCTCGGGGTGTTGATCACGGTCGATCGGGTCAGCCGAACCGGAGAATTGTCGGCATCGCTCGCCGCCGGTGTGTCACTCTTCCAAGTGGCGCGGCCGTTCATGATTATCGCCGGAAGCCTCGCCTTTTTGAGTTTTCTGGTCATGGGGTTCTTGAACCCCCTCGGCAGATATGATTTCCGCGCGACCGAACACCGTGTTCAGCAATCTTCGTTCGAAGCGGCGTTCCAGGAAGGCAAATTCGCCCAGATAGGCGATCGAGTCTTCTGGACAGAAGATCGGTCAGGGGGAGATCAGCTCGGTCAGGTGTTCATTCTCGAAGAGGCCCATGAGGATGTGAACGCGCGCCTGACGACAGCGCCATCTGGCCGGATTGGTCGCGGTGTTCTTGAGGATGAAACCCGCATCACTTTGAACAATGGTCAGGCGATCACGTTTTCGCCGGGACGTCGCGTGGTCGAACGCCTCGACTTCGACCGCTCCGATTGGAATGTCGAGGGTGACGTCCTGGCTTTCCGCGCTCGCGGAGATGATGAGCGCGAACTCACCCTGCCGGAATTGGTACAGGAGGCGATCGGGCGAGGTGAGGGGATTGTGGAGCCCCATGTCGCCGCCTCTGCGGCGCACGCCCAATTGGGTCGATCTCTGATCCTGGTGTTTCTGCCGCTTATCGCTTTGCCCATGGGGCTCGGCTATGGCCGTTCGTTTCAATCGACCGGCATTGCGGTGGGGCTCGTCTTTCTTCTGATCTCGCAGAAATCGCTCGAAACCGGCCAGACACTTGCAACCAATGGCCAAATCACCCCGTGGCTTGGCACATGGCCGGTCGTCGGGGGCGTGGCTCTGATCGGATTGTTTCTCTTCCTCAGGAGTGCCTTGCGGGTCGCCACCCCCCCTTTGATGCTCCTCTCTTTCGATTTGGAGAAGAGTGTTCGACAGCTGGCGTCGTGGGTTTTCGATCGTGCCCGGGCCGCGTTTTCGACGGGAGGGCGATAGGGCATGCTGCGCCTCAGCATCTATGTCAGTCGGATCTTTCTGGCGAGATGGGCGGTCACCGCCTTTGGCATGGTTGTGCTGACCGGGCTTCTCGATTCACTGGCAAACGCATCTGAGATCTCCTCAAGTGGGATGGAGGGGGGCGCTCTTAGATATCTTCAGCTCCGGATGCCGATCATCTTTGACCAGGTCTTCCTTTTCACATTGGCCCTGGCGCTGTTGCTCACCTATGTCTCGCTGATCCGGCGGAATGAGCTTGTTGCGTTACAAAGCATGGGGCTGTCCGTCATCGCACAAATCCGGGCCCTTGCGCCTGCTGTGATCGGCGTCGCTTTGTTCGCCGTGTTCATTATCGACCGGGGCGTGCCGCCATCGGTTCAGGCCCTGAACGATATCGGTATCGGAGAATATGGCGGGCAGATTTTCGATGATGGCGACAAGCTATGGCTGAATGACAAAGGGCTCTTCGTTGCCATCGAGGGACGGGACGGCCTTGATGCCCTAACGGGATTGACCTTCTTCCAGCGCGATGACAACGGCCACGTGGAAGGGGTGACCTGGGCGGACCGCGCAGAGTTTCGGGGAAATCACTGGTCACTCGAGGGCACCGAAGCGCTGTTGGTCGAGGGCGCGGGCCCTGTTCAAAATCCACTGCCGCGCTGGGACACTGAACAAACACCGCTTGTGATCGATAAGCTCGCCGCTGAACCACGGGACCTCTCCATGGAGGACTTGCGTGAACTGGCGGCCTTGCGAGGATCCGGCAGCCGACCGTCGGCGGCCTATCAAGTTTGGCACTTGGCGCGCTTGAGTCTGCCATTTTCGGCGCTGGCGCTATTGATTATGTCCGCTCCCATTATGCAGCGTCTTGGCCGGCGCGATTCCGGGACAGGCGGTTTGATTATTGGTGTCGGCATAACGTTTCTGTTCATGGTGGTGGATGGCATCGCGAAAACCATGGGCGCAGCTGGCGCACTTCCGGTGGTGCCCGCGGCGCTGTTTTTCTCAGTGCTGCTGGCGGGGGCGGGGCTCTATTTATGGGTCCGCCAGGAGGAGCTTGGATGACCAGCAGGTTCGGCCTGATTTCGAACCCGCTCAGTCATTCGGTGTCCCAGCGAGGTTCTTACCTGAAGCGTGTTGCGCAGCGAGACCCTGACACGGTGTTCCATTCGCTCGATATATTCGACAAGCTTCCCGCAACGCTCGCACACTTCGCCGATACGGGCGTCGAGAGTATTTTCGTTGAGGGCGGTGATGGCACCGCCATGGCTGTGTTGACTGAATTGCTCTCCGGACGATCAGGCCTTGCGCCGGACACGGCCATTGCGCTTCTGCCGGGGGGCATGACCAATACAGCGGCCAAGGCCATGGGGCTCCACCGCGCAGGAAAGGGCGGCATTCGCGCCATCATGGCGGCGGTGCGCGCCGGGACCGCCGAGAAGCACACAACGCACATGCCGTTGCTTGAGGTGAGTCTATCGAAGATGGGTCAGCCGCTCTACGGGTTCTTCTTATCCACCGGAGCCGTGCCGCATGGCATCAGATATTGCCGCCGGGAGCTGCACACGCGCGGTGTCGAAGGCTCGGCCGCCGTTGGATTGACACTGGCGCGATTGGTCTTCGGTCCGCGGGGCCCGGACGGAAATGAAGTCATGCGACCAACCGATCTGACATTTGAGTCGGACGCCTTCCACGCCGCAGGGTCGCACCTCTTTACACTCGCGACGACCCTGCCTCAGCTCAATCTTGGCCTCGATCCCTTTTGGGGTAAGGAAGAGGGGCAACCCCTTCGGTTCACCCATGCAAGGTGGCCGGCCAACGGCCTTATCAGGGCATTGATTGGTATTCTGGCCGGCGGACCAGAGACAGTGATGCGGAGACGCGGGATGGAGAGCTTCAATATCGATGAGGCTTTGCTGAAATATTCAGGGGATCTTGTGCTCGATGGTGAATTTCTCGCAGCGCCGCCCTCTGGAAAGATCCGGATTTCCACCACCCGTCCTTTGGTGTTCTTGAGATGACCGCTGTGGCGTCCTCAAAGACATTTGCCGCGGTTCGAGCGGTGATCGAGGCGGAACAATCCGTCGAGCCGCCACAGCGCGCGATGGAAATGGCAGAGGCCATCCGCAAGCATCATGGCGACTGCGTTAAGGGGTTTGTCTTTTACGGCTCAGGGCTCCGCGAGGCCGATAATCCCGAAAAGATGCTGGACTACTATGTCCTGGTCGATCGGTATCGTTCCATCCACAAAGGCTTTGGCCTCAAAGCCCTGGCAAGCCTCATCTTGCCGCCAAGTGTTCACTATCTGGAGTCGGTCGATCATGCCGGAAAGTTCATGTCGTCGAAATACTCGATCATGTCGCTCAATGCCTTCATACGTCGCGCGAGCGGAGGGGCGCGGGAGCCGATGATCTGGGGGCGCTTCTCGCAGCCCTGTCTGATCATGTCCTGTACGAGCGAGGATGAGCGCGGGGCATTGATCGATGCCCTGACTGCGGCGGTGATCCACTTTGCTGCGAAGACGCGCCCGCTCATGGACGGAAAGATCACACCGCGAGCGTTCTGGGCCAGGTCGCTTGCCGAAAGCTACCGGACGGAACTTCGGGCTGAACGCCCGTTGGAACGCGCGTCGGAGATCGTGGAACGGTTCGGCGATCGTTATGAGGCTTTGGGCGTGGCTGCCCTCGGCCCGGTCGATGCCGAGGGCAATATTGATCTCGGCAAAACGAACGGGGCGGCCCGAACGCTTACCCAAATCAGTTGGGCCCTGCGACGTTGGATTGGAAAACCGGCTACGGCGCTCCGTGTACTGAAGGCAGGCTTCACATTCGACGGTGGCCTTGACTATGTCCTGCACAAGCTGAAAAGCCATTCGGGTGTGACCATACCGGTGACCGACCACCAGCGCCGTCACCCCATCTTGTGGTCACCAGTATTGGCCTGGCGGCTGTGGCGGCGCGGGGCGTTTCGCTAGGCTGCGACAAATTTTTTGTGGATCAGCCTGACCGCTCACATTAGTGTGAGGGGTATGTTATCGCGTGTGAGTGTTCTGCTGAGACGGCTTGTCTTTTTGACAGCGGCGCTCGGATACCTTGCCCATGGCGGGCAAGCGCACCTGGCATTTTCCGAGAGCGAAACCGTTTCAGTGCTCATATGCGGGCACGGTGGCCATCAGATCGTTGAGATGAGCTTTGGTGACACGGCCCCGCCCGAAGACACAAAAGCGCAGTGTTGTGATGACTGTACCCATGCGTCGGACGCCGCATCCTCGAGCCCGCCAAAATTGGGAAGCGTCATGCAAGCGCCGATCTGCGTTTCGCTGTCGCGCCAAGGGGATCCAGTCCATCCCGGAGGCCCGCTTTGGCCAGGGGCACCGTCCAACGGACCACCTCAGACCACTTGAACTCAATCTTATCTGTCTGCGCCGAGGGGGCGCGGATGTTTTGACTTCAAGTGAGACAATCAATGAAACGCACTTTTGTATGCGCAGCGCTTCTGGCTGCGTCGCTCGCGCCGTCTGCCCGTGCGGACGGAAGCACCGCCTCTGACCATGCGCCGATCGGTGTCATGGTGGATCACCGCCACAAGAAGGGGGAATTTATGCTGTCCTACCGCTATATGCGGATGGAGATGGACGGGTCCCGCATCGGAACAAATTCCGTAACACCTGAGGAGATCGTCACCACGGTTCCGAACGTCTTCTTCGGCACGCCAGGCCAACCGCCGACCCTGCGTGTCGTGCCGACCGACATGACGATGGATATGCATATGTTTGGCGGCATGTACGGTTTGACGGACCGGCTGACCCTGATGGCCATGACGTCCTATGTCCGGAACGAAATGGATCATACGACCTTTGCGGGGCCAATGGGCACAGATGTGCTCGGCACCTTCACCACATCCAGCGACGGCATTGGCGACACAAGTGTCGGTGCGATTTTTGGCCTGGACAATGGCCAAAAGGACCACCGCCAGATCAATCTGAATTTCGCAGTGTCGATTCCGACCGGTCGGATCGGATTCGAGGACGAGGTGCTCACGCCTATGGGCACAATGCCAACATTGCGGCTGCCTTATCCCATGCAGATCGGTTCTGGCACATTCGACTTGAAACCTGGACTGACGGCCCGTGACCGGTACGGCGATATCAGCATTGGTGGCCAGATCATGGGCACGATCCGTCTTGGAGACAACAGTTCCGACTATACCCGTGGCAATATCGGTGAGCTGACCACCTGGGTCGCATATGAACCGCGCCCCTGGGTATCGCTGTCCGGTCGATTGCTCGGACGGACTGTCGGACGGATCGATGGGTTCGACCCTCTGATTGTCGCACCGGTACAGACGGCCAATCCTGACTTTCAGGGCGGTGAGACACTGGAGGCTCTTTTCGGCGTGAACTTGCTGGGGCAGACAGGTGTCGTTCGCGGTCACAGGCTGGCGTTCGAGTTCGGCTTTCCGATCGTGCGCGACTTGAACGGCCCACAGCTCGAAACCGATTATATGTTCACCCTGGGTTGGCAAAAGGCGTTCTAGGGTGCCCGAAGAGTGAAGAGGCAAATACGATGATGAGATATGTTGTGTCCGCTGCAATTCTAATGGCACTGCCTTTTGCAGTGTTTGCTCATGAATTTGCGGCCGAGGGGATCAAGATCGATCATCCTTGGGCGCGCCCGACGGTGACCACCCGGCAGCCCGCCGCTGTTTTCTTTCATCTCGACAATAATGGGGAGGCGGATGACCGCCTCCTCGCTGCCAAGGTGCCGGAAAGCGTCGCGGCCTCCGCGGAGCTGCACACCACCATGAATGATGAGGGTGTGCTTCGTATGCGCCCCCTTACGGATGGGATCTCTATTCCAGCTGGAGAAGAGGTCCCGGTCGCGCCAGGAGGGCATCATGTGATGTTGTTCGACCTCGCGGAGCCATTGTCGGAGGGCATGCGATTTCCGGTCACCCTGACCTTTGAAAAGGCAGGAGATGTAGAGGTTGAAGTTGTCGTTGAAACGCCAACGGACGGCGCGGATGAGGTCGATCATTCAGATCATCAGCGTGACGGCGAATAAGATCGGCCTGTGGCCAACAACACCTATTCGGCAGGAACGGCCGCATTGTCGGACACCAGGGACCGGAATACCGACAATACCTGGTCGATCTCTTCCTCTGTGTGGGCGGCCGAAAGTGATATGCGTAGCAAGCTGATGCCTGCCGGGGTGGCCGGCGGTCCGGAGAAGTTCACATAGACCCCGCGGTCAAGAAGCGTGTTCCACTCACGCACGGCGGTCGCTTCATCAGGGCGCAAAACAGCGATCACCGGGCTCGCATCGGCCGCGATTTCGAACCCCATCTCCGTCAGACCAGAATGGAGTTGCCGGCTGCGTGCCCACAAATTCTCATGTAGCTCGCCATCGCCTTCGATGATGCGGTCAAGCGCGGCCTGCGCGCTCCAGATGCTGGACGGGGAAGGGGACGCCGTAAACCGATAGGGCCGCGCTGCCCGGAGCAGCTCAAATTGAGGATGCTTCGACGAGCAGAACCCGCCAATGGCTGCCAGGCTTTTCGAAAACGTCGCCGAATAGAAATCGATCTTATCGAGCACACCCTGTTCTTCGGCAAGGCCGCGCCCCCTCGGTCCAAAGCTGCCGAAGGAGTGGGCCTCGTCGACATAAATGAGCGCGCCATGTTTGTGAGCGACCTCCGTAAATGCATCAAGGGGCGCAAGATCGCCAAACATGGAATACATGCCCTCGACAACCACCAGGCGGTCGCCGTCCGGCTTCGGTGTCCGTGCGAGGCGCTTATCGAGATCTTCTGGATTGTTGTGGCGGAACCGAATGGTGGATGCGTCCGAAAGCTTGCAAGCATCGTAGATACAGGCATGGCTATCGGCATCGATGAATATCTGATCTTCCGCGCCGGCGAGGGCCGAGATCGCAGCGAGATTGGTCTGGTATCCGGTTGAGAAGACAATGGTCGATGCCATACCGAGAAAGTCGCTGATCGACTGTTCGAGTTTCACATGCTCGGCATAATTTCCGTTCGCCTGACGGGAGCCGGTCGTTCCGGTGCCATGCTTGTCCACCGCTGCTTTAGCGGCGGTCATACAAGCCTCATCATAGCTTAGCCCGAGATAATTATTGGTTCCGACGAGGATGACTTCCTTGCCCTCAACAATGCCCCGGGTCGGTGACAGGATATCGTCGAATTCCAGCCCAACCGGTATTCGACCTATCGCGCTTGCCTGAGTGAGCCGCTCTAAATACTTGTCATATTTGGAGAAAATGCTCATCTCATAAGTCCTTACGCGGCTTTTAAGGCGCGGATCGTGTCAACCAGATCCCCTATAGACCGCATCGAGCTTACCGTTTCCATGGGAAAGGTAATATCGTATGTGTCTTCGACTTCCATAATAAGGTCGAAAACGGATACGGAGTCGATCTCCAAATCGGACATAATGATCGTTGATCGGCTGAGCGCCAGCTCATTCCGGTTATACGGCGCGAGCAGGCCGCAGACTTTTTGGAAGATGAGGTCATCGGTATCGGTCGAAACGAGACCTGCTGTGTGACCGTTGATCTTGGGTTTTGTCATTTTGCTATGTCCTGTCCGAAGGCGAGCGCCAAGCTGTCCTTGAATGCGCGCGCACCGTTCATCACATCACGTCCTGTCCAATCAGTATGCAGCATTTCGCGCACCTTGCCAGTATTGAAAAAAGTGGACTGGCCGAAGAGCGCGCAAACTGTCTCGGTCGCATACGCTGCTGGAAACAGGATAATCGGTGGGAGAGGTAACAGTCTGACGGGTTTTGACAAGATTTCCGAGGCAGTCGCCGCGAGTGTGTCCCAGCCAACACCGCCGGGTTCGACGGCCGGTTCGAGTGGCTTGCCAGGCAGTTCTCGGTCTATCTGCTGGAGGATAAACGCAGCAATATCATCGACATGCATGAAGGAGAGACGGGTCCGCGCGCGATTCACCCCGCCGGGTACCGGCAGCCAACCACGTCTCATAGCGTCGAGCATCTGTGCCGTTGCATCATCACCCGGACCAATAATGGCGGGGGGGCGAACGATCACCACGTCCATATCTCCTGCTGCTGACTGGACGGCATCTTCGCCGGCCCGTTTCGATGCCGCATACCAGGACAGGTGAGATTCCCGAGCAGCGAGGGACGATACGAGGATAAATCGTCTGACACCGGCACTGGCGGCATGGGCGGCGAGACGTCCGGCGGCGTCGGCATTTGCGTCAAAAAAGGCACGCTTGGTCGGTGCCTTGGTAAGACCGGCGAGATGGATCACGGTATCTGCACCGCTGACGAACTGTGTCAGGGCGACATCGTCATCGAGATCGCCTCGGACCCAGGTGCAGGGTCCATGATCGGTCTGCACGCGCCGGGTCAGTGCGCGCGCAGGCGTAGACTGACGGTCCAGCTGGCGAAGGAGGGCGCGCCCGATAAAGCCAGTGCCACCGGTTACGGAAATCAATTTGTCCGGGGGAGTCATCTGGCGTCAGCGACGCTTCCGCTTGCTTTCAGCGCATCGGACCCGGAACTGAACACCATAAGGTTCAAATTCTCAAATCCACCGCCGACATATTTCTGACGCGCGCGGGCGCGACTGATCTTTCCCGAAGATGTCACGATCAAACTGGACAAGGGCACAAGTCCAACATGAACCGTGGTGTTTGCAGCCGTCTTCGCCGCAGCGGTGGCTTCTGCATGCAAACGGGAGAGGTTTTCCGGGTTTCTGGATCTACACTCGACAAGGATAACAATCTCGTCGGTTCCGTTCTTCGTCGGCACAGGAAAGGCTGCTGTGCGTCCAATGCGGCCCGCTACGGCACCTTCGACAGCCCATTCGAGATCT
Organism: Pseudomonadota bacterium; assembly: GCA_039817885.1. Lineage (GTDB taxonomy): Bacteria > Pseudomonadota > Alphaproteobacteria > Caulobacterales > Hyphomonadaceae > CALLCD01. The sequence goes on along the minus strand of JBCBUY010000025.1, from coordinate 11,088 downwards.
TGTGGCCAGATATTGCGGCCATGCGACAGGATCAAATCCTTCGAGCGACCGGTGATAACGATCTGGCCGTCGAGCCCATATCCAAGGTCGCCAGTGTCCAGCCAGCCGTCGGCCGTGAAGGCGTCTTTTGTCGCCTCCTCATTGCGATAATAGCCCGGCGTGACCGAGGGCCCCCGCACGCAAATCCGGCCAACTTTCCGGTCAGCCAGAACATTTCCATCATCGTCGCGCACTTCGAGATCGTGCCCCGGTAGAACCTCGCCGCACAGCATAAAGGTTCGCCGGGCGCTGGTGTGTGTGATGTCGGAGGCAGGAATAGCATCGCCGGAGCGACGTAGCCGATCATTATCGATGCAGTCAGGGCGGGCACCCTGGCCGAGAGGCGCAAATGAGATGGCAAGCGTCGCTTCCGCCATGCCATAGCTCGGCACAAACGATTTTTCTGAGAAGCCGTGAGTTTTGAATGTGGCAGCGAAGGCATCCAGAGCATCACTGCGCACCATATCGCCGCCAATGCCCGCTGCTCGCCAGGTCGAAAGATCAAGCTCGCGATCATCCCGCCATCGGCGCACGCAAAGCTCGAAGCCGAAGCTTGGACTATAGCTTAGGGTACCTTTGTTTTTCGAAATGATATCGAGCCAGGTGATTGGCCGCCGAGCGAAAGAGGAAGGCTCCATCAAATCGAGAGATAGCTGGGACATCATCGGCGCGATAAGGAACCCGATCAGGCCCATATCGTGGTACAGCGGCAACCATGACACGGCCCGGTCATCCTCGCGAACCTGCAACCCATACTTGATGATCGCTTCGCAATTAGCGGTTACCGTGGATTGGGTGCCGATGACGCCCTTCGGGTCATTCGTGCTGCCCGAACTATACTGGATGTAACAAAGATCGTCCGGCCCATGGGGACGTAACGCTGCGACGCCATTTTCCAGTTTGGGGTCGGACATGTCGAAAAACGGAACCCCGATGGGCTCCATGGCTTCCCCAACCATATCGAGAAGTTTTTCAGGCGCGAACATGGCCCGAATTTCGGCTGTCCCCGCCATTTGCCGAAGCTGGTGCGCAAAACTGCCGCGGCCGCCCATCGCAGTCGGCATCGGCATGGGAACCGGCACAAGCCCCGCATACTGGCAAGCAAAGAAAGTGCGCACAAAATCGGGTGACGATTCGGCCAACAAACCGATAAGTGAGTTCTGCGGGGCGACGGCGGCCAGCTTACCGGCCAGTTCCATCGCCTCTTCTCGCAAAACGCGATACGGAAGCGAGGCGCTTATGACGCCTGTCGCCGTATAGAAATTGATTCCGGACTCGCCAGACGCTGCATAGTCCAATGCGTCTATTATCGTGGAAAAATTACCGAGCCGAAGTTCAAGACCGCTTCGCGTGGGCGTTCGATCTAGCATACTCTACCCCTCTTGAGCCTGCGCACATTAAACTGGTGCCGCTCCCCACGTGCCATCTTAATCATCGGCTGCGACCCAAACTTGAAGGTGACTTTGTATAAACACATAGAATCGAAAGCTCAAATGCAATTGACATGTTTTTGATAACGATATGACCTTGACAAATACTGCGACACTCAATTGCCGAAGCTAATATAAGCAACTGAAATACATAACTTTTTTCAAAAATCTCTGATATATCAGCTGGGCGCGGCTGTTTTCAATTTGAATTTACATAGGTGTGAAATGCCACACATCCAGCACTTGGGCTTCCTTGCAACGCAGGTGTAACGCCCATGCAGAATAAGCCAGTGGTGGGCACTCAACTTATATTTCTCCGGAGTTGCACGCTCAAGTTGCGACTCAACCTCGTCGGGTGTCGACCCTGGCGCGAGCCCGGTTCTGTTCGCGACCCTGAAAATGTGGGTGTCGACCGCAATGGTCGGTTTGCCGAAGGCTTCGTTCATAACGACATTCGCCGTTTTCCGGCCAACACCTGGCAGACGAACGAGCTCTTCGCGCGTCTGAGGAACGTCGCCGTCAAACTCCTCGATGAGCATTTCCGATAGGGCAATGACGTTTTTGGCCTTGTTTCGCCAAAGCCCAATCGTCTTGATATGAGTCTCAACGGTTGCGAGGCCGAGTGCGAGCATCTTCTGTGGCGTGTCGGCAATCGCAAACAAGCCTTCCGTCGCCTTGTTGACACCTTTATCTGTGGCTTGCGCAGAAAGGGCGACCGCAACAAGGAGCGTGTAGGGGTTCACGAAATTGAGTTCTGTTCTGGGATTGGGCCGCTCGGCGGACAGGATCTCGTAGAGCTCGGTTGCTTTGGTTTCGTTGAAGACCGGACGTCGCCGTTTGCGCGTCTTTCGCGTTCGCTTCGATGCCGCCAGCTCTGCCATGACAGCGTTATGTGGCGCACTTGGCCCGAGACGCAAGGCCGCATAGCGGCAACTGGCAGTTCCAGCGGTGCCCGCTATACTCCTTTGATGATTGATCATTCCCGTCCTATTTACATGGATGCTGTATTGACGCCGAACGCATCGTTGAGCCCGCGAGCCTTCATGATCGTCATGGCGCTTGTTGGCCTATTCAGCTTTGCGGCCGGCATTCTCTATCTCACCATCGGAGCCTGGCCTGTGTTCGGCTTCTTTGGTCTGGATGCGCTCGCAATCTGGATCGCGTTCCGGATGAGCTTCCGCGCGCAGGACCAGGAAACCCGGGTACGGGTGGATGGCGATCATCTCCACTTAAGCCACAGTCAGAAGGGCAGACCCGACAAATCAGCGACCTTGCCTACGGCTTTTGTGCGGGTCGAACTGGACGAACCGGCGACACATACGAGTTGGCTCCGGATTGAACACGGCAGGCGTGTTTTCGTCATTGGGCGGTTCCTGACACCGGAAGAACGGTCGAGCTTTGCCAAGGCACTTCGGGCCGCTTTGAGCCAGGCCCGCAAGGAGCGCTACCCCCACATTGCATCCTGAAATAAAAAAATGACGCCTGCGTCATGGTTTCTGAAACCATTTTGTGTTACCGCCTTAGAAGACGGGACACAGATCCTGACAGGAGGAGACAAACAATGGCTGATACCACTGCATTGATGCACCCAGCTCTGGAGCGCCCGAAAGTCACTCCAAGAGAGCCCATGTTCGAAGGGAATCTCAGATATGGCGAGACGCCGCCTGCAGCATCTGAGCTGACACTGGATCAATTGAATCTGGCGGATGCAGAGCTTTGGCGTCAGGAAGGGTACTGGGATCGGTTCGAGCGCCTGCGCAACGAAGATCCGGTCCACTTTATGGAAGACAGCTTTGTTGGCCCGTTCTGGTCGATCACGCGCTACGACGACATCATGGCCGTCGACATTGATCATCAGCGTTTCTCGTCGGATTGGAGCCATGGGGGCATCACGCTTGGCGAGGCCCCGGCAGATTTTGAGATGCCTATGTTCATCGCCATGGATGAGCCGCGGCATGGCGAGCAACGCAAGACCGTTCAACCAGCTGTCGCCCCACCAAATCTGAAAAAGTTCGACCCGCTTATCCGCGAGCGGACGACCAAGATCCTCGATAGCTTGCCGGTCGGCGAACCGATCGATTGGGTTGACCTAGTGTCCGTTGAGCTGACGACCATGATGCTGGCAACTCTGTTCGACTTCCCCTTCGAGGAGCGTCGCCGTTTGACCCGTTGGTCGGATGTCGTGACCAATATGAACAATCCGGATATCTGTCCGGGTGGGGAAGAACAGTGGCGGGCCGAGATGCTGGAATGCCTCGCCACCTTCATGCAGATTTTCGAGGACCGCAAAAAGAACCCGCGCGACGGCGATTTGATGACGCTTCTGGCGCTTGGCGAGAAGACCCGCGACATGGTTCCGATGGAGCTTCTGGGCAATGTGATTCTGCTGATCGTCGGCGGAAATGATACGACCCGGAATTCCATGACGGGCTCGGTCTACGCGCTGAACAAATTCCCAGAACAGTTTGAGATCCTGAAGGCAAACCCGGATCTTGTTCCAAATCTGGTGTCGGAGACCATTCGCTGGCAAACGCCGCTCGCTCATATGCGCCGCACAGCACTGGTCGACGTCGAAATGCACGGCAAGACAATCAAGGCCGGAGACCAGGTGGCGATGTGGTATGCATCGGGCAATCGCGACGAGCGACAGTTCGAGCGGCCGAATGATTTCTGGATCGAGCGTCCAAATGTGCGCAGCCACATCTCCTTTGGTTTCGGTATTCACCGCTGTGTGGGCAATCGCCTTGCTGAGCTTCAGCTCCGCATTCTCTGGGAACAGCTTTTGGAGCGCTACTCCCATATCGAAGTGATGGCTGAGCCAGAGCTAACGCCATCACCCTTCGTGAAGGGCTATACGTGGATGCCGGTCATCCTGCACGAATAGTGCGGGGCGAGGGGCCGTTATTCAGGCGTTATCCTCGTATCCTTTGCCTTTGGAATGCTGTTGCCAGTTTGCAGCAATAAAGTCGATGAACGCGCGTACCTTGCCCGAAAGCAGGTGCCGTTCGAGATAGACGGCATATAGACCCAGTGAGGGGTCGACCGATCCCTCCAGGACTTCCCGATACTAGTCTGTAGACGAGGCCTGTAGGGCTGCACGCATTTGCTCGGCCTGTTCAGGACTGATCCCCATAGCGTCGAGTATCGGGGTCACGGCATTTTCGTTCCAGCTATGGGTTGGACCGACAGTGATCCCGCCATCGACAAGAAACTCGCCGCCCGTAATGAAACTTGCCTTGTCTGAGGCCAGGAACGCGGTCATTTCGGCAATATCATTGCCATGCCCAACGCGCCCCAACGGCTGCATGCCGCCGCCTTTCTGTGCCAGCATTTCCGACATTTGAAGCGCCGCAGCTTGCGGCATTCCGAGGGATGCGCCGAAAATGGAGGTCGCGATGAAACCCGGAAGGATCGCATTGACCCGTATCTTGTATTTCGCAAGCTCAGCGGCCGCGAGTTTCGAGAAATAGGCCACCCCCTTCTTGGCGACGGAGTAGGTGATGGGTCCATATCCGGCCGACACGGAGGCAACCGAGGCCGTGTTGATAATGGAGCCGCCGCCGCGGGCCTTCATATGCGGGATGGCAAATTTCGTTCCGACGAATACGGACTTCAAAAGAAGGTCCATCGTCTGATCGTACCCCTCGATGTCGAGCTCCTCGACCCCCGTCACTGTGCCGCCGCGTCCCGCATTGTTGAACAAGATATCGAGGCCACCGAACGCATCGACCGCAAGCTGCATTGTCGCTTCGAGATTTGCCGGCACGGTCACGTCGCATTGGATAAATCGGACCCGATCACTCCCAAACCTCTCTTCAAGTGACTTGCCAATATCTTCCTGAATATCTGCTGCGACAACATTTGCCCCGGCGGCAACAAAAGTTTCGACGCTGGCAAGCCCGATCCCACTTGCAGCCCCGGTGATGACGGCGATTTTGTCCGAAAGGTCTGTCATAATCGGCGAATCCTCATTTGAAATTTATAGACGGGACAGAGCGCCTTAGCGCGGTGCTCTGTCAAGCGGGACGCAAGGTAAGCCGTCCGTCAAAGGTTATTGTTCGAGGAGAGCGTGTCGCATCGAGATCAGCCAACGCTCCCGAAATGTGTCATACACTTTGAACGTCGTCGCCCATTCCCAATAGCACCAAGGAATATCGTGGCGGTCAGCTTCTCGCCGAACGGCGCGGGTCCATTGGGCGCGTTCCTCGAGCTCGATCTCCGCATATGGCCCGAACTCGCCAAGCAGCAATGGCATACCGTTCCGCGTGCGCCACTCCGCAGCACTGGTCATCATGGAGGTCAATTGCTCGCGGTCTTCATCGCTTCCCCAGTCGACGCCGACTGGCAAGTCTTGCTGAATAAAGGTGGCTCCCTGATGCGTGAAGTTAAAGGGTTCGTAGAAGTGAAACGTGGCGATCGCGCGAGGATCATAGGGAATATCGGCTTCCAACAATCCGTCGAGATGCCCCCACCCTGAGCCGCTCATGATGATCCATCGGTCGGGATGGCGTTCGCGGACAATCGGCAGGAGCCTGCGATTCATCGCGTCGACTCTGGCTTTGTCCATATGGCCAAAGGGTTCGTTCAGGAACTCGAAGATCAGTCCATCCGGCCAACCCTCATAATGCTCTGAGAGTTGCCGCCACAGCGCATCAAGCCAGGCCGCATTGTCATCAGGAGCCTGCATCAATTGATAGAAATGATGAATGTCGAGAATGACGTTGAGGTTTTCGTCCAATGCCGCTCGGATAACGGCGTCAACGCGCCGCTGAAACCTGGGATAAATCTTATGAGGTGGGCGGGGGGAGGAGTGATTGGACCACGCCACAGGCAAGCGTATCGTATCGAAGCCGGCCTCGGCGATGCGACGCAAGTCCTTCCGCCTGACCGAGTATCCCCATTCGCCTTCACGAGGAGCCTCTAGCGCACCACCAATATTGATGCACTTCGAGATCGGAATAGGGGGCAGGTCAGATGTGTTGGCTGGGCCGGTCGTACCTGTCGCTTCGGCATGGGCGGCTGCGTTCAAACCAAAAAAGCTTAAGGCAAAAACCGCTATCGCAAAAACGTATATGCTCCAGCGCATGTAAATGGTCCCGGAAATGATCGCCACAATGCACATCTATAGGATCGATGTGACAAGCTTCCTATAGGACTCTCTTCGGCGTTGAGGGCCTAGCCAAAAAAGCAAGGCCGGCGCGTAAACGCCGGCCCTGTAAGAATGAGATCGTCCAAGCCAGATCGGGGACTTAGAAAGTTCCGCGAACACCGACAAAGAAGAACCGTCCGCGTGGGCTGACATTTCGTGTTAAGGAGCCAAGAAACGGATCTTCGTCGGTCAGATTATTCACACCGCCGAAGAAGCCAATTTCTTCCCGAAAATCATAGTTGAACCCAATGTCTTGAGCAAAGCCAACACCGGTTTCTTCTTGAGAGGGGTCGATAAATCCAACGTTCGGATTAACAACAACCGCACCATCTTCAATCATCACGTCGACAAGGTCTTCATTGACGATTCCGATAGAATTTTGGGAGCTTTCAAAGCGCCCCTGCCAATTCAGAGAAAGTTTGCCGAAATCCCAATTGATACCAAGCGTTGCAATCCACTCAGGTCTCGAAAACTCGCCAAGCTCGTCATTGGCGATAGCCAGACCGACCTCGGCGAGTTCCTGCTCCAGCGGATCCGCAATCGCAGCGATTACCTCTGCACTGGTCGGATCGCCATCAACAGTATCCTCAAGGAACCTCGTTCCGACAGCTGAAAGCCGCATGGAGCCAAGATCCCAGCCTCTATAGTTCGGCACATCGAAGGAATAGTTTGCGCTCCAATCTACGCCGCGTACAGCAAGCGAAGCCAAATTGATCTGCCCTGCAGTAAATCCAGAGATCGCTCCGCCATTATCTGGGTTTCGAGCCACATTGTCACAGAATAGATTGTCAATGGAGGGAAGGTCGACACAGGCCTCGGCGATTTCCTGACCCGTTAGTGTATCGATCGCGTCTGTGATCTCGATGTCGTAATAGTCCGCGACGAAAGTAAAGCCTTCAAAGATCCACCCTGGTTGCAGGACTGCTCCCACGGTGAAAGTCTCGGCCTGTTCTTCTAGCAAATTCGGATTGCCCCCAGTCGTCCCGAAAACAAAAGCAGTCAGAAAGTCTGCTGAATTGAAGCCTTCATCTACAAACATGAGACAATTTTGTACTCTGAAAACGCTACCATTATTGATGTTGTCGTCGTCGCATGGATCAGCGGGCACACCGATAGTTGCTGCGGTAACGGGGCCGAATAGTTCCCCTATGTTAGGAGCACGGACCGCCTCATTGTAGGTCCCGCGGAACGTGATCCAATCATGGGGCGAGTACCGACCATTGATCGACCATGCAGTGGTGTTTCCGATCGTATTGTAGTTTGAAAATCGGGCCGATCCGCTGACTTCTAGCAACTCCGCGAAAGGTAGATCCGCCAAAAGTGGGATCTGCACTTCAAAGAAGCCCTCGATGACATCAATGGTGTCTGGGAACTCGTCGGTCGTGATCGGAGATGGGTTTACAATCGCTGCGTTGGCGACCACATCTTCGATCTGCCGAAAGGAATCTGGCGTGAAGTTTGACGTATCCTCGCGCCATTCAAAGCCTGCGGCGAACCCAACTGGGCCCGCTGGCAACTCGAACAGTTTTGAGGAATCGCCAGATACCGTCAACAATATCTGTTGTTGCGTAACCACGGTAGAATCCGTGAGATCAAGAAACGCAAAATTCGCACCCCCAATAGTGCTGGAGATCGAATTCAGGCCGATGATATTTAGCGGCGCACACTGTCCATCACCGAACTGAAATGTGACCGCCCGAACTTCTTCAGGATTATCCGGATCAACTGGCGGGTTACCCACGGAGAATGGTGACCCTTCAAGGTTGGAGGGTGGGATGGAGCCATCTAGTTCAGAGCGGCAGACGATGTCTCCAATCTGCGCGGTATCAGATGAGATTTGAATGTCCTCACTACCGCGCAGTGCATTAATTGTTCCGTCTAGGTTGGCTATGTCATCTGCGCCGAGGGCAACTGCGTCGATCGCCGTGAAATATCTATCTTCGATTCGTACATTGCGATCGATAGCTTCTATTTCCGTCCGTCCCCATGTGTAGGATGCCTCATAATTGAAGTCGAGGACCGGGATTGTGCCACGGAAACCGCCTGCTGCGCGAATAGTTGTACGCTCGACATCGCTGACCGGAAAAACGGCGGCGTCCAGAACATCACGAGACACGGTGAGGTCCGGAGTACCACCGAGGTCGATGATCTCCTGGATCTGCGCTTGAAGCGCGGCCGGGATAAATGGATTGTCTAAAGCAATTGGAATATCATCAGTAAACGGAATGCCAGCTTGTTCGGTGGCCTCACTGAACACAAATTTACCTTCGGCAAAGAAGGTGATGTTCTCGTGAAGCTCGTAGTCCGTTCCGGCATTGAACAAGAAGCGGGTCTGCTCCGGAAGCAGGATCTCCGTATCATCCTCCTGCGTAATGCCATCTCCCCCGATGGCCCCAAAAGCGTCGACCGCAAGTCCAGGATTATACGCTCTAAGCCCAACCCCGGGATCAAAAACCTGCAAGACAGGAATATTTGTTCCAGCGACGGTAGGGATCGAGTTTATACCTTGAATGAAACCGCCACCGGCGATGTCGATGATTGTGTCGGAAGAGCTCGCAAAAGGTGCTGGTCCACCGAATGTCATATTCGTTGTTGTATCTACAAGATTGATCAACCCGAACGGGCTCGAAACGGGGAGGGTGAAGTTAGGAAAGAAAGCATTCTCCGTTGCCGGATCCAGACCGAGTTCCCCATTGATAAACTCGCTGCTCGGCGTCAACGTCGATAAGTCCAACCCAGCAAAATCCCGATCCCCTGATATAACGGATGTCTGGTGCTGGAACTCCAGCGCAAATACCGCGCTGCCGCGGCCGTCATCATACTCAAATCCATTTGCTATCGATGCGAATACCTCTTCTGCGTCACCTTCCTCTGAGATGCCGGTTTGAAGACGATACTCGAGGCCATCGAAGTCCCGACCGTCGCGTAAAACGAAATTGACCACGCCAGATACAGCGTCAGCGCCATAAATTGAAGACGCTCCGCCTGTTAGAACATCGACTCGGCTGATCAGAGATGCGGGTATCGCGTTGATGTCCACCGCGGCTTGTCCACCGGTACCCGGTACGTGCCGGCGACCGTCCTGGAGCACCAAGGTTCTCTCGATCCCAAGATCCCGAAGATCAAGTAAGCTCAAGCCAAGATCTGATTCGTCGCCGGTGTCTGCAACGGTTTGCGCGGAGAAGCTGCCTGGGATTGACCCCTGCAACGCGGGAATGTCACGCAAGATGGTTGCGACATCGATTCGCCCAGATGAGATAATCTGCTCAGCGTCCACCGTCTGCACCGGGCTTGGTGCCGTTAGTGCCGAGTCTGTGGCGATCCGTGACCCCGTCACAATAATACGGTCCTGAACCGCGACATCGTCCTCATCTGTGACCGTGTTGACGGTAACAGGTTCATCGGTTTGAGCCGTTGCCGACACACCAAGACCTAATATTGCTATGGCCGCGCTGCTCGATAAAGCGAGCGCGCGAATAGATTTTGAGCTTCTCATTTTGTTTGTCTTCCCAACATTAGTGACTGATTTGCACGAACCCCTGCTGCAGCACACGCTGCAAGATGAAGTGAGCCGACAGAGCGCATTGCGTCAAGAATGTGACCGGGGTGTCAGGTGCAGTGTTGGAATGGCTGTGGCGCTCAGGCCACAAATCAGGCATGATTTGCCTGTTTTTTGATCAGGTGGCAGCTGAAGCGGTGAGTTTTGCCTTGCGCCGCTGGTCCGCCGCAGATGGCTTTTTGCTCTCAGAACGCAGCTGACCACAGGCAGCGAAGATATCTCTGCCCCGCGGCGTCCGGATCGGCGAGGCATATCCCGCACGGTTCAAAATAGCGGCGAATGCTTCGATCGTCTCTGGATCGGAGCACTCATATTGGGTGCCCGGCCAGGGATTGAACGGGATCAGATTGAGTTTTGCGGGTATGCCCGACAATAAGCGAACAAGATCTCGCGCCTCCGCCAGGCTATCGTTCACCCCTTTGAGCATGACATATTCGAATGTCACCCTTTTGGCGTTGCCGAGCCCTGGATAGGCGCGGATCGCGTCGAAAAGCGTCTTCAGATCATATTTCCGATTAATCGGGACGATTTCGTTGCGTAAGTCGTCACGCACGGCATGAAGCGAAATGGCCAGCATCGCCCCCGTGCGTGCGCCGAGTTCAGGAATCTTCGGAGCGATGCCCGAGGTCGAAACCGTAATCCGCCTTCGGCCGATAGCGATGCCTTCTCCATCCGAGAGGGTGTCGATCGCTTCCACAACATTCTCAAGATTATAAAGCGGCTCGCCCATTCCCATGAAGACGATGTTTGCCAGCCGGCGATTATCAGCGCTCCCCGGCCATTCTCCAAGAGCGTCCCGTGCGATCAAAATTTGCGCAACAATCTCCTGCGCGGTCAGATTCCGAACAAGGCGTTGGGTGCCTGTATGACAGAAGGTGCAATTCAGTGTGCACCCGACCTGGCTGGAGACA
>JBCBUY010000024.1:0-41490 GCA_039817885.1 Pseudomonadota bacterium | reverse complement strand
ATTTGTACCTCAATCACATAGAGCAGGCTGAATTGCAGCTGGGACGCGCGCCCCGTACACCGCCCCAAATGCGATTGAATCCGCAAAAGACCGACATGTTTGATTGGGAATATGCGGACTTTCAGCTCGAAGGGTATGACCCCCATCCGCATATCAAGGCCCTGGTGGCGGTTTAGACCAAGCGTCAGACTTTCCTGGCCAGCCTCGGATCTCCGGCATTCTCCCTCAAACGAAGCACCCAGAAAATCACCAGCGCGCCGACCATCTTGCCGACGATCGAGAAAAACACATTCCAGAACGATAATTGACCGGGGCTCGCTATGTTCGCGCCGATCAGGAACACCGTCGTGTCGACCGGCGCTGCCAATGCGGAAGACAGAAGTACGCGCGTTGAAAGGCGCAGGCGCGTAAAGGTGAAAAGCGACCAATCAACAGACTCAGAGACGGCGAATGCAATGGCCGAGGCGATCGCGATCGGCGGGAAGGCATAATAGAACGACCATCCGATCGCCATTGCCATCACAAGCAGAATGCGGTGCCCCATTTCACGTTGGGCAAAATCGCGCACAACAAGGATCAAGCCGGTCACGATCGTAATCGGATTGAACATCGCGTCTTCAACAAATGGCACAGGTTGCATCACGCGATCTGCAAATCCGAACGTCCAATTCACAAAGGGAATCAGCGCGACATAGATTGCCGCCCACAACCGACCGCCAAGATGGTATATTGTGCCGAACGTGAGTAGAAGTAGAAAACCGACGACAACAATGTGATCCGGGTTTCTATAAGCGATTGCATTTATGAGCTCTGAGAACATTAAACGTGTATCTTAAATTGAAGTCACGCTTTAGATTACACGGCAGGCTTGTCATGAGCGCCGATCTGTCGTGACTAATGGGTGGGGAGCGGGTTGAAAACGCCTGGCTGGGTCTTTCGAGGCTTGGAATTAGGAATAATTGATTGGCTACGGACATACGAAATTGCATCATCGTCGCCAAGGCGCGCAATGGTGTAATCGGTAACGAAGGACAGCTTCCCTGGCGACTGGCCGCGGATCTTGCTTTCTTCAAGAACGTCACCAGCGGGAAGCCCATAATCATGGGGCGGAAGACTTGGGAGAGTCTGCCGGTTCGGCCTCTGCCAAATCGCGCCAATATCGTGATTAGCCGAAACTGGAACTACGCGGCCAAGGGCGCGCGCGTTTACTCGAGTCTTGGTGTGGCCGTCAACGCGGCCCGCAGCATTGCCCGGCGCGATGGCGTGGATGAGATCTTTATCATTGGCGGCGCGAGCATTTATGCGCGGGCCTTGCCGATCTCCGACCGCCTATATGTGACTGACGTTGAGGCTGAACCCGACGGCGATGTCGTGTTTCCCACGATGAACGCTGACCGCTGGCAAGAAGTGTGGGAGAGGCCCCACAAAGCGGATGATAAGAACGACTATGCGTTCACAATTCGCCGATATGATTGCCGTATCCACAAACCACCGGCATCGGACTGAACCGGTCCCGTCCTAGATGTCAGCACGAATGTCGGGCCGGCATGGATCGGATTGGTCTTCAGCCCGGCCCTGGTCCCCGGCGTACCATGGATCGCAACGGGCAATTTTCTAACTCTGTGATCAAAACCGAAAACGCAGGCTCTTGCTTGGAGACCTGCAACATGTCACGCAACCTATCATCTAACGACCCCGAGCTGAGGAGCGCTTGACCATGGCCAACAAAGTCTTCCCCGACGCGGCCGCGGCCCTGGAGGGATATCTGTTCGACGGCATGATCATTATGTCCGGCGGGTTCGGGCTTTGCGGGATTCCTGAGCTTGCGATCGCTGCCCTGCGGCAGGCGGGCACCAAAGATCTCACCATCATTTCCAACAATGCCGGTGTAGATGGGTTTGGCCTTGGCGTTCTGCTTGAGAACAAGCAGGTCAAGAAGATGATTTCATCCTATGTCGGCGAGAACAAAGAGTTCGAGCGCCAATACCTAGCCGGCGAGCTCGAGCTGGAGTTCAACCCCCAAGGCACCCTCGCGGAGCGATGCCGGGCAGGGGGCGCGGGCATACCTGGGTTTTTCACCAAGACAGGCGTCGGCACTGTCATCGCCGAGGGCAAGGAACACAAAGAATTCGACGGCGAAACTTATATCATGGAGAGGGGGCTCATTGCCGACCTGTCCATCGTCAAAGCTTGGAAAGGGGATGCGCAGGGCAATCTTGTTTACAGGGCAACAGCGCGAAACTTCAACCCGCTCATGGCCATGGCTGGCAAAGTGACGGTCGCCGAAGTTGAGGAAATCGTACCGGTCGGATCTCTCGATCCAGATCAGATTCATACACCTGGTGTCTTTGTCCAACGTGTCCTGCAGGGCGAGCACGAAAAGCGCATCGAACAGCTCACCCTAAGTGAGGGGTGAGCCGACATGAAGCTCGACAGCCTCACCCGCAATGATTTGTCACCGGATGGGTTTGCTTGGCTTCAATCTTATCTCGGAACGATCGATGCGCGCGATATTGAGGCCTATGGCGACTTCCTTGCCGACGATTGCTCGCTGCGTATGAACTACATCCCCGTGATGGACGGCAAGGCCAATGTGCTGATGATGCTCGGCTCCATATGGACGAGTCTTGCCGACATGGTCCACGAACCCTTGATGATCCTCGGCGATGACCACGACTTCGCTTTGGAAACCATCCACCACTATACAATTCCCAGCGGCAAGCAGACGCCCATTCCCGCGACAGAGTTTATCTCGCGGAACGCCGCCGGGCGCGTCAACCGTATTCGCATCTATTGCAACGCTGACACGGCCTATACTTAGGAGACCACCATGCCCTGGACACGAGACGATATGGCCAAGCGCGCCGCCGAAGAACTGGAAGATGGGTTCTACGTCAATCTCGGTATCGGCATCCCGACATTGGTAGCCAATCATATTCCCGAAGGGGTCGACGTCACGCTTCAATCTGAAAATGGCATGCTGGGCATGGGGCCGTTCCCGACCGAAGATGAAGTTGACGCCGACCTCATCAACGCCGGCAAGCAAACCATCACCACGCTGCCCCGATCGAGCTTCTTCGACAGCGCTGCCAGTTTCGCCATGATCCGCGGGGGGCACATCGATCTGTCGATTCTCGGTGCCATGGAGGTGGCCGAAAATGGTGATCTCGCCAATTGGATGATTCCCGGGAAAATGGTCAAAGGCATGGGCGGTGCCATGGATCTCGTCGCCGGCGTGAAGCGGTGTATCGTCACAATGGATCACACCAATCGCAAAGGTGAGTCAAAGCTCCTAAAAGCGTGCACGCTTCCGCTGACTGGCAAGGCCTGCATTGATCGAATTATCACCGACCTTGGCGTATTTGATGTCGTCGACGGTGGATTGAAGGTGGTGGAGCTCGCCCCGGAAGTGGCAATGGAGGAGATAGCCGCGAAGACCGATGCGACCCTGGTCGGATAACCCCTCAGTACCGACCATTGCAGGTCTTGTTGCCCCGGAACCGCTTCGCTTTTGTCAGGCCATTCTCGGCCAGACCGAGGGCGTCGTCGACATTGGTCTGCGGACCGATGCTTGTATATCCCATGCTCAGGGTGATGTAGGTTGACGCCCCGAGATGACTGATCGTCGTCTCAGCCACCACGTCCTTTATTCGGTCAGCGATCTCTTCGGCTTTTGCCACCGACACGTCGTGAAGGAGCGCAAAAAAACGGTTTCCATTTGATCGCGCCATTTTGTCGAACGGCCCTCGGAGGGAGCGGTGGGCCGCTTGAGCGACCTGTATTTGCATCGCATCAGAGAACTCATGTCCAAATCGATCGCGGATATCGTAGAATTTGTCGATCTCGAAGACGACCACGGCGCTGGGGCGACCCGTCCTGATAACGCGGGCTAACTCATCTTCGAGCACAAGTTGGAAGAAGCGCGGCTTGAGCAGGCCGGTCAGATCGTCGACGGCGTCGAGCGCAAGCAGCTTCCGTCGGATGGCCTCGATATCAATGAGGTGTCCGGCGGCATACGCACCGATGGGGAAGGCGACACACGCGGTCACCGTAAGGGTGAATCGGAGTATGGCCCCGGCCGAGCTAATCTCGCCAAGTTGCCAAGCGTGCCAGATCCAGATGGTTGCGAGGGACAATGCCGCTGCGTTAACAGCGAAAAACATCCCAAATGCACTCAGCATGGGTCTCCGGCTCGCCCCCCCGGATTCCTGAACTGTTTCCATAATAAACCCTGGCTACGCGAAAACACTCAATGGGCGGTAAACCAAATGAGGAAATTTCATGGAAGGTCAGATTTGTGTTGGCCCTGCGTCACCCATTGATCTGAAGCGCCGTGTCTCTAAGACGATACATCACAAGGACGACCCAGGAGCCAAAGCGATGTCAAAGGGAAACATGCCTGTATTGGTTGGGGCAGGACAGGCCGTCAGTCATTGGACCGCCGACCAAGGCGCCTCTGCTGCACCAAGCTACGTCTCTCTTGCGACGGAGGCCGCCCAGACAGCCCTGTCGGGCTTTTCTCAACAGGCACTTGCAGCAGCGATCGATACCATCGCCATGGTCCGCATATTTGATGATTCCATTCCGAATTATCCCTATCCCTATGGCCGCGCAGAGAATTTGCCTCGGGCCGTCGCCAAGGGGATCGGGGCCGATCCCGCCCGCGCCATTTATGCCTCGACTGGCGGTCAAAGCCCTCAAAGTCTGGTCAACGAAATGGCTGCCCGCATCCATGCTGGTGACAGCGCCATAGCCCTCATAACCGGTGCGGAAGTGATTGGCGCAGCAAAGACTGCGCGGCGGGCGGACATAAAAATTGATCTCTCCGACGAAACCGGCGGCCAACTCGACGACCGCGGCATGGGCGACATGCTGCTCAGCCGTGCGGAGATCAAGCACGGACTTGTCACACCGGCCTTTTTCTATGCCCTGTTTGAAAATGCCATCGCTGCCCGGGATGGCGAAACCCGGTCGCAGCACCGCCGAACCATGTCAGAACTCTTCAAACCATTTTCCGAGACGGCAGCGCAAAACCCCTATGCCCAATTTGGCGAGGCCAGAAGCATCGACTTCCTGTCCGAACCATCCAAAGAGAACTATCCGTTCGCGGACCCTTTCTTGAAATGGCACATGGCGCAGGACGCCGTAAATCAGGCCGCCGCGGTCCTGATCATGTCAGAGGCGAAAGCTGATGAATTTGGTATTCCCGCACGCGCGCGCGTGTATTTGCATGGGGCAGGCGAAGCCGCCGACGCAAATATTTCGGAGCGTCCACGCCTTGATGGATCCTGGGCCATGGACACCGCTATTGCACGCGCGCTTGAGCAGGCGGCGTGCACACCAGATGACCTGTCTCTCCTTGATCTCTATTCATGCTTTCCTTGCGCGGTGTTGAGTGCGTGTTCCGCCCTGGGTATTGATCCGCAGACGGAAACACGGTCTTTGACGCTCACGGGCGGTCTTCCCTTTTTTGGTGGACCTGGGAACAACTACTCTCTGCACGCCATTGCAAGCATGTATGGAGCTTGCACATCCAAGCCATCGGCGAAAGGATTAGTCCTTGCCAATGGCGGTTGGATGACCAAAGAAGCCGCCGGCATTTATTCAACCGACAGGCCAGGGGAGTTTGTTCCGGCCGATCCGCCAGCCAAGCCGGAGCATACACTGTCGCCGATATCTGGCCCCGCGGAAGGAACAATAGAGACCTACACGCTTATACGTCGTCGCGGCGCGCCAGCCCAAGCCATCGCATTTGTTCGCACCGTCGAGGGCGATCGCTTGATCGCATCAAGCCATGATGCGGACTTGCTGAGCCAGATCGACAGAGAGGAAACCAGCATTGGCCGCCATGTTGTCCTCACCACCGAGGGTGAGGTCAACACGTTGTCACTCGTATAGAAGCAGACGAGCTGGGTTAAGCGGCTGGCTCTAATTCCCGCACGGAATGTTTGATGATCCGGTGCAGAGCCTCAAGATCGTCAATGTCCGTAATCTGATCAATTAGATTGCGACAGTCTTTTTGGAGATCGGTCCGCCTTAAGGCTTCGCTACGCTCCATATCTTCGTCGATCTCGCCGATTTGATCGGGATAAAAGAAACTCAATGGTCGTTTCAGGACGTGCGCAATTTCATAGAGCTTGCCGGACGAGATACGATTGACGCCTCGCTCATATTTTTGGACTTGCTGGAAGGTGATATTCAGCATTTTGCCAAGCGCTTCCTGCGTCAGCTTAAGCTCTCGCCGCGCAGTTCGCACTTGCATTCCCACATGTCTGTCTATGTCTGTGGGCTGTTTTATTGCCTCATTAGTCAAAATCGTTCCCCCTTAAAGAACTACTCTCCTGGTTGAAAAAACCTCTACTCCCCCGCGGTCTTTCAACTTAAATATATTATATTTGTACGCCTAAGTTGCGCAACTCTACGCTCACACTATTATCGGGCGTTGAAAGCCAGATCAAGGATAACCGGTGGGCAAGAGACAGTGTACCGGGCGAATTTGGCACTTTTTTGCATATAGAATGCCGATATTTCGCAACCTATGCAGGCAGATGCGTCTGTCAGCGGCGTGTATGCCTAATCTTACCCGCGGCGTTCAGCCAGTTCCGCCAGATTAGATTCGTGGACGGACTGATCAATCCGATACTGGCCCACCGCAATGATCATAATTGCCCAGAGCAACCAAAGAAGGCCAGCATAGAAGGCCCCAAGTTGCCACAGGGTGTTCGGGTCGACGTCTCCCGGCGTCGCATTGGACGGGAACGCCACAAGCGTCAGCACAACGCCCGCCATAAACCCTCCAAGACCCTGGTTGCATTTGCGAGTGAATGTAACAGCTGAATAGAATACGCCTTCAGACCGCCGCCCCGTTTTCAGCTCGCTCTGTTCCACGAGATCAGCAATCATCGAGTAGAGAACAGCCTGAAGCGCGATGATCAGGGCCACGTCAAGCGTGTTCACGATCGCGATAATCGGGAACAACATGGGGTCACCATTTGGGGGCATGAGCCCCAGAAGCCGTAGAACGATCGGTATTGGGGCCGCCCCAAAGGCCAAGATACCGAGCGTGATGACGGCGCGCTTCTTGCCGAGCGCCCGGGTCACGCGAGGGGCCAAAGTCGTCCCAAGGATGGCGGAAACGACGACGAGTGTCGTCCAGATGAAGATCTCATCCTGAGAAAACTCCCAGAAAAAAGACAACATCTGAAAGGCGAGCGCACCGCTGACACCCGTCGCGATAGAGCCGAAAAGCGTTGCCACGAAGAGGGCGGTGAAAGAGCGGTCGGCGAGCGTTTCGAATATCTCTCGGAAGGCAGCCAGAACACGAAAGTCACGCCCTGGCGGCAGAGGCTGCAGCCGCCGGATGTGGTGGTGTGTGCCGAGTGCGGAGACCATGATGGCGCACAAAATAACGATGGAGGCGATCACGCCATACGTCGCATACCCTTCAACATTCTGAATACCTTCCTCATACTGCTCGTTTTCCCGCAGCAAGACCCCGAACATCAAAATTGTCATGGCGTTTCCGACAAACCATCCAAAGAACAGTCTGAAGGATTGGAGCGTAGTGCGCTCATGATAGTCGGAGGTCAGTTCCGGCAGCAGCGCGGAACTCGGAGTTTCGTAAAAGGTAATGAACGTTCGAACGAGGATCGCAGTCGACAGAAGATACCAGAACAGCGCGCCATCGCTCCAATCGGGCGGATTCCAGACCAGGAAGTAGACCAGCGCGATCGGAACCGCTGCTGCATACATAAAGGGGTGTCGTCGACCCCACTTCGACCGCCAATTGTCGGAGACATATCCAACGATAGGGTCGCTGATCGCATCAACGACCAGTGCAATCAGGATGGCCAGTCCGACCAGGGCTGGCTCAAGACCAACGACCTGACCGTAAAACAGGAGAAGGAAATACAGAAAGCCGCCATCTTTTACGCCATAGGCCGCCGAACCGAACCCGTAGGCAAGTTTCGTTGGCAAGCCCAATTTGTCGGCAGAGTGTTGTGCCAAGCTACTCGTTTCCTCCGATTTCGAGCAACATGGGTCAGAATCTCAAGATTTGCAAAAGGCGTTTTTTAGCTGAGGGCCGCTTTTTGCGCATCAAACAGGTCTGAACAGCCCTTCTCTGCCAAGCGCAAAAGCTCTTCAAGCTCTGCGCGCGTCATCGGGCGTTCTTCGCCTGTTCCCTGGACTTCGATGAACCCGCCATCGGAGCTCATAACGACATTCATATCGCCTTCGCCGCCAGAATCCTCCGCATAGTCGAGATCCAAAACAGGGAGGTCTTTCCATAGTCCGACGGAAATCGCCGCAGCCTGTTTCTGGATGGGGTCGTTTTTGATCAGCCCTTCGTCTTTCAGATACCGACAGGCCAGGGCGAGGGCGACAAAACCACCCGTGATCGCCGCTGTACGGGTTCCGCCATCGGCCTGAATGACGTCGCAGTCGATCGTAATCTGATTTTCGCCGAGCGCGGTGAGATCAACGACCGACCGCAAAGACCGGCCGATCAGACGTTGGATTTCCTGTGTCCGTCCCGATTGTTTGCCAGCTGCCGCCTCGCGCCGTCCCCGCGTATGGGTCGCTCTTGGAAGCATGCCATATTCACCCGTCACCCATCCAGATCCGCGCCCACGCATCCACCCGGGAACATTGTCGCTCCAACTTGCTGTGCAAAGGACATGCGTATTGCCAAATTTAGCCATACACGACCCCTCCGCATAACGCGTCACATTGGTTTCAAGAGAAACCGCGCGCAGTTCATCAATAAGGCGGCCAGATGGGCGATGTTCTGTGGTCATTTGTGTTTTTCCGGATCTTTCCCCAACTCCCTGAAGCCTGTTTGGGTGTGATTGTCCATGGGCACTGAATAACAATCAGTCTGCGGCAGCCGCTTTGTGTCGGCGATTTGTCGCCCAGACCAGTAAGGCGATGGTCGCACACATGGCAGGATAGGCAACCGCGGCTGATGGTGAAAGCGAAGGAAGGCCGCTCAAAACCATGCCATCATTGCCTCCCGGGATAAGCAGGATGGCAACCCCCATCAAAAACCCACCTAGAAAACAGGCGATGGAGCCCCCGAGCGTTGGGGCACGAAGCTGGAAGCGTTTATCCTGAGCCGCCGCAATCACAGCCCCGGTTATCAGCGCACCCAGAAGACCAATCATTGGGCCAAGGGCGGCGAGGCTCGCAAAGCTGGGCATTGAAGATCCCTCAATGGCAATTCGCGTATAGTGCCACGGCCCGACTGCAAAGGTGATCAAGGCACCAAGGCCACCAATGATCGA
Organism: Pseudomonadota bacterium; assembly: GCA_039817885.1. Taxonomy (GTDB): domain Bacteria; phylum Pseudomonadota; class Alphaproteobacteria; order Caulobacterales; family Hyphomonadaceae; genus CALLCD01. The sequence goes on along the minus strand of JBCBUY010000024.1, from coordinate 32,206 downwards.
GAGATAGGCCGCGACGGGTTTGCCGGGTGTGCCCCGCGCCCGTTTACGCCGAATGCTGGCCATCCAAAAGATGGCTGCCATGGCCAGGCAGACAGCAACCCATGTAAGGGAAACCGGACTGACATCAGAGATTATACTTGTCGTCGCCACTGGGGTGGGAACCTCTACGACCCGACCCATAGACGTGCCCGCCAGCAATCCTGGAAACAGGAAGAGGTAACGCGTCTCTCCGCATCCCAACTTATCTATTGTGCCAAAATTACAAGCCCCGTTGACCACGGCTCCGACACCAAACAGTGCCCCGCCCAGCGCCGATGTCCATGCTGCAGAATAGCTCGGCAGCAACAGACCACCGCGACCTGGGAGCAGCCAGACCGCGGGCAGAAGCACCAGCGTCACCACCGCGCTACACAGTAGAAACGACATGAAGCGGCGTGCGCGCCTTTTCAACACCAGCTCCGAGACGGCACCGACAGCGCATGTGCTGCCGCGACGGATGGCATAGCCGATGATGACGGCCAGAAGCAGACAGCCGGTATAAACAAGGATCGGATAGGCGAGGGGCATGGCTCCTATTTGGTCGAGCGTTTCCGGTACCGAAGAATAGAGCCAAACGGCCTGAGCTGCCTAGCGCGTAAGGATCACAACATTATAGGTTTTCTTCAGGGTTGCTCAGAAATCATCGTTTCTCTTGGTCGATCCGGACGTCTATGGCTGGCCGAAACAGGAGGTCATCAGATGACGGCGACAATCCCATTCTTCCAAGTCGATGCGTTTGCAAGCCAGCCTTTCGAGGGAAACCAGGCTTGTGTCATGCCTTTGGATGCATTCCTGCCAGATGACGTTCTCCAGGCGATCGCCGCAGAGAACAATGTCGCTGAGACCGCCTTCATTGTTCCGGTCGGTGAGGGACGGTGGCAATTGCGCTGGTTTACTCCAGCTGTAGAGGTCCCTCTGTGTGGCCATGCAACCTTGGCATCGGGACATGTCATCTACGAACATCTGGGGTATTCAGGCGATCAGATTGTGTTCGAGACTCGCCAGTCCGGTGACCTTTTCGTCTCGCGCGGAACGGCTGGCCTCGTCATGGATTTTCCAGCATCACCTTTGCAGCAGGTTGAGGTAACAGCGGACATGGAAGTCGCGCTCGGCGCGTGTCCTATGGAGGCCTGGGCGGGGAGTTTCCTCGCCTGCGTCTTCGAAACAGCTGGCGACATTCTCGCCTTGGATCCAGATCATCGCGCGCTCGCCGAGCTCGGACAAGATGCGGCCGGCTGGGATCGCGGCAATGTTGGCTGTGTCGCACCTGGCGGACCAGACGGTGCAGATATTGTCAGCCGGTTCTTTGCGCCGGGCTCCGGCATTGATGAGGATCCCGCGACGGGGTCCTGGCACTGCATGGCCGCGCCCTTGATGGGTGAGAAGCTCGGCCGTTCAAGACTGAGCTGTTTCCAGGCCTATCCCGGTCGCGGGGCGTGGGTCGGAACAGAGATCGTCGGCGACCGGGTAAACCTCTCCGGAACTTCTGTGACAATTATTGAGGGGCAGTTTCGCCTTTAGCCATTCTTGCCGTTTCCGAGTTTTGCTTCGCCGGACGCTGGGCGAGCCACACACCGGTGAGTATGAGAGCGAACGCGATCAATGTGTGCCAGCTCTGCGCCTCGCGAAATAGAACCCAACCAAGCAGCGCCGACAGGATCGGAATGGCATAGCCCGTGAGAGACAGGAATGTCGCTCCGGCGCGCTGAACCAGAGCCATATATAGCAGCGACGCAATCGCCGACGGCCCAATCCCGAGCCCGATAACGTTAAGCACAGACACCGCGCTCGGCTCCAAGGCATCCCAATCAACGCTGAACAGCATGGGCAGAGACAAAACCGCGCCTGCGGTCACAAAACCTGCTGCAAAGACCAGGGGCTGCATGCGCGATGCGGCACGCGCCAGCAGCGTGCTGGTGGCGTAAAAGGCTGTTGCAATAATAAGGAGGGTTTGAGCGACAGCTGTTGCAGATCCGTAGTTTCTAATGACATCCGGAGCGAAGAGGACCGTAACCCCGACAAAACCGAGCCCAATACCGAGCGCAATGGGGAGAGTTAGTTTCTCGTCTGCAAAGAACGCGTTCGCCCCGATAACGACAAAAATCGGCGTCGCCGCCACATAGAGGGCTGCCAGACTCGAATCGACGGTCTGTTGTGCCGTTGTGATGAGAAAGAACGGGCCAGTCATGCCGACAAATCCCATAATCACGACCATGACCCAGTGTTTCACATCGCCCAGCGGCGGATAGCGCTCACCCGAAAAAGCAAGCGCCACATTGAGGATAATGGCCCCTATTGCGAGACGGGCGGGAATGATCACCTCGGGAGGCAGCGATTGCACCGCGCCGCGCGTCATCGCATATGCGCTTGCCCAGAGCGCAGACAATGCGCAAAAGAGCGCCCAATCGATGGCATCGCGGCGATGTTCCATGAGCGCGGAGGTGGCCCGTACCGGTACAAAGGTCAAGCAGAGAGGCTGAGGGTAGATCATTCACCTCAGGCCTTTGGACATTTCTACTTGAAATTCTGGTCCACCACTGTCATCTCCCCCTTGGGCCAGGCATCCCCAACGATGCCCAGCCTATCTGTAAGGATAGGAGACAAACAGATGACCACGACAACGGCTACCAAGCCGGAGGTACGCCCAGCGTGCCCCAACTTTTCGTCCGGACCGACGGCCAAACGTCCCGGATTTTCTCTTCAGCAATTGCAAGACGCAGCTCTTGGGCGCTCCCATAGATCGTCCCTTGCGAAGGCCAAGCTGAAAGAAGCGATTGACCGCACGAAGCAAATACTCGGTTTGCCAGAGGACTATCGCGTGGCCATTGTGCCCGCCTCCGATACCGGGGCCGTGGAGATGTGCATGTGGTCCATGCTCGGTGGACGACCCGTCGATATCTTTGCCTGGGAGAGTTTCGGCAAAGACTGGGTGACCGATGCCCAAAAAGAGCTGAAGCTTGAAGACTGCGAGATCCACACAGGTGATTACGGCATCCTGCCGAACTTTGCCGCTGCCCGCGATGATGCCGACATCGTCTTCACCTGGAACGGTACGACGTCCGGCGTTCGTGTGCCGAATGCCGACTGGATTAAACCGAACCCAGATCGCGTCGTGATCTGTGATGCGACGTCAGCCGTTTTCGCTCAGGACATCGAGTGGGAAAAGCTCGATGTGGTGACGTATTCCTGGCAGAAAGTGCTGGGCGGGGAGGCGGCCCATGGCATGCTGATCCTCAGCCCCAATGCCGTCCGCCGGTTGGAAACCTTCACGCCCGACCGCGCGCTGCCCAAGATCTTTCGCATGACAAAGGGCGGCAAGCTCAACGAAGCTCTGTTTGAAGGCGCAACCATCAACACGCCTTCCATGCTGTGCACGGAGGATTACCTCCAGGCACTGGATTGGTGTGAAAGCCTCGGCGGCTGGAAAGCGCTTAAGGCCCGCTCCGACGAGAGCCTCGCCATCCTCACCGATTGGGTGGCAAAAACGCCCTGGGTAGACTTTTTGTGCTCCGATGGATCGGTGCGCTCCAACACCGGCGTGACCTTCAAGATTGTCGAGCCTCGCGTGGCGTCGCTCGATGAAGCCGACCAACGCGCCTTCGTCAAAAAGATGATGGGCCTGCTGGACAAAGAAGGCGTGGCCTATGACGCAGCTGGCTACGCGAAGGCCCCGCCGGGACTTCGCATCTGGTGCGGCGGAACAGTTGAACCATCCGACGTAAACGCGCTCACGCCCTGGCTCGATTGGGCCTTCGAAGAGACGCTCAGCACACTTGCATCAACATAAGTTTGTCATCCCGGAAAGCTCGTAGAGCTTATCCGGGACCCACTGGACGAGTAGCGCATTGCTGCTCTGGGTCCCGGCTCCTCGCTGCGCTTCGGCCGGGATGACAGTGTTTTATTCCCAGTAAGGAAAACCCAAAATGCCAAAAGTACTTATCGCCGATAAACTCAGCCCCGCCGCAGTCGATATCTTTAAAAATCGCGGCCTTGAGGTTGAAACCAAAACCGGCCTTTCGAAAGACGAGCTGATTGCCGAGATCCCGGCCTATGATGGCCTCGTTGTCCGCTCAGCCACAAAACCAGATGCCGACGTGATTGCCGCAGCAACCGAGCTGAAAGTCATTGGGCGCGCCGGGATCGGTGTCGACAATATCGATATCAAGGCGGCCACCAATAAGGGCGTCGTCGTGATGAACACGCCCTTCGGCAACGCGATCACCACCGCAGAACATGCCATCGCCATGATGTTTGCCGCCGCCCGCCAGATCCCCGCAGCAAATGCCGGCACACAAGCAGGCGACTGGCCGAAGAAAGCCTTCATGGGCACCGAGCTCTCCTACAAGACGCTCGGCCTCATCGGCTGCGGCAATATTGGCAGCCGCGTCGCTGAACGCGCCTGCGGGCTCGCCATGAAAGTCGCCGCCTATGATCCATTCCTCACCGAGGAACGCGCTGTGGAGCTTGGCGTTGAAAAAGTTGAGCTTGATGAACTCCTCGCCCGCGCAGACGTCATCACCCTGCATGTGCCGCTCACTGATCAAACAGCCAATATTCTCTCTGCGGAGAATCTCGCCAAGACCAAGGCAGGCGTGATTATCGTCAATTGCGCGCGCGGGGGTCTGATCGATGAGGCCGCGTTGAAAGACGCATTGGAGAGCGGCCATGTCGCCGCGGCTGCCCTCGATGTCTTCGCTGAAGAGCCCGCCAAGGACAATCCACTGTTCGGGGCGCCGAACTTTATCGCCACGCCGCATCTCGGGGCCGCAACCGCCGAGGCACAAGAAAACGTCGCCCTTCAGGTCGCCGAACAAATGTCCGATTATCTCCTAACCGGTGCGGTCACCAATGCGCTCAATATGCCATCGGTGACCGCTGAGGAGGCCCCCCGCCTGACGCCGTTCACACAGCTTGCCGAGAAGCTCGGGGCCTTTGCAGGGCAAATCTCCGATTTTGGCTTTGAAGAAGTCGTCATCGAATATGAAGGGGAGGTCTCAGAGCTTAACCGGAAGCCGATCACCGCAGCGGCGCTGGCCGGGCTGCTGCGCCCGAGCCGCGGCGATGTCAACATGGTCTCGGCCCCCGCCATCCTCAACGAAAGCGGCGTCAAACTGACCGAGACCAAGACCGAGGAAAGCCCGGTCTATGACAGCCTCATCCGCATCAAAGTGCTTACCAAGGCCACCGAAAATGCACCTGAAGGTGGCTGGCGCACGCTCGCCGGCACGGTGACTGCGGGCCGCCCACGCATCGTCGAAATCAAGGGCATGGCGCTGGAGGGAGACTTTTCGCCCGTCACGCTTTACGTCAACAATCTCGACATCCCAGGCTTTATCGGATCGCTTGGTGTCATGCTCGGCGAGGCCAATGTAAACATTGCGACCTTCCACTTGGGTCGGACCAATGAAGGGGGTGAAGCCATCGCACTGGTAGGCATTGATTCGGAGCCACCAGAAGGGACCGTGGAGAAGCTCCATACCATGGAGCATATTCGCTATGCCAAGGTCCTGCGCTTCTAGGAAGAAGCTGAATTCGCAATGGTTTTGCGGGATTCGGTCGATTGGATGCGGCTAGCTTTACAGTTTTTTCAAAGACCGCAAAGTGCAGTGCTTTTGGTTTGACACCGGCAATTTGCTCGGCTCTCTGATGACTCAAGCGTCATTCGGAGGGCTGGGCCATGCGTCTTCTCAAAACTCTTCTGCTTCTCACTCTGCTCAGCGCTCCATTTTACGGTGCGGCATCAGCCGAGACGGAGACCGAGAAAAGGGGAACGACGTTTTCGGACATTGTAAGCGAAATCCGCTTTGGGGTGCTTGCCCACAATATTCCGATTGGCGGCAGTGCCGATGCTGAAAACCAGGAAGAGGGTGAAAACATCCAGGTGGAGATCCAGTTCCACACACCAAAACGTCTTCGCTGGAAATACTTCTTCGATCCCGAGCCCTATATTGTCGGGTCCTATAACACGGCCGGAAATACAAGTTTCGGCGGCTTTGGGCTGAACTGGGATTGGCAACTCGGCAAGAAGAAACGCTGGGAGATCGAAACAAGTCTCGGCTACATTGTTCATTCGGGTGAAATCGATATCCCGTTCCCAAATGATCCGAGCAATCCGGCCAATGCGGCGTTCGACAACAATAATATTCTCTTCGGCTCGCGCGACCTTTTCCGAACGACGTTCGCCATCAACCGTCACCTCGGGGAGCGCTTCGGCGTACAGTTCATTTATGAGCACTTGTCCCACGGACAGATTCTGGGACAGGGCCGGAACCAGGGAAACGATTCCATCGGCGGTCGCGTATATTACCGCTTTGGCCGCGTCGATTGATTTCACGCCTGCCCCACTTGCCAAGCGCGTGACTTAACCCCACGCTCCACCGAAACAGATCAATTGGTGGAGGACAGGTATGGACGACAAGCATGTTGTGGTCATCGGTGGGGGGCTTGGCGGTTTGCTGGCGGCGATCAAGCTGAAGGAAGCCGGCTATACGTTCACACTTCTGGAAAAGAACAAAAGTGTCGGTGGAACCTGGCACGAGAACAAGTATCCGGGCTGCTCCTGCGATGTGCCGGTCGCGCTGTATGAATACTCCTTCGCCCAATCCATGGTTTGGTCAAAGGGCTACCCGATTGCCGATGAAGTTGAGGCCTATGCCAATGAGTTGGTGGAGCGATACCAGCTTGCCCCATCCATTCGGTTGGAAGAGGCCGCCAGCCGTGCCGAATGGAGCGACGCAAACAAATCCTGGCATGTCACAACCTCGAGCGGCGAGACGATCGAAGCCATGGCGGTCGTCAGTGCCCTCGGGCAACTCAACCGTCCGAAGCTGCCTGCAATTGACGGCCTGGACACGTTTGAAGGTCCCGCCATGCACACAGCCCGTTGGGATCGGTCTGTCGACTGGGCGGGCAAGAAGGTCGGCGTTTTGGGCACCGGTGCCAGTGCCGTCCAGCTCGTCCCGCCTATGGCAGAAACCGCCGATCACCTAACCGTCTTCCAGCGTAGCCCGAACTATATCGTGCCGCGACCGGACCAGCCCATTACCCCACAAGACAAGGCGCTCGCGGCATCGAACCTCGAAAGCGCCATGCTGATTTACAGTCTAAACCGGCAGCTCATTTTCGAGAATGCCGACCGGCTAAGCTGGAAGGCCTTTGAGTGGACCCCGGAAGGCCGAGCCGCATTCACCGCTCGTGCCCTCAATTTCTTGCATAGCAAGATCTCCGATCCGGATATGCGCAAAGCCCTCACGCCTGATTACCCGATCGGTTGTCGGCGTATCCTGATCTGTGACGATTATTATGACACGCTCAATCGCGACAATGTCACCCTTGAGACAACCCATATCAAACGCATCCACCCGACGGCTGTCGAACTCGAAGATGGCCGTATGGTCGACTGCGATATCCTCGCCCTGGCCACCGGATTCAACACCTCCGATTGGAATCTGTCCGTTGATATAAGCGGGGCAGGTGGCTTGGCTTTGAAGGACGTCTGGGCCGATGTCCCCCGGGCGTATTATGGCATCAGCGTTTCCGGCTTTCCGAACTTCTTCATGCTCTATGGACCGAACACCAATCTGGGTCACAACTCCATTACGGCGATGATGGAAGCCCAGATGGGACACATCATCAAAGCGCTGGCTGTCCTTGGGGAGACAGGTGCCGCAGCGCTGGCCCCGACAGAGAAAGCCCAATCTGCCTTCAACACTCAGCTTCAAGACGATTTGAAAGGCACAGTTTGGGGCGACGAAGAGTGCGGGGCCTCCTGGTACAAGACAGAGGAAGGTTTCATCACCCAAAACTGGTCTGGAACCGTTGCCGCGTATCGCGAGGCGGTCGCCGACATCCGACGTCAGGATTATGAGCTGATCGAATAGCCGGCCAGGAAGCCGACCTACGGGACATAGACCGTATAGATGACTTCGGCGGCAGCCTGGATCACACCATCGGAAAGATCGATATTTCCGGAGTTGTAGCGATAGGTGAGATCGAACCGAACAGATTGATCGGCAATTGTGCCCGGTGAAGCGGCGGTTCGCCGATCTCCATCGAACATGCGCCGAGGCGTGGTCATGGTCGACAGTCTCCGGAAACCGTTTTGAACGCCGCCGGCCGCGCCACCGCTATTTGGAAACTGCGCTGCGCTGCCAAAGGAAAACCCGTCATCGGTTCCCGACTCGGTGACACGCACCCGCACGCGCATGCGGTTGAACACAAATGCTGATGTGCCAAGCAGAGGCGTGGCCTGACCGTCAATCGCAAATGCCGTATTCGAGGCAACATAGAAGCTCGTATCGAATTCAGCGCGCCGTGTGTTGATGTCGCTATTCGCCCGGATTTGGAAGGCGTTGAACGTGTCCCCAGCATCCGTGACGCCGTTGCCATTGAAATCAGTGGTGAACGCGCCGCCAACGACTCTCTGTATACGGAATGGAGACCCGATCGAGGAATTGGTCGCGTCCTCCGTTGGCATGAGGGATCCGGTCAACACCGTATGAACATCGCCAGCAATCAGATCCACATCACCGGAGGCCGCCGCCGTCGTTCCGGTTCCGGTATCGAGCACAAAGTCCGACACAACAGGTGCAACACCGCCCGGTTCAAATCCGTCCGCTCCCCAAACGATCACAAGGCCCTGTACGTTAAATGCGGGATTATCGAAAATGCTGGCAAGGCTTCCCTGTCCGCCCAGACCAAAACAGGTCAGGGCCGCCAGCACCCAACGGCTGGTTGCGAAACTCCCAAGTCGCCACCTCATGGCGTGTGCATTACACCATCGGCATTGAAAAACCGGTTTTGGAAAGGGCTAAATCCCTACGCGCGGATTAACCATTTTGTGCGTCGAAACCAGACAGAAAACGTTCAACATTCGCGCCAAGGGCCTCAATCGCATATCCACCTTCCATGCAGATCAAGCTTGGCAAATCCAGTTCGGATATCCGTTCCGCCATACGGCGATAATCAGCCGTCTGCAGTGCGAAATAGGAGATCGGATCGCCCTCAAAAGTGTCAGCACCAAAGGGCACGATCAGAAGGTCCGGTTGAAATTTGGCAACCGCGTCACATGCGCGATCCAAAGCATCAACATAATGTGTCCAATCGGTTCCCCGAGGAAGAGGCAGATTCAGATTGCTGCCTGACCCGGCTCCCGAACCTGTTTCGTCCGCATGTCCCCAATAGAAGGGATAATCCGTCCTCGGATCAGCATGAATGGAGACGGTCAACACGTCGCCGCGCGCATAGAATATGTCCTGGGTTCCGTTTCCATGGTGATAGTCCACATCGAGAACAGCGACGCGCGCAGCCCCTCGTTTGAGCGCCGCCTCAGCACTGATCGCGACATTGTTGAGATAACAGTATCCGCCCATATAGTCGGCACCCGCATGGTGCCCGGGCGGACGGCAGAGCGCGAATGCGCTCGCCTTATTGTCCATCACGTCGGACAGACCCGTCAGCGCCGTCTGCGCGTTCCAATACGCCGCGTCCCAGGTATGCTCTGCGATCGGTGTGCCGCAATCATATGCATGCTGGCCAAGTCTTGCATCAATCCGGTCGAGGCTCAGAGGTCGCCGTCCCGTCACCGGAAAGACATAGGGAAATGCGTCGCCCGGACGACCCGCCGCGGTCCAATCCCTATAGGCCGACCGAAGGACCTCGACATACGTCTTGTCGTGAACGTCAAGGATCGGTGCCAACCCGAAATCCGCTGCCGGTGTTGTGACGCCCAGCGCGGACAAGATCGCATCAACACGCGCCGGCTGTTCTGCATAGGGCACCATTTCTCCGTTCTGGAGTTCGCGTTCGGGCGCGTGCAGCACCTGCTGGCCGGAATAATATGTCTTCATTGGCCTGCGCTATCATGCAGACGGAAACTCGCCTAGCATTCAGTGCTTTCGACGTTCAGCACGGTCCGGCTGTCGGGGGCGTAGAGATATGTGTCGCGCTGACAGTCTGAAACAAAGACCGAGAAGGATAGCGGTTCGTCTTCGAGCAAGGCATCGAAGGCAGCGGGCCCAAAGGTCCGAAGAGCCTCACTCGGTTTCACATAATGCGGCTCCGTATCGCAGGCATCATCATTGATGAGGCACGCCGAAAGCTGCGACATCCGAACCGGAACCGACAAGATGCCCGTATCGGATGAGTCGAGCCGCTTGGCGTCAGCTAATCCCTCGATCAATTGCCGCTGCGCCGCCGCAAGTCGCTCTTCGCAACTCAGCGGCCCCGCATTGTTGAACAGGCCTCGCGCTTCAATCCGAAGCAGGATCTGTCCGTCATCGTGCAGGATTGTCTGTGTGTATTGCGGCCAATTATAATCGACCACCTGTCCCGCAGAATCCTTCACCGCGTCGGCATGAATAATCGTGGAAACAGTCACCGCATCTCTGATCGGGCCAACCGTCGCCGCTCCGCGAACACCGCCGCTACACGCCAGCTCAGTATTCGTAACCGTATTAGCTTCCTGAGCCACCCCATCTGCGGGAAGCGCCATGAGCCACAAAATCAACACTCTACTTACCATACGCCGAAACTCTGCGGACAGCCTTACTATTTTGTAATTCAATTACGGCCAAACATCGTCAAGTTGCAGGCTTTCTCTTGCATTCACAACACAAACAGTGTCCCTGACGCCGGTTCTAATCAAGTCGGAGATGCAGGGCATGTCAGGTGTCGTTGTGGTCGGAGCCCAGTGGGGTGATGAAGGCAAAGGAAAAATTGTCGATTGGTTGTCCCACCGGGCTGATATCATTGCGCGATTTCAGGGGGGGCACAATGCTGGCCACACCCTGGTCATCGGCAACAATACCTACAAGCTCAACCTCTTGCCGTCCGGCGTTGTGCGCGGTGGCAAGCTCTCCGTCATCGGAAATGGTGTTGTGGTCGACCCCTGGCAGCTTCTGTCCGAGATCGACACCATGGCCGAAGGCGATATTGCTCTGGGTCCGGACGATTTGCTCCTTGCTGAGAATGCCTGCCTTATTCTGCCCTGGCACCGCGACCTCGATGCTGCCCGGGAAGGCGCGCTTGCCGATGCCAAGATCGGCACAACAAAACGCGGCATCGGCCCCGCCTATGAAGATAAAGTCGGTCGCCGTGCCATCCGTGTGGCAGATCTTGCCGATGAAACCGCCCTCGACATGAAGCTTGCGCGTCTGATCGCTCACCATGCGCCCTTGAGGGCTGGTCTCGGTCTCGACGCCCCTGATGCCAATGCCTTGAAGTCCGAGCTCCTTGCTATCGCGCCGCGCGTCCTCGCCTATGCCGGTCCCGCCTGGAAGCGCCTCGATGAAGCCGCACGTCTTGGCCGCCGGATTCTCTTTGAAGGCGCGCAAGGTGTGATGCTCGATGTGGATCACGGGACCTATCCCTTTGTCACATCCTCCAATGTTGTGTCAGGCCAGGCGGCAGCTGGCACGGGGCTTGGTCCCCGCGCGGTGACATATGTCCTCGGCCTTGCAAAGGCCTATACGACCAGGGTGGGGGCAGGGCCGTTTCCAACGGAACAGAACAATGACATTGGCGAACGCCTTGGCACGGCAGGGCATGAGTTCGGCACTGTGACAGGTCGCAAACGCCGGTGCGGCTGGTTTGATGCGGTGATGGTACGCCAGGCCTGCACAGTCTCAGGCGTTACAGGTCTTGCCCTCACAAAGCTCGATGTGCTGGACGGATTCGAAGAGCTGAAAATTTGCGTCGGGTACAAGCTGGGCGACGAGACCCTCGATTATCTGCCTGCCACGGCTGCCGCCCAGGCCGCCGTCGAACCGATCTATGAGACGATGGAAGGGTGGACGGAAAGCACCAAAGGCGCACGCAGTTGGAACGACCTTCCGGCCCAGGCCGTAAAATATGTCCGCCGTCTGGAAGAGCTGGTGGGCCGTCCCGCAGCGCTTGTCTCCACCTCGCCGGAGCGGGAAGACGTGATCCTCATGCGGGATCCGTTTGAGCGTTAGGTGAAAACGGCCGCGACGACCAAACTCAAGATCGCGCCGAGTGTAGCGGCCCAGCGGAGCTCACCGAACCAGATCGGCAAGTCACCGCGTCGCCACGCTTGTCGATCCCAGACAAGCTGGACCGCGAACAGCACTGCCAAAATAAGAAGCGCGGGGCGCAGCACCCCGACCACCACGGCCAACATTGCCATCGCCCAGGCTGCGAGAGATGGCAGGACCGACAGGCCGACACTTCGGGCATCGATGGGATCATTCATCAGCCCAGCGCCCCACCGAATGCCCCCCAAAAAGCTCAAAATCACTGCGCCGTAGAGCAAGAGACAAAAGGCCGTAAAATGAATAAGTGCAGGATTGGCCGCACGCACGGCAAGAGACACGGCACCGCCACTCAGTCCTGCAAACGGTAGTATCCCAGCATAGGTCAGAAGTCGCGGCAGGACAGGGGCTTTCTCGGTCATGCCCGCCATATGGCTCACATTTTCCTGTCGACCAACCGCATAGACACTTTAAGCTCGGACATTCAGCCCCCACCTCTCTCCCATGGCTCGGTTTCGTCCGCTTGATGCGCTTCGTTTTACCATTCCCGCATCCCTTTGCGCTGGAATGGTCTATCTCTTTGTTGTCGTGCCGCTAAGTGCGCCGAAATTTACGGTCAAACAGGGTGAGTTTATCGGGGTTGTGGCTGCACTTGCCGTTGGCATGGGACTTGGCGCACGAATCGAGCAGCGCGCCTTGATTGAACTTGACGATGGTCGGGCATGGTGGCTGAGCGTCCCCGCCGACGAGGCACTGTCCCGCGGCAGCCGCGCAAAAGTCGACATCTATTGCGTGTCCGATCGGTTCGAACAGTGCACCGCCCGATATCTCGGTCGCCCGACATCCTGATCCAAAAGGAAAAGGCCGGACCCGTCTCTGGGCCCGGCCTCATCACGCTCGGTAATTTGAGAGGGATTAAGAGCCCTGAGCCGCAGCAGGCTTTGGGTTCAAGACGCCCGGCCAAGCCGCGTCAGCTGTTTCAATGAAGCCGGCGCGATCCTCGTTCCAACCTTCTTGAACTTCGGTATTGTAGTTCAGGTACAACCGGTCGTCGACAATGGCCCAGACTTTTGGGTCACCAGGATAGGCAGCCGCGTTCGCCGCGCCCCAGGCGCAATGGCCGCCATAGGCGGGTGCGAATTTGTCAGGATCGCCGAGGAATGTATCGAGATTTTCCTGGCTGGCGAATTGGAAGCTTGCGCCTTTATAAGTCGTCGCATAGTCGGCAGAGCCTTCGACGGGGCCATCTGCGAAGTACGACACGGCATCATAGCCGCCCAGAGCGAGATTGTTATCTTCAGCCGTGAAGATCTGCGGCACAGCGTCATCAGCGATGGCGTGTGTTGCGAAGAAAGCCGGCGTCGCGACCAATACGGCGGCGGCAACAAGTGTGCGCAATTTCATGGATAATCTCCTTATGTCAGCAAGGGCCCCAGCGGCCTGCTGCGATCACACATGGATGAGCGATGCGCCCAATACCACGCACGAAGACGTCACCGTAAGTCACGGATATGTTAGCGTCCGCTAGGTCCGAGATTATCCATCCAGTTCGCTCACCGCCCGCTCAAGCGCGACGATCCGCCGTTCATCGCTCGGGTGAGTTGACAGAAACTCCGGCACGTTCCGTTTCGCAGCGGCATCCGAGCCCTGCATGTTCCGCCAGAACGCTGCCGCCTGGCTCGGATCATACCCTGCATCGCTAAGATATTTCAGCCCTTCAATGTCTGCCTCGAGTTCATCATTCCTGTTGAACGGATAAATTGTACCCGCAGCTACCGCGCCGCCTGCAACATTCCCAGCCGATTCCAGAACGCCAACGCCTGTCACCGCACCCGGCAGGCGAGCAACCCCGATAAGAACACCTGGTGCAAGGCCCCGATTGAGCCGTTCCTGCGAGTGTCTGAGCCGCACATGGGCCACTTCATGTCCCACAATGGCCGCAAGCTGATCTTCGTTCTCCACATGGTCGATAAGGCCGGAGAAGATCCCGATCTTGTTGTTCGGCAACGCAAAGGCATTAACGATGTCCGGCGCATCAAACAGGACGGTGTCCCATTCAGCCGGATTTTCACCCGCCGCCAGCAAAATCCGATCACTCGTCTCTGCCACCAGCCTCCGCTGGGCGATGTTCGTGCTTGGTTGCCGGACATCGAGGATTTTCTCCCATTGGGCGTCCGCGGCGTTTTCGATCTGACGGTCCGGCACCACAGAGCCGGTCGCGCACGCCGAGAGAGCGATGGCACAAAGGCTGAGCCAAAGAGTTTTCGCACGCATGAAATGGGTCATCATATCCCCGCTAGACTTGATTACGGCGTTGATATGGGAACCGATCCCAGCGATCCGAAATCACGTCTTGCGGAGCATGGCGAGAGGGTTTGCTAGTTCAGTCAACCGACGCCGCACGTATTTTGATCCACCCGCACACCGACCTTGGTGACCTTGCCGGTCGAATTGTCGACGTCGAAGTAGAAATCGCCATAATCATAGCTCGTTTCATACTCCTTATTGATAACGCAGATCGGTTTCCCGGCGACAGATCGCGCGAAGATCTGCTCGACACCCGGACCGATTCCGTCAGGTGTGCGAAACCGCGGGTCGTGGGCGATGATCCAATACACATCATCGCTAGCCGCGACGGCCAGGCCATCAAACGCATAGCTTGTCGCCGCCGAGCCGCGCATCGGCGTTGTCTTACTTGGCGTGCCTTTCAGCGCCAGAAGTTGATCGAGCGTCATACCGATCTCAACATCCCCAATCCGTTCACCGGCGACAATCCGGTCATCATTCAGGGTCAGAGGTGGTGGCGTGACGGTACAGGCCGCAGACAAGACAAGAGCAGGCAGGGAGGTGAGGATGGGAATAGGTCGCATAGGTGCCCCTCAGATCAGGAACGCCCCCGCAACCCATGTCGGACAACAACGGAAATTTGTGGCCAAGTCGTGACCGTGACAATAGGCATACCAGATGCCAGTCACATTACGCACTCTGTTCCTGCTCACCGATATTGGATTCATCGCCTATTGGAGCCTCACAGCGATCGTGTCGGTTGGCTGGCTCCACCTGCCATCGGAGTGGCTCTTTAAGGATTACAACGATCCAAACATAATCGCCTGGAATTGGTCCTTCATGCCTCTGGACATCCTCGCGTCCCTGACGGGCTTATATGCCGTCGCGCGCGCGTCGCGTAATCAAGATTGGCAAACGACAGCACTCATTTCGATGACGCTGACATTCTGCGCCGGCTTCATGGCGATCTGTTTCTGGATCGTCCAGGGCAGTTTTGATCTGGCGTGGTGGGGGCCCAATCTATTCCTGATGCTATGGCCACTCGTCATGGCACGCCATGCGCTTGGAAGTGTTTAAACACCTGGCTCAACGCAATTGCCCCGGCAGTCGCCACATTGATACTGTCAAAATCGTCGACCATCGGAATGCGGACAGGCGTGCCCTGTCCAAGCAGATCGTCCGATAAGCCGGGGCCCTCAGACCCGAGGACAAGTGCCAATTTGTCAGGCCGGGTGAGGCGGCTGATCGGCGTGGCTTCCAAACGCGGTGTGAGGCACCACAGATCAAATCCAGCACGGCTTACAGACTGGAATATACCCTGGGCGCTTGATCCGTACACGAATGGGAGTGTCAACGCTGTCCCAGCCGAGACGCGAATAGACTTCCGGTAAAGGGGGCCGCAGGACTGATCGTCGAGCAGTATGGCGTCGGCACCGAACGCGGTCGCATTGCGAAAACAGGCCCCGACATTGTCGTGATTTGATAGTCCGATCAGCACAAGGATAGTCTTGGATGTCCGCAGAACCTCTTCCATGCCGAGCGGGACGCCCTTCACGCCACAAGCGAGCACGCCTCTGTGGACCGGAAACCCGGCAACATGGTCCATGAGGCTCTGGGCGGCGACAAAGATCGGCACGTGGCCGGGAAGGTCTTCAATGAGGTTGCTGAGCGGCTGAAGCCGGCTTTCGGTCAGAAACAGGCTTTCAATCTCGAAAGATGAGCGCTGCACGAGCGTCGCCAGCGTCACCTTGCCTTCGACGATAAACCGTCCGCCGTGACCCTTGGTGAGGTCTTTCTCCCGAATGGACGTGTACGGCGCAAGGCGCGGATCCTCGAGATCGGAGATACGGATAATGGCCATGGGCTCTTAGAGCGGTTCCTGGCCCTGCGGGCAATTGTCTGCCGTCATCTCTTGAATTTAATTAGCATAATTGCTAATTAGCAAATATGGAAATAAAGGCTCTGAAAGCGCTTGCCCATCCCGTGCGTCGCCAAATCATGGTGGCGCTTCGGTCTGGTGCGAAGACTTCCGGCGAGCTGGCAGATTTGTTCGATGCCAGTTGGCCAACTGTGTCGCGCCATCTGGCGACGTTGAAGGATGCGGATCTGATCACGGCCGAGCGCAAGGCCACATCGATCCTCTACCGCGCCAATACAAGCGTGTTGGAGGATGCCGCCTCGGCGGTGCTCGCGCTCATCGGTGCCGATGATGGCGAAGATCTTGATGGAGATATGAAGGAGGCAGCAGAATGAATGCGGTCAGAATGAACGGGCTTATGATTTCCGGTATCGGTTTGTTGGTCACCGGCAGCATAGCCTTTGCCGCGCCGGGATATTTTGAAGAAGGGGCTCAGGTTCCGGTCCATTGGGGCATCAACGGACCCGACCAGTTTGCCACCCATGAGACGGCGGGCCGCTATCTTTGGCTGATGCCGGGGGCCTGTGCCCTTGCTGGGTGTCTGTTTGCGTTTATGCCGATGCTCGACCCCTTTCGCGAGAATGTCGATCGGAGCCACAAGGCCTATAGCGCCGTTTGGACCGGTGTCATCGCCTTGTTCAGTTTCATCCAGCTCGGCCTGGCCGCAAGCATGACCGGCTTATTCGTGCCCGGCGAAGCGTTCCCCAAAGTTATCCTTGGCGCAATTGGGTTTTTCTTTGTGATCATCGGGAACTATTTGCCGAAGACCCGGGCGAACTTCATCTTCGGCATTCGCACACCGTGGACCCTGACCAGCGACACAGCCTGGGAAAAGACCCATCGCCTTGGCGGCCGCCTTTTCATCGTGTCAGGACTGCTCGCCATGACGCTGGCTGTCCTTGCCGATCCCGCACAGATGGCGGTCCTGTTCGCGGCCATTCTCATCCCGCTCATCGCCGTCCTGTTCGTGTATTCGTTTCTTGTCTGGCGAAAGGCCGACGACCGGATGAGTTCTTCAGATTATGTGGTCTAAGGACCGCCATGGCCCTTGACGCCGGTGCACTCAATCTCGATCAGGGCGTCAGGGGCGGCTAACGCGACCGCAACGGTCGTTCGGGCCGGCGGTGTTTCGGGGAAGAATTTCCGATACGCAGCGTTCATCCCACCAAAGTCCTCGGCATTGACGAGGAAGACCTGACACCGGACGAGATCGGCATGGCTTGCCCCAACAGTGGCCAAGGTCGCCCCAATGTTCTCCAGTGTTTGGGTGGTTTGGGGACCTATCCCGCCTTCGGGAAACGCGCGCGTGCCCGGCACAAAACCAAGATGCCCCGCCAGATAGATCGTGTCTCCCGACACAATCACCGGCGAATAGGGCAGGGTCTGGGCGCGCGGCTCTGGGGCCGGGTCAGATGTCTGAGCACAGACCGGAAAGGCAAAACAAAGGGCGAGGGCGGCAAGGGTAGATCTGATCATACCCTGATGTCTCACGCGGCGTCTGCCCCCGCAAGCGACCAGTCTGCTTTCACACCGAGGTCGTCATGGAGCAGCTTGTAAATAAGCGCGAGGTTGGACATGGATGGGTTGCCGTCGGCTGACAGCATGCGGTTCAGGCTGCGCGCCGGGATACCCGTCTCCCGCGCCGCGCCTTCAAAGCCCATACGTCCCATCACCAGGCTGCGCAGGGCGTATTTGCCTTCTTCCGCATCGCCCTCAACAAAGCTCACCAGCGCATGTCGGAGCATGGCGAGTGCTTCGGCCTGGTCGGCATAGGCCTCCTTCAACGCCTCAGCGTGGGGGCGGCTGGGTTTAGGGGTCGATCCTGCTGTCATAATTCTCCAGCCTCATTCGGGCCGTATCAATATCCTTGTCCTGCGAAGCCTTCAGACCTGCGATCAGCAAAAGCACAACTTCTTCGCCGCGCTTTGCATAGTAGATCCGAATGCCACCTTCCGCATGTACGCGCCGCTCCAAAAGCCCATCGCCCAGCGATTTGTGATCACCGAAATTACCATCATCCATGCGGGCGATGGCGGTGCGCGCGCGAAGCCGGGCCCGCTGCGGAAGGTCTAAAAGGGAAGCTTCAAATAAGTCGTCTCCGTACTCGTCGACATAGTGTTCGAGTTGCATTCGTAGGCTCCAAACAGAATGGTCGGCAGCGCATATCTAGTATGCACTAAATTCCCCAAATTGCTCGCTAGCCACATGACACATATGTCATGCATCCTACTTTAGGTCAAGACTCTTAGCTGTTTGTATTAGAATACGAAAATGCCGCGGACGAACCGCGGCACTTCTAATCAGCATCTGGAACAACGAGCCCTAAGCCCCCATCGGCAGCCCTTGCTCCTTCGCCATGCGGACCATCGCTTTTTGCAGCTTTTCAAACGCCCGCACCTCGATCTGCCGGATCCGCTCGCGGGAGACATTGTAGACCTCCGACAGCTCTTCCAGCGTCTTTGGCTCATCGGTCAGGCGGCGTTCCTGCAAGATGTGCTGTTCACGCTCATTGAGATCGGCCATCGCAGACTGCAAAAGCTCCATACGCGCGTCGAACTCCTGGGTCTGGGCAAAGTTCGCAGCCTGGTTCGGCTCTTCATCGGCGAGCCAATCCTGCCACTCCATGTCGCCTTCCTGGCCCATGGGCACATTCAGCGATGCGTCAGAGCCGGACATCCGCCCATTCATCGAGCGGACTTCGTCCTCTGACACATTCAACCGCTCGGCAATCTCCGCCACCTGTTCGGGGTTAAGGTCGCCCTGTTCCAGCGCATTGATTTCGCCCTTGATGCGGCGAAGATTGAAGAACAGCTTCTTTTGCGCCGCCGTGGTGCCGAGTTTTACGAGGCTCCATGAGCGTAGGATGTATTCCTGGATCGAAGCGCGGATCCACCACATGGCATAGGTGGCGAGGCGAAACCCCTTATCCGGATCGAATTTCTTGACCGACTGCATCAAGCCAACATTGCCCTCGGAGATCACCTCGGCCATCGGCAAACCATAGCCGCGATAGCCCATGGCAATCTTGGCGACGAGTCTGAGGTGGGAGGTCACCATCTTCTCTGCAGCGTCTGAATCTTCGTGCTCCTGCCAGCGTTTGGCGAGCATGAACTCTTCTTCCTTGGCCAGCATGGGAAATTTGCGGATCTCGCTGAGATAGCGTGAGAGGCCCTGTTCAGGGCTCAATGCAAGAGCAGTCGTTTTGGCCATTTTGGCCTCCTTGTTCAATCTACCAGGCCCGCGCGGCAGCGCCCAGTGCAATGAAAGCAGCTGGAGTCCATGATCCCGCATCGCGGCGATCACGGTCCAGCCAATTTTGGGTGAGCATCGTCATCCCTCGCCCTTATCATAGATAAGGTGTGGCGCGCTCCGGTTAAAGAGGGCAGGTGATTGATGGCGGATCCAGAGAATAGGTGTGAGCGATTTGCGGATTGGATGTTTTGACCGCTTTGGGTCAAGTGGGAGACCAACACCATTATATGGTTTTCTCTGCGCGAAGGCTGTGGCCAGGTTCGCGAAAACCCCGCTATGCAATGACATAACGAGGTTCTTGCGCATGGAGATGAGCTTTTCGGCCGGCAACGGTTTGTGCCTCAGTTGAAAGTCACTCTACTGCCTGCCCGCTGGTTGATTTGCGCATGACGAAGGCTTTGATGGCCGCCCATATCTTCCGGCGGCTTTGCACCAGCGTCAGGCCGAGAAGGCCTGCAGTGGCGTAGAACGCGATCTCGGTCAGCACGATGGCTCCACCAAAAGACAGCAGCTTGGCAGTCTTGTCGCTCACGAGCAAAAGAACCGGGATTTGCGCGATCCAGCCGACCAGGGCGAGGCTCCAGGCTCCGATAAGGACGGGTTTTTTCCAGGACATTGGGTGTCTCCTTCTTGGGGTCGTGTTTCGGGTGCAGGGTCAGCCGATCGGATTGCCAGCGGCGATCACGCCGGTCGATTGCAAGTGCAGGACTGTCATGCCGATCGTGTTGATGATGCCGTGGGCGATGATCATCGGCCACAGATTGCGCCGGGCAACGAGGTAGAGAAGACCGAAGGCCAAACCGACAAAGCCGGTGATGATCACCCCGTGGATGCCTTGAGCCGCATGGCCTGCACCGAAGACGGCGGCCTGGGCAAATGCCGCGAGGATCCAGGCAAAGCGTGTGCCGCCAAACATCGTTGCAAAGCGGCTCATGATCAGGCCGCGAAAGACCATTTCCTCGCCAAAGGCATTGGTCGTCCAAATCAGCGCCATCATGGTGAGGTAAAGTGGCAGGGTGGACACATCATAGAAAGTCCGCTCAGCCGGAGCGCCTGTCACTGTTAGGATAGCGTACTGGACGGCACCATTGACGGCGACCGAGGCGACAAATGTCGCCACAACCATCGCAGCACCCTTGGCAAAGTCTTGCCAGTTTGACGCCCAGCGCAGGCCGAGATCGTGCCAGGTCTGGCCGTCCTTGCGCACGAACCACGTCGCCGTGATGAGTGCTACAAACATGTAGAGCTGCCCTGAAAAAGGGACGCCGGGAATGGATTTGACGATCGGCCATAGTGCGAGGATGACGAGGATCTGCGCCCAAGGCGGGATCCTCCCCGAAAGTGAGGTGTGCGGTTGCGCGACCGCCGGATGGGCAGGGGCGGTGGTGTTCGTGATCATGATTTTATCTCCTTCTCAAATCTGGCTTGCTGTAATTCTTCGACACCTATAATTGAATATGAATTCAAATTCAATATAATTATTGAAGCGTTGCATTCAAGGCAGCAATCGGGAAAAGGAAACCATGGCTAAAGTTCAGCAGAAACCTATGCAAAAGCGCGCTCTGGCAACCCGCGAGAGAATTCTCGATGGGCTTGAAACCTTGCTTGAAACCCGTGAGTTTGAAGAGCTCTCGATTGCTGAACTGGCGCGCGAGGCTGGGGTGGCGGTGGGGTCCGTCTACAGCCACTTCAAGGACAAGGAGGCGCTGCTACCGGCTTTGCTCGACAGGCAATTGGAGCGCACGCAAGAACGACTCGCTGAACTTCGCGAGACAGGAACAATCGACGGTATCGCTGTGGAAGCCATGGACCGTCCGGACCTGCGGACGGCAATCACAGTGTCGATCCGGGGAGCGCTGGCGCAGATCAACCAGTCGCTGGGCGTGCGCCGCGCGCTTCTGACGTATCGCCGATTGAACCCTGATCTTGAGATTCCATTGGCCAGGACCTTGGTGGAGCAAGCCTTTGAAGCTCAGGTCAGGCAACTTGAGTCTTACCGTGACGAGATCGCTCACGAAGACCTAAGCCAGGCGGCCAAGATGGTGAATTATTTCGGCAATATATTGTTTTTAGACCGTATCGTTTTCGTCAATTCCACCTTCCAGGACGAATTGCGTCCTGACGACGAAACGTTGATCCAAACCTATTCCGACATGATCTATCATTACCTGACGAAATCTTGAGCTTTCCGTATAGCGAGTGTTGCGTAACTCATGATGTCCCCTCCGCCACCGGGAGCAGACCTTTACCTAACTCGCCCAACAGCAACGCAAATCCCCACCGTTCATTCCGCCGCAGCGCCCTCATTCAGCAAATCACCAATAAAGAGCGCCGCCCGTCGTGTGGCATCCCTGAGCGAGGACACCTCCATAAACTCGCCGGGAGAATGGGCTCCCCGGCCGCTGACGCCGAGCCCGTCCATGGAGGTCACATAGGGAGCGATGAAACTGATATCGGCCGCACCGCGTTGCTCCGGCGGGTAGGGCTTGGCAGGCTCTAGCCCCAGCCGAGCGTGCACCGCATTCAGCTTGTCCAGAAGCGCCAAATTTGCCGCGGTCTCCTCCATGGCCGGATAGCGGTCCTCAAACACGATTTCCGCCTCGGTCAGCGGCAGACTGTCCTCGACAATGCCCCGCATCTTGTCGCGCGCTTCCTCCAGCTGGGCATCATTGAGAAAGCGAAGACCGCCATACACGATGCTCTTTTGCGCAACGACATTGGTCTTCCCATAAATCGACTGGGACGAGTAACTTCCCCCTTCTCTGACAATCGTGCCGCCCGCGATCACGCCAGGATTGAAGGTGAGGCCAAAAGGGCCCCGGACCTCGCCGTAAAACCGATTGAGGATGCGCGCCATTTCGAAAACGGCCCCGGCCCCCACACGATCTGAAAACATACCGGAGGAATGGGCCTGAGGGGCGGACGTCTCAAGACGCCAATTGGATGATCCGCGCCGGCCGGTCACCGCCCATTCATTGGTGCCCCCTTCAAAGTTCAGCGCCACATCTGCGGCTTTGCCGGCTTCGATCAGATCTTTGCGTGAGATGGAGAGGGGGGATCCAGCCGACTCCTCATCCCCGGTCAGGAACACCGTCACCTTGCCGGCCGTCGGCATGTCCCCCTCTATCAGGGCCTTCATCGCATAGAGGATCACGGCATTGCCGCCCTTCATGTCGGAAATGCCGGGGCCCCGAGCGATATCGCCATCAAGCTCAAAGCTCTGGAAGGGGCTGAATTTCTCAAACACCGTGTCGATATGACCGATTAGCAGGATGTGCGGCCCCGATCCGAAGTCTTGCGTTGCCACGAAATGTCCGCCGCGCCCCATGTCTTCCGGCATATCGATCCAGTATGTGTCAAAGCCGATCTCTTCAAACCCCCGCGCATAGATCTGTCCGGCAGCGCGCACACCCTGCACGTTTAGTGTCCCGGAATTCTGGTTCACGGTCTCCTCCAGAAACGCCATTTGATCATCGAGATTGCGGTCAATCGCGGTCAAAACGGCATCATCATCGGCGACTGCTGACGGCCCCGAAAGGACGATGAACACCAAGATCAGGCTCAAAGAGAAACGAGTGAACATCACAATCCTCCAGGAAATTCTTTGCGACCCTCAAAATCTGCTGATTTCTAATCAGCTGTCGAGCGCCTTGCCACACTTCGTGAAATTATGGCCATACTCGGCTACTAGTAAGAGTGCGGTCGCAGCGGGGAAGTGCGGTTTGGAGAATGAACTTGAAATTGTAGGCGCAGCGTCAGTCGGTGCAGTGGCGCGCGATATCGATGGCGATGGGTTCCTGGACGGCCCGTGTCCCAATTGTGGCGCGACGCTGACCGGAGAGTATTGCTGGAATTGTGGCCAGAGCGCCAAGGACATGAAACAGCCGATTTGGGCGCTCACCAGGGACGTTTTCGACTCAATTCTATCGATCGATGGTCGCGTGTGGAAAACGGTGCCGGCGCTCGTCTTCCGTCCGGGGCACGTCACCCGTGCTTATCTCGATGGCAAACGCGCCCGATATGTGCCGCCGTTTCGGTTGTTCCTTCTCGCCTCGGTCGCCTTCTTTCTGCTGATTTTCGGCATGGTCGAACGAACAGGGGTGCTGGAGAGCGACGATCTCATCCGCACCTTCAATGCACGGGCAGCGATCGCCGACCTGCCATTGGAGGGGAAAGGGAAGCTTGGTGACCAGGAGGGCTTTGACGACGTCTTCAATGAGGACGACACCCTCAATCCGGAAGCGGTGGCTGAGTTCGTCAGATCGATTTCCGAGGAGTCGGCAGACTTCACCGATGAAGACAGCGCTGAATTGGTTGAGCTTATTGAAGGCATGGATCGCTTTACCGCCAGCCGTCAGGAGGTTTTCAGCGCAGTACGCATCTGGGCCCCCCGTATGAGCTTCATGCTCGTGCCGTTCAACATCCTTCTGCTGACGGCAATGCACTTCTGGATTCGCCGGATTTATGTCTACAATCACATCATTGTCGCGCTGCACATGCAGACATTTCTCTACCTTGCGGCAAGTCTCGCCATTCTGTTTTCGAGTGTGAGTGCGGGATTGGGCTGGGCGATTTTTGGCATTTCACTGCCGATCTATTTCTACAAGATCATGCGGAAGAGTTACGACACAAGTCGGATCCTGACCGTCTTGCGAACCTTCCTGCTTCTTATCTTTGGCTTTATCGGCTTGATACTCGTCGTTGTCGGCGTATCGATCCTGGGGGCCAATGAGGCCGGTCTCATCGACTGGGACACATTGATGAATGAGGGCGATAGCTATTTGTCGGGGAGCGCTCCTTAGCCCCTGTCAAAGCAATCAATCAGAGGCCGGTCGGATGGAGTTCCGCCTCCGGCCGAATGGCTTTCCAGGCCAGTATCTTCGCGGCCAGCTTGCCATCGGCATTGCGCCATTCAGCCTCAACATAGCCCGTCGTCCGCGACCTGTTCTTCACCTCAGCCGTGATCGTGACATCCCCTTGCCCGACGGGTCTGAAGAGTTTCACCTGCAGATCCTGCGTGGTGAAGGCCTCTCCCTCTTTCAACGCGGAGAACATGCAGATCGACACGATATGATCCGAAAATCCGGCAACCCATCCGCCAAAGGCGCGGCCAGGAGAGATATCGCGCTCTCCCCCATTTGGCCAAACATAGGTGACCCGGCCCGGACGAATCTCTGTCAGCCAGAGATCCGGTCGAATACCGAGCGAGCGAATGCCAACGGGAATGTCTGGAACACCGGGTTCCTTGAGCATCGCGATGAACGCGGCGAAGCGTGGCGGAAATTCCGATGCGTCGAATGCAAACTCCGGGCGCGCGACCGTTTTAGTCTCCGACATAGGCAATCAGCTTGATTTCGACGACACCGCGTTCCGGATACAACCGGTCCACATCGATCGCGGTCCAAGAGGGATAGGGCGCTTTCAAATACTTGTCCTTCGAGGCCGTGAACGGTCCGATCTGATGGATAAGCTCGGTATGGAACGTCGTCATTTCCACAACATGGGACCAGTCTGCGCCGGCGTCTTCGAGAATGGCTCCGAGGGTCTCGAAGGCGCGATCGAATGACGCTTCCAGATCCCCATCATTATTCTCGTTCTCGTCTCCCTGAAGGGAGGCGACCACGCCGGACAGATAAATTGTATCGCCGGCAACCACGGCGGGGGCGTAGTGAAACGCGTCATAGCTCTCCTGCCAGCCATCCGGCACAATGCGGGGCGCATTTGTGTCCGCGACAGCGGCATCGTCTATCGGACTGCCACTTGGATTGGCGTCTCCGCCTTGCGCGGCCGCAGAGAGCACTGATCCGGCCAAAGCGGCACCTATGACCGCAACGCGAATATTCATGGATGATACTCCTTGTCGCCTATTGTGGGATGTATGCGATGACCTTGATCTCCACAAACCCGAGCGGATTGAAGAGCCCTGTCGTGCCGATGACGGTCCAGGAGGGATACGGTTCTGGGATCCATTTGTCTTTGACGCCTGCAAGCGCCAAGAGATGCTTTGGCGCATCGACGTGGCAGGAGGTGATATCAACAATATCTGCCATCGAGCCACCGGCCTCCCTCAACACCATATCGATTTGGGTGAAGGCCTGATCGACAGCGGCGGCATACTCTTCATCGGTACCGGCCTGACCCTCTTCGAGGGCGGCGATCACGCCGGACAAATACACCATATCGCCGGCGCGCGTCGCTGGCGCGAAGTGAAGGCGGTCATAAGTGTCTTTCAAACTCGCTGGGATAATGGGCGCTCTGGGCATGGATAGACTTTCCGCTAGGTTGAGATCAGGTGACTGTCGCCCCGCCATCGACGACCATCATCTGGCCGGTCATGTAGGATCCGGCTTTCGAAGCAAGATAGACCGCCGCGCCGGCAATTTCTTCCGGCTCGCCGATGCGCGCGAGCGGCGTTCCTGACAGGGCAACTTTCAGAGTCTGCTCGTTCTCCCAAAGCGCGCGGGCGAAGTCCGTCTTGATAAGTCCTGGCGCAATGCAATTCACGCGAACATTGTCGTAGCCAAACTCTGTTGCGAGGTTCCGCGCCAGCTGAAAGTCCGCCGCCTTCGAAATATTGTAAGCGCCGATAATCGGTGTTCCGCGCAGGCCTCCGATCGAGGACACGATAATGATCGACCCGTCCTTCCGCTCGCGCATCTGCGGCGCGCAGAGTTGGACAAGCCAATGATTTGAAATGATGTTGTTCTGCAGGATTTTCTCAAATTGCTCATCGGCAATGCCGGACATGGGGCCATAATAGGGGTTCGACGCAGCATTGCAGACCAGGACATCGATCTGACCGAACTTGGCATTTGTGTCGTCGACCAAGCGAGTAAGGTCTTCTTTGGACGAGATGTTCGCGGGAACGGCGATCGCGCAGTCTCGGCCCTCTTTATCATTGATCGCATCAGCCACCTCCTGGCACGGACCAGGTTTACGCGATGAGATGACGACATTCGCACCCTGGGCTGCCATAGCTTCAGCGATCGCTCTACCGATCCCCCGCGAGGAGCCAGTGATGATGGCGGTTTTTCCAGTCAGATCGAACAAGCTCATAGGGGCCTCCACAGCTATTGTCTTGGCGCGGAGCTTAAGCAGCTCGCGATCTGCTGCGCTAGGGGTCTCGCAGCGGAAATCCGAGTTTAGACGTCGTAGCCCCAATCGCGGCAAAGGATATCGGCAAGAAATGCACTTCGCCGGCTAACCACTTCCGGTGTCCATGTATGCTCATCTTCAATCGCTTGGGTGAGGGCAAACAGGGCCCGCTCGTCGCTCGTGAAATAGAGCTTCTTCTTTTCCTGATAGGTCAGCGTATCGGCCTGTTCATTGATCGAGCGGGGCAGAAGGACAAGATTACCGATCGTGTCGCACAGCTCCCGCCTGGCCTTCTCATCTGGCCAAACGACAAGCCAATGACTGTTCTTGCCGGGATTGCGCGGCAACACATGCTCCACGGTCGCATCTGCTCCAGGGGGAACGGTCCTCCCGTCTTCAAGCGCAGCGTTTAGCCGTAACACCATGGCGCGCCGCTGGGTGAAGGTTGCAAACCGCCCTTTCAGTCGGTCATGGACGCGTTTGCCATCTTCCTTCGTAACGGCGAGCGATCCACCACGGCCATAGAAATTATCCCGTCCTTTGGCATCGATTGTTTCAATCACCTTGCGGTAGCGCTTATTACGATGGTCGCGATTTGGCACCACAAGTTGAAGCAGATAGCCAAGCCGCTCCAGACCTTTGAAGAAGTCGAGCGCATCCGCAGACGCTTCACCGCGCGTCGCAATATAATGCACGGCTGGGGCCTTCCATGTTTGATGATCCAGATAATGGAGTTGATTCAGGCGATCGCGGATCTTTTCGCTATCCGGGCTGCCCTCAAGGGCCGTGTGTTCAACTTTGTCATATGCCCGAACATATCTCGGCAGCGTGTGGTTAAGGAACTCCAGCGGCGGCATACGCCCGAGCGGTGGCTTGCGAAAGCCGTTGACCAGATCGCCCTTATTGGACTTATCAAACGTAAAGCGGATCTGGCGGAGGAGGTCGTCGAAGGCATTGCCGCCCAGCAGGGCTTCATGTTCCGCCCAGCGGCGCGATTGCGCATCGGCTTCGGCCACCGAAAATCCGGCGCGTTCGAAGATCTCAGTCTTGATGATGTCGTGGGCGTTCGGTTCCTTACCGCGATCATTCAAAACCCGGAAAACCTTATAACCTGCGTCGCGATCAGCCACTGTTACGCGTACAATCGCACAACCATTTATGATCGTGTCTGTGAGGGCGTTACGCTCCTCGACTGAAAGATTGTTCAGAGCTTTGCGAAAGGCGCTCGCATTGCGTGTCATCCTGAGCTGACTTTCACTCTCGCCGGCTTCGTCGGCAGCGCGCGCCGTTGATCCGGGCTGCTGGATAACGGCTCTGAAAAACGGACCATCGATATGGTTGAGCGTCAGCCGCCACCGGGCATCTTCACTCAACATGGGTCGCCCAGTATCACCAATAAGGCTGTGGATGGTGGCGGCCACCTCCGGATCTTTTTCCAAATCCCGCAAAACGGCGAGCAAGATCGTCAGCGTTGTTAGCCTTTGCTGACCATCGACAATTTCAAAGGAATCTGTCTCCTCGTCTTTGACGACCACGATCGCACCGATGAAATGTATCTCATCGCTTTCAGAAGCGTCTTTCAGGTCACTCAGAAGCTCTAACGCTTCTTTTTCGCCCCAGGAATAGCTGCGTTGATAGGGAGGCATCGTCAGCGCCTGACCTGGGGAAAACAACTCTCCGGCCGTTGTTTCCCTCGAAGTCAGCCCCAGCCTCGTGCCCCTTGGAAGTCTGACGTTTAACATGGAACCTCTACAAAACGTACCGTCTAGCTTGTGCACCCTAATGCTTCAACGCGGAGTATTACGTGCCGTCCATAAATTGTTAACCATGTGACACTTTCACCACGCTGACGCGCTGCAATGGAGGAATAACGATATGAAATGGGTAAGTTTTAGGCAGGGCACGACAATTCATGCCGGCACACTTGCTGGCGACGAGATTGCTGATCTCGGACCGGTTCCTCTGGAAGATTGGCTGCCCCGTATAGGGGACGCTCGAGCGGCATCTGACACAGGGCCGAAGGTGGCCCTGACAGATGTCGAGCTTGTCCAGCCCATTGTGCGGCCAGGGAAGATTCTTGGCATTGGTCTGAACTATCGGGACCACGCCGCCGAGACCGGGCGAGAACCGCCAAGCGTACAGACCTGGTTCGTGAAACAGGCGACCGCCGCCCACGCGCCCTATGGCACCGTGGACATGCCCGCCGTATCAGACAAATTGGATTATGAAGCCGAACTTGTCGTCGTGATCGGCAAACATGGCCGGCATGTCCCCAGGGACCGGGCCCTGGACATCGTTGCCGGGTTTACCTGCGGTTGCGATTATTCGGTTCGAGATTGGCAGCGTGCAACGCCAACCATGAATATGGGCAAGGGCTTCGATACCCACGCGCCATTTGGCCCATGGATCGTCAGTCCAGACGAACTCGGCGATCTGGAGGATCTGGGTGTGCGCTGTCTTGTGAACGGCGAGGTCCGTCAGTCCGGCCGGGCAGGAGACATGATCTATAAGGTTGCCGAACAGATTGCCCACCTCACGGCGGCATTCACGCTGGAACCCGGAGACATCCTTTTCACCGGAACACCAGCCGGCGTTGGCGTCGCCTTCGATCCCCCAAAATTCTTGAAGGTCGGCGACACTGTTCGAGTCGAAATCGACGGTATCGGCCATTTGGAACACAGAATTGTCGAGGATCCCGGGCACACCAGAATCGGTTAAATGGAAAGCCAGATGTTTGCATCCCCTACCAAAACTCTCCTTGGTCTTCTCGGACTGGCAATTAATGTCTCGCTCCTTGTGGCCTGCGGGGGTCAAACGCCCGAAGGCGATTCAGAGCCCCGCACCACACCTCCACTCGCCACGATCATTGCGCCGAGAGACTTTGCCCTTGCCCCTTGCGATGGAGCACCATCCGAGGCCTTGTGCGTTATCCTGGCTGCTGGCGGTAAGCGCGTCTTGATTGGGGCACCCGCAGGGGTTGGCGACGGCCGGCTCCCCGGTGAGGACGTATTCCCGGACGCCGTGCTCCTACCGAGCTTGCATCCGCGCAATATCGAAGGTCTCGATGAGCTGCGCTACCAGACCTGGGCGGGCGGTCGCACCGCGCCGCTTTCGGTGACCGGCCCGGCTGGGACCGCAGATTTCATAGATGGGCTGAACACGGCCTACACGCTCCCAGACGCCGTGGCATTCCTCGATACGTCGGCAGATAATCGTGATTTCGCAGCCATGCCCTTGCGCGCCACTGATGTCAGATCAGGCGACACAGCGTTTGACACAGGCGATCTCGTTCTGACCGCCAACGCAGCGGGCCGTGGGCACATGGCATTTCGCGCCACCTACGGGGGGCAGTCCATCCTGATCATACCCTGCGGCGCGAATATTCGCGATCTCGGTCCGGCACTGGACAACGCGACAATCGTCACCTGCACTCAGGATGCGGATAGCCTCAATGCCGATATGACCTGGCCCCTGCAAACGCCCGTCTTTCTCAATCGTCCTGATCCGGAATAGAAAACGGGGATCCTGCCCCTCCCGCAAGATCCCCGTCGCCCCACACCCCGCCTAGGCCGTTACGGCCATATTCATCAGTATTACGGCATGGTTTCTGCACAGAATTTTCCAAAATAGGGAACGCCCAAATGCGGGATCTGTCAAAGGGTCATACTCAATTTCAGCGCGATCAGTGTGCGGGCGTGACTTTCGTGCAACGACAGAACAGGTTTATGGGGGTGCCTGACAAAATAAGTGCATTTCGAGGGTTTCGTTAACGATTGGGGCCTTATTGTTAACTATATCGTTTGTAAGAACGAGCTGGGCTGAGAACACATGACGGCATTTTTGTTTTTGATTTACATGGCGCTAGGGGGAGCCGCCGGCTGGGCGCTGACGACACAGCTCGCCATGAGTCTGCCTGTGTCGGTCGGCGGCGGAGCCCTTGTTACGCTGTTTCTCGGCCAGATTCATCTATTTTTGCGGAGCCCTGCAAAGACGCTCGAAGAAACCTCTCAACGCCTGGACCAGCTTGTCGAAGCTCAAACCGATGTCGATCGACGTATGAAGGTGGTTGAAGCCCGTACCGAGGCGGTTGAGACCACGGTCAAGCATGAGCTGACGGAGCGCCGCGACGCCCTGGTGAGTGAGATGCGGCAACTGGAAGGGCTCATCGACCGCCTCAGCCGCAGCTTCGAGAATCGCCTATCGGATGCCAGCACCACAGTTGTGCATCCGCGCGAAGATGCCAACCTGCGCGCCGTAAAAGGAGCGCTTGAGGACGGCCGCGTTGATCTTCACCTTCAGCCAGTCGTCTCATTGCCCCAGCGCCGCGTGGCTTTCTATGAAGGCTTCACGCGTTTGCGGGACCCGGATGGATCGCTGATCCTGCCGGCGACATTCTTGGATGCGGCGCGCCGTGCCAATCTCATGGGCGTCATCGACAATATGACTCTCTTCCGCTGTGTACAGATTGTCCGTCGTCTTGCAGAGCGTGACCGGCGCGTTGGCGTTTTCTGCAATATCTCCGGCAGCTCCCTGGAAGATGATAATTTCTTCCCGCACTTTCTCGGCTTTATGCGCGAGAACCAGGATCTCTCCGGCTCCATGATTTTCGAGATTCGTGCTGACCGTTTCGAGACCCGCTCGCGCAAGATGCGCGAAAACATGGACAAGCTCATGGCGCTCGGCTTCCGCTTCTCCATCGATCACGCGCCAAACCTGGCCCTTGATCTTCCCCGTCTCCAGGATGCCGGTGTCCGCTTTGTGAAGATGTCGGGCGATCAAATGCTGAAAGAGCTTCGTGATCCAAATGGGCCGCGTCCTATTTCGTCCATCCAGCGGAACCTGTCCGGCGATGATGTCTCTGCCGTCTTCTCCCGCTATGGCATCACACTGATTGCCGAAAAAATGGAGGACGAGGCAAGCGTCGTAGAGATTCTTCCCTATGACATCCCCTATGGCCAAGGCCACATTTTCGGCGCGCCTCGCCCAATCAAATCCTCACTCATGGAAGAGACGGCTCCGCCGCGGGACTTCCTTCAACGCCTCAGTATTTTCGGCTAAGCCAAATGTCGACAAATTGGTCCATTGTGTTGATGTGCATTAGGATCGCCGGGCACAATCAAGGACTAGTCGCCTGCAAAGTTCCTTAAGATTGGGCAGTCCGGCCGGTTATTCCCCTTGCAGGCTCCGACCAGCAGATCCAGCTCATCATGCAACAATTGCAGTTCGCGTTGTTTGGCACGGATAATCTGTAACCTGTCTTTCGCTATGGCCCTGACATCCGCACTCGATCGATCGGTATCCTCGTAGAGACCGAGCAGTTCCCGGCAGTCCTTTACTGAAAACCCAAAACTGCGGGCCCGTTTGACAAACGACAATTTCTTAAGCGCGTCCTCGTCGTAAAGCCGGTATCCAGCTTCGCTTCGTGCGACCGGCGCGACCAGACCAATGTCAGAATAGTACCTGACCGTTTTTGTCGGCAGCCCGACGGCTTTTGCCGCATCGCTTATATTCATCGGCTTGCTTGACCTTCCAGTGACTGGAAACCTTATGAGCAATAAGACGACAAAACAAGCGTGAGCAATATGACGACAGCGAGATCCGTCCAGCCGATGTCGACATCGGCTGG
>JBCBUY010000023.1:0-41859 GCA_039817885.1 Pseudomonadota bacterium | reverse complement strand
TCACTGAAATCGATCCACCGGATCGATTTCCGTGAGAAAGGCCCCGGTAGGGGCTTCCATGGGCTCGCGCGAGCGAGACCGGGAACAAACAAAACAACCATCGTTAACCAAAAAGTTCTTGCCAAAAGAGAACAAAGAGGGAATATGGGAAACAAGAACGGAGAGTGAACATGTTAAATCGGATCAACTTCCATGGTGCGTCGGGCCAGCAGTACACATTCAATCGTGTCGAGGTAGACTCGCCTTGGGCCAAGAACGCTGGGGTCGCCGTCTTCGCAACACCGGACACGTTCGGATGGCGCATTATAGGCATCAGTCAATTGACGGGCCGACCCCACGATGTTCGCCCGTTATGGGCGCTTCGCGAGGCAGAACGATATGGTGCAAGTGCTGTCTTTTATTGCGCCGAAGCGGACAGTGATGCGCGCTGTGATATCATCAGCGACCTACAATCCGGATTCAATCCCGTGCTCGGTCAGCAAGATCGCTCAGCGCTACCGATCGCGGCCTAGCGAGACAATTCCTCGGCGATCCAGGCATCAACATCTGCTTCGACAAAATCGAACGGACGCGGCCCGCCCGAAAGGACAGAATGGTGAAATTTTTGAAGGGTGAACCGGGAGCCAAGCACTTCTTCAGCTCGGTTGCGAAGTCGCAAAATTTCATTGCGACCTAACATGTAAGAGGCTGCCTGGCCGGGCCAAACGGTATATCGATCAACTTCCGCCTCCATACTGGCCTCGGAAAATCCGGTTACGGACACAAGATACGCGATGGCAGCTTGTCTCGACCAGCGATGATGGTGAATGCCGGTATCGGCAACAATTCGGGCGGCTCTAAATAGCAAGGACTGAAGATATCCAATCTCCGCATACAAGATGTCGTCATAAAGTCCGAGTTCAAACGCAATGTCTTCTGCGTAAAGGGCCCAGCCCTCGCCATACTCAACGGGCCAGATCATTTGTCTGATCAGCGACAATCCTCCCGTTTCGCCTGGATAAGAACTTTCCAGATGATGGCCCGGAACTGTTTCATGAAACACCAGAGCGGGCAGGGTAAAGTCGGGCCAATGTGTGGTATCTTGAAGATTGATACTGAAGACGGCCGGCGACGATCCGTCCGCTGGAGCGGCCGAATAATACGCGCCGGGTGTCGAGGCGAGAAAAGCCTCTGGAACAGCTGCAATCGAAACAGCCGTGTCGCTCGGCTCTGGGACAACGCCCAGAATTTCATCTCTGCCAATATCGTAAAGCTGTCTCATCCGGCCAAGCAGGGCTGTGCGGCCATCTTCGTCGGCGGGGTAGATTTGGCCGTCTTCCAATGCCAGGGCCGAAAGCCGTTCCCCCACGCTACCATCAACAAAGCCGGACTCGACCAGCTTGGCATCCAGAGCGGCCTCAATACTCGCAACGATGGAAACCCCTTCCTGATGAAGGTCATCGGGGTCCATGGGTTTGCCATTATAGAGGTTTAGCGATGCCGCATAATAGCTGTCCCCCTCAGGCACTTGCCAGATACCAGGTTCCGATGGGGCAAGGGCTTGCAGCTCGGTCAGGTCAGCGATTAGACGCCCATATGCCGGCTTCACGTCATCCTCGAAAACGCGTTTCGCCTCGGTCATGAAGGCGAGACGTTCGGCATCGTCCAGCTCACTTACAGCCCTCAACCGGCGTTCAAACGTCTCCACAATTGGGTGCTCGCCGTCACGCGATAGGTTTTGAAGGGCGATCGCTTGAGCGGCCATGCGCTCCAATATGAAATCAGGTGGGATCACCCCGGCAGAGGCATCCGCTTTCAGACGACGCCGATCATCGTCGATCGCGTCCGCCATGGCTGAGAACCGCGCGAGGAACGCAGTGACATCTTCGACATTCGAAACGATTTGCCGGAACAGCAAAATATCCTGAACATCTATGTAAGCGCCGGACAGATGGTCAGCGACAAAGGGCCTGGCATAGGCAAGGGAAACCTGCCCATGGCCAAAACTCGCCATCTCAACCGCATCTTCCAGAGCGGCATCGAGAATGGCGAGATCCCTGGCAAGTTGCGGTGTGAGGCGCGCAACCGGACGCTTTTCAAGACGCTCAAGCGTTTCCAATCGTTGCAAACGACTACGCTCGAAGGCCGCCTGGGATCGGTCGTCAAGCGCGCCCGCATAGTTGTACCCAACGGATGAGATAGGCACGCCTAAGCGCGAGGCAAGCTCCGGGGTCCGCGACAGTTCACTTTCCGTTATATCCAGCAACAGGGCCTGCGTTTCGCGCACGAATGTTGCGTTCGGGCCGCTCGAATGCGGTCCCTGAACGTCGCATCCAGAGAGCAGAAGAGCGGAGATCAGCAAGGCCAGCTGTCGTCCAGATTTGGGAATTGTATCAGAGATCATAATTCGGTGAGAAAATCATAGTGCTAGCGGTGTTGCATCTGGTTGTCGCACAAATCTTTATCGGATAATCACCCGCCAAGGCTAATTAGGAGTTTACAAAGTGGACACACCACAAGGCGCTGGAAACAGCGGTCAGCTAACGGGTAATGTGTTATTCTATCGCAAACCGGAGCCGTTGTCCCATGCAGCGCACGGATCTCTCGGCGTGCGACAGATCGAGCAGCCCTTCGGTTTTTTACGGGAGGCGCATGCCATTCCCGTCACGGTTTCTGAATTCGGTATGGCCGCAACGAGCTATCCGATCATCTTTGTCGGCGATGACCATACTCCAATAGCCGCAATGGGGGTTCGGTCTGGCCAAAACCTATACGTGACCGATCAGGGGCAGACCGAGCCGGACTATTACGTTCCGGCCTTTGTTCGCAGATACCCTTTCGTATTCGCCAACGACAACGCCAATAGCCAGCTGCTTCTATGCGTCGACCGCGAAGCACCCATGGTGTCCGAGCAACCTGAGGTCCCGTTCTTTGAGGGCGAACAACCCTCACAGTTCACGCAGGATGCGATAGAATTTTGCAAAGAGTTCGAACGCCAGAGAATAGCCACCGTTCAGTTCGTGGATCTGATGAAGAAACATGATCTATTCGAAGAAAAATCCGTCAGCTTCCAGCCGCGAGATGCGTCCGGACAGGAAATCGGTGAGCCGCAAAAAATCGCGGACTACTGGGCGGTATCGGAAGAACGCTTGAATGCCCTCGGCCAGGAGGCCTTCCTGGAGCTAAGAACCGCAGGCGCATTCGGCGCTGTCTATTCTCATCTTGTCTCTCTGTTGAACTGGCCGACAATCATTCAGCGCGCTCTGCGCACCCCGGTTGAAGGTACAGCATAACGTCACCACCTATCTGGAACGCACATCCAAGCAGGGTGGCTTGTGATCAAGCCACCCTGTTTCGTATCAGCGTCCCGGCATCACATAGCGGCGAGGATTGATGCAATGATAACCGAATTGGCTTAGTAAGCGGCAAAGTTCAAAGAGAGCGTAATAAGCCTATGCGGGCAATCCTTCTGTACTTTCTGGCCTTGCTCGGCCTTGCATTTGCCGATGCGCAGGATCTGACGGATCGCAAAGCGACTGTCGAGTTGATTGCAGAACGGGCCGCAGTCCAGCCCGGTGAGACGTTTTTCGCCGGCTTTGATTTTCAGATGATCGACGGCTGGCATGTTTATTGGCGTAATCCGGGTGATGCGGGTTTGCCCCCGACAATTGAGGCGTGGGAGAGCGGCGAGCAATTGGCGGGCGGTTTTGTCTGGCCGACCCCTCACGAACTCCCAGTCGTGCCAGGCCAGATCATGGATTACGGCTTCTCGGACAGGGTTGTCTTTCCGTTTCCCGTTTCCGTACCCGACGACGCGGCAGGTCTCATTTCTCTATCGGGAACGCTGCGCTACCTCATCTGCGACGATGTCTGCATCCAGGAATTTGCGGATTTCAGTCTCGTATTGCCCGTTTCGGCAGAGCCGAGGGTCAACGAAACAAACGGCGCACTTATCGCCAATTGGATAGACAAGTCTCCAGTTCCCCTGAACGGCGACGCGCGGATCAGCGACGCTGAAGGCGGTTGGACGTTGAGCGCGACGTCTCCAGATCTCACATCGCCGGACCTGGATGTTAGATTTTTTCCCTTTGGCGAAGAGATCGTCCACTCCGCTGTACAGACCGTCAGCTTTGGCACAGACGGACTATCGCTGTCGCTAACGCCGTTCCCTGGAGAGCCATCCCCCGCCATTCTAGAAGGCGTACTTGTGGCGGAGACGCCGTCTGGAGCCAGAAGAGGGTTCGAGATCGCCGCCAAATCTGGCGCGGTTTTACCAAACACATCGGGCGTTGCATCCGATACGGCAAAGGCTGCAAATAGTCTATCTCTGTTCGCGATCATTGGCCTTGCCTTGGTCGGCGGGCTGATCTTGAATTTGATGCCCTGTGTGCTTCCGGTTTTGGCCATCAAGGCGGTCGGCTTCGTGAACGCAGCTTCCAGCGGGCGATCCGATGAAATTCGTCAACACGGTCTTCTCTATACGGCGGGCGTTGTCCTCTCATTCTTCGGCATTGCAGCTACATTTGTTTTTCTCAGAGCCAGTGGCGAGTTTTTAAGCATCGGTTTCCAGCTACAATATCCGATCGGCGTTGCCCTACTGTCCTTATTGATGTTCGCCATCGGCCTTTGGTTGCTTGGCGTCTTTGAGATTGGAACATCGGTTCAGGGCGTTGGTGGTGGCCTCGCAGACCGGGGCGGCGCATCGGGGGCATTTTTCACTGGCGTTTTGGCCGCTTTGGTTGGAGCCCCGTGTATCGGCCCGTTTCTTGGCGTCGCGCTTGGAGCTGTGATCACCGAGCCCGCTTGGACCGTCTTTCTGGTCTTTGGGCTTGTGGGCTTAGGGCTCGCATTGCCATTTCTGATCTTGAGTTTCCTTCCCGCGTTACAGAGATTCCTCCCCAAACCCGGAATGTGGATGGAGACTTTGAAGCAAGCCTTTGCATTTCCGATGTTCCTTACGGCTGCATGGCTTTTATCGGTGCTGGGCGATCAAGTCGGATCAACGGCCGTCGTCTGGACCGTTGCCGGCGCGACGGCCATCGCATTCGGGACTTGGCTGCTTGGCAAGCGAGGGGAGGAGACCAGCGCGACAGTGACGATCCTTGCTGCGGGCGCCATTCTGCTGGGTATCGCTCTGCCGGTCAGGGCAAGCTTGGAGCCGAGTTCTAATGAGCGCTCAACGACGGCCTATGCTCAGCTCGACGCCGCTGAGACCTGGTCGCCTGAACGGGTCACCGAAATCATGGAAACTGGAAAGGGCGCTCTTGTCGATTTTACGGCAAGCTGGTGTGCCACATGTCAGCTCAATAAGCTGACGACACTTCAAACTGAAGACGTACAGCGCGCCCTAAGTGAGCGCGACATCGTCTTTATGGTCGCCGACTTCACAAACCGAGACGAAACCATCGCTGCCGAGCTGAAAAAACGTGGACGTCCCGGCGTTCCAATGTATCTTCTCTATCTGCCGGGCGAGACAGAGCCAAAGATTCTGCCCCAAATCTTGACCAAGGATCTGATCCTCGATCAAATTGGGGCAGCGTAGCCAAAGCGCTCAAAGGGAGAGAGTAAAGCCATGATGATGACACGCAGACATATTGGGCTAGCCCTGGGAATGGCCACCGCGGTCGCCCTGACCGCTGGCGCGTTGATCGCATCTGCAAGACCGGCAAATGCCGATATCGTAACGAATGAAACAGCCCCGGCATTTACGGGACAGACATCCGCCGGCGAGACAATTTCACTCGAAGACTTCGCCGGCAAAACCGTGGTCCTTGAATGGACAAATCACGGCTGTCCATTTGTTCAAAAACACTACGATCAAAGCTTCCAGAACATGCAAGGCCTTCAGGCCGATGCGGCCAGCGATGAGATCGTCTGGTTGTCTGTCATTTCATCGGCCCCCGGCAAACAGGGACATGTCACACCTGAAGAAGCCAATGATCTGACAACATCGCGGGGGGCCACGCCCGCTGCCATTATCCTCGACGAGTCCGGCGACCTGGGGCGACTATACGGCGCGAAAACAACACCGCACATGTATGTCATTACCGGCGACGGGACACTCGTTTATCAGGGGGCAATTGACTCCATCAAGTCGGCCAGCACGAGCGACATACCGGACGCTGAAAATTACGTCACCGCAGCACTGGACGCCCTGGCGACCGGTGCACCGGTCGAGACGGCGCAAACACGCCCCTATGGTTGCTCGGTAAAGTACTAGAACGCCGCCATAAAGATCTGAAGGGGCTTTGCTCGTAGACCCGGGTGAAGCCCTTTTCATTTGCGACGCATCATGCTCTAGGGCTGCGGCAGATAATGAACAAGTAGCTGACACGATGACGGACACACCGAAAGCCCGGAAGGACCTGGCGAAAAGCCCGCGTGGATTTCCCGACAAACGGGAAGGCCTGATCCAGGCTGAGCAGGACATGATCCAGCGGGTCACCTCTGTCTATCGTCAGTGGGGGTTTGAAGCGCTCGATACAGGTGCGTTCGAGTTTGCCGACAGCCTGGGCAAGTTCCTCCCCGATGCGGATCGACCCAATGAAGGCGTCTTTGCGCTTCAGGATGATGATGATGCCTGGATGGCCCTCCGTTATGATTTGACCGCCCCCCTGGCACGTTTCGCGGCCGAGAATTGGCAGACACTTCCAAAACCGTTTCGGAGATACGCCGCGGGTTCGGTTTGGCGAAACGAAAAACCTGGACCCGGCAGATACCGTGAGTTTCTCCAGTGCGATGCGGACACTGTGGGAGCAGGCGGCGTTCACGCCGACGCTGAAATGATCGCCATGGCTGCTGAAGCGATGCGGGCCGCTGGCGTGGACACGGGCGAGTTCCAGATCCGCGTCAATACAAGACGGCTTTTAAATGGCGTCTTAGAGGATGTCGGGGCGACAGATGACGCGGCCAAACTCATCATACTGCGCGCATTGGACAAATTGGATCGCCTGGGAACCGATGGCGTAGCACTTCTCCTGGGCGAGGGAAGGCTGGATGAGTCGGGAGACTTCACCAAAGGAGCCGGTCTGGAAAAAGCGCAGATCGAGCAAGTTCTGGCCTTTGCAGAGGCTGGTCGGGCGACACGGGCTGAAACCATAGAAGCGCTTGGTACTGCAGCTGGAACCAGCGAAGAGGCCAAAGCTGGGCTTGGTGAATTACAGGGAATAGAGGCCGCTCTGAATGCGCTTGGGGTCCCGGCTAGCGATGTGGCGTTCGACCCATCAATCGTCCGCGGCTTGGAGTATTATACCGGCTGCGTCTTTGAGGCCGAACTCCTGAAGGAAACAGTCGATGAAAACGGTGCGGCTGTACGCATTGGATCTGTTGGCGGCGGCGGGCGCTATGACGACCTCGTCGCACGGTTTACCGGGGAACGTGTTCCTGCGACCGGATTTTCTGTCGGGATATCGCGCCTCGCATCAGCCCTTGCGCTCACAGGCATTGAGACCGAATTACTCGGGCCAGTTGTCGTACTCAATCTCAACAAAGAAGATCCCAGCGTTGGCCTGTCATTGACCTCGGAGCTCCGAACAGCCGGAATGCGAGCAGAGATGTATATGGGGTCATCCGGCATGCGCCCACAAATGAAATATGCCGACCGGAGAGGCTCTCCAGCGGTTGTCATTGTTGGTGGCGATGAGCTGGAAAAAGGAACGGTGACGATAAAGGATCTGAAAGTCGGCGCAGCGAAGGCCGCAGCCATCAAGTCAAATGAGGAATGGCGAGAGGTCCGTCCCGGGCAAGTCGAAGTTCCTCGAGGTGATATGGTGGCGACGATCCGCGGTATCCTGGAGGCGAGCGATTGACCGCAGCGATCGAAGCTGTCTTTGCCCGGTTCGGGGGTGATCTTGTCGACCCGCCCATCGTGATGCCGGCAGCTTTGCCATTGGAACTGTCCGGCGAGGCCGTGCGTGCGCGCCTTTGCATCTTTACGGACAATCATAATCGTGACGTGGCCCTGCGTCCCGATCTGACATTGCCCTTGGCATTGGACGAGATTTCCAAACGCCGCGCAGGACGGACGGGGCAGCAGACGAGCAGATACGCATCCCGCGTGTTTCGCCTGCCAGCGTCAAGCGACGACCCCGCTGAATTTGTTCAGATCGGTTGTGAGCGTTATGGCGACGTTTCGGGTCCCGAGATCGACGCAGAGATTTACGCCGCAGTGGTGGACGCCTCTGCTGCTGGTGGAGCTTCGGCGGGCCTGTCCCGATTTGGCGACCTTGCTATTTTCGACGCATTTGTCGGCACCCTGGGTCTCCAGAAATCGGTAGAGGATACGCTTCGCAGAGCATTTCGCGAAGACGGCGGTATCAGCGCTGTCCTGAATGGTGCACCCGGCAAGTCAAATGCCTTTGCCGCCCAGTTGAAGAATGTCTCCGCTGCGGACGCGGAAGCTTTGGTTAGCGAAATGATGGACGTCGCTGGAATTGAACTTGTCGGGACACGCCGCCTTGAAGAAGTCGTTACACGGCTGCTGGAACAGGCGAATGACGGAGATATCTCCGCGGTGTCAGATGAGATCAGAACAACGTTGAATGAACTCGTGAACATTGACGTGGAGATGACCGCCGCGGTGGATCGCCTCGCCGCTTTGGCCAAGACGGCTGGAAGCTCGTCCGTCGACGACGCTTTGAATGCTCTGGCGTCGCGCCATGATCGCATTCTGAAGGAGACGCCAAGCTTTCTTCAGAATGCCCGGTTCTCGGTCACCTTTGGTCGGAGGTTCAATTATTATGATGGGTTTGTCTTTGAGATCTCGGACCCAGATGGCGATCCAGCACGCCCATTCGGTGCTGGCGGGCGATATGATCGGCTCCTTGCGAAACTCTCCAACAAAGACGTGGATACGTCAGCAATAGGTGGGGTCGTCAGACCGGACCGCTTGCCAGCCGGGGTGAGCCAGCCATGACGGATCTAACCTTAGCGATCCCGTCCAAAGGACGTCTCAAGGAGAAGAGTGAAGCCTTCTTCGCCAAAAGCGGTTTCTCTTTGAAGCAAGAAGGAGGCGAGCGGGGATACCGGGCCAGCTTGAACGGCCTGCCAAATGTAAGCGTTATGCTCTTGTCAGCTAGAGAAATTGCTCAAGGCCTCATCGACGGCGCGTTTCACCTCGGGATCACCGGCGAAGACTTGCTTCACGATTTGTCGGAAACACCGGGCGAGGATGCCCGCATTATTAAGCGACTGGGTTTTGGATATGCCGACGTGATCGTCGCTGTCCCCAAGGGCTGGCTTGATGTGACAACCATGGCAGACTTGGAGGCGGCAGGCGCATTATTCAGAGAGCGTCACGGACACCGAATGAGGGTTGCGACGAAATATATGCGCCTCACCAGACGCTTCTTTGCGGCCCAGTCAGTTGGCGAGTATCGGCTTGTTTACAGTGCAGGTGCCACAGAAGCCGCCCCCGCATCGGGATCGTCGGAATTGATTGTTGACATTACAACGACCGGCGCAACGCTGGAGGCGAACGGTCTCAAGGTTCTCAGCGATGGTGTGATGCTGCGGAGTCAGGCTGCTCTCTGTGGCTCGCGATTTGCGAACTGGACCGGCGACACAATCGAAACGCTAAGATCGCTCTTGTCCTCGATTGAGGCAACGAGCACAGCCAGAGATCTCGCATTGCTTCAGACAACCATAGAGGTTCCGGACTCAGCCCTGGCCGATAACGATCTCAAACGTCACGGAGATCGTCTGCTCGAATGCCGGCCAGCAAATGTTGCGATCCACTCCAAGTTTCTCACCGAAGCCGGCTATGGTCCCATTAGCGTGCTTCGGCCCGAGCAGATTTTTACCGAGCGGTCCGCGCTGTTTGAAAATTTTGTGGCAGAATTGTAGCGAAGCGCTTGACTTCACGTGACAATTTGGCACTCATGGATATGCAAGTTTCTGGGAGGAAACTAGCCAATACCTAGCGCGTCCCATTTGGGGCGCGTTTTTTTCTGTTTCCGTTCCGCATACATTAGCGAGAAGGTCGCCAGATTGATTGAACGATGGCTCAGGGTGTGTGTTGGGGGCTCGAGAGGGCACCGCAGCAATCAATCTGACTTACTGATAAACAATAAGTACTTATTGATAAACGTCAAGTATTTGTTTTGAAGCCGCACATAAAAAATCGTTAACCTTAGCCGCCACCAAAGGTCGGTGAGGAAGAGATTCGGGCGCGGAGTTGACTTCGTGCGATGACTGTCCAACTTGCGCAATCCGCCGCCAAGAACTTCAACCAGGTGATTCTGATATGACCGATGCCCGCCAAAACATGATGCCCGTATATGCTCCGCCGCCGGAAGTATTTGCGCGAGGAGAAGGCGTCCATCTCTTTACGGATAATGATGTTGCATATCTCGATTTCATTTCCGGCATCGCTGTCACAGCGCTTGGACATTCCCAC
The DNA here is from genome assembly GCA_039817885.1 of Pseudomonadota bacterium. Lineage (GTDB taxonomy): Bacteria > Pseudomonadota > Alphaproteobacteria > Caulobacterales > Hyphomonadaceae > CALLCD01. The sequence continues at coordinate 31,484 of JBCBUY010000023.1, read as the reverse complement.
CCAGCCCTTGTCGACGTTCTCCGCGATCAAGCCGGCAAACTCTGGCACACATCGAACATGTTCCGTGTTCCGGGCGGAGAGCAGCTTGCTGCAAAAATGTGTGCGCGGACATTTGCTGACCGCGTCTTCTTTACAAACTCAGGAACAGAGGCCCTGGAGTGCGCCCTTAAGGCGGCCCGAAAGTACCATTGGGCAAACGGCGCGCCCAACCGGATCGAGTTTGTCACTTTCACCGGGGCCTTTCATGGGCGGTCATTCGGAGCAATTAATGCGGGCGGGAATCCCAAATATCTTGAAGGGTTCGGCCCGCGCATGGAGGGCTTCAACCAGATAGAATTTGGAGATATGGAGGCCCTCGACGCCGCTGTCGGTGAGAATACAGCCGCTGTCGCGATCGAGCCTGTCCAGGGCGAAGGGGGCGTACGACCCTTGCCGGAGGAAAATTTAACGCAGCTTCGCCAGCTCTGTAACGAGCGCGGGGCCTTATTGATATATGACGAAGTCCAATGTGGGATGGGCCGGACCGGGAAGCTATTCGCCCATGAGTGGGCCGACAACGCAGAACCGGATATCATGTGCGTGGCTAAGGGCGTCGGGGCAGGGTTCCCATTTGGAGCCTGCTTAATGACGGAAGCCGTGGGCGAAACAATGCAGCCTGGCTCGCATGGCTCCACCTATGGTGGAAACCCCCTCGCAATGGCGGTCGGAAATGTCGTCTGGGATATTGTGTCCGACGAGACTTTCTTGGAGCAAGTGCGCCGCGTATCTGGAACACTCACGCAAGGCCTAAAGTCCGTTGTCGATAGTCATCCCGACAAAGTCGATGACTATACCGGCAAGGGCTTGTTGTGCGGACTTCGATTGAAGGATGCTCCAAAGCCATTGCAGGTCAAAGCGCGGGAAAGACGGCTTCTCGTGGGGGTTGCGGGTAACAATGTGCTTCGCATGGCCCCACCACTTATCATAACCGACGAACATGTCCGCGAAGCCGTTGGCATAATCGATGCCGCACTTAGTGATGATTAGGCACCCAAATGGGACCTCGACACTTTATTGATCTCTGGCAGCTAGACACTGCTGAGCTTCGCGCCATTCTCGATGATGCGCATAGTATGAAACAGGCGCGCAAAGGCCGGCCAAAAGGCAAAGTTGACGCCGATGCCCCCTTGGTGGGGCGCACACTCGCTATGGTGTTCGAGAAAAACTCTACGCGCACACGGTTCAGCTTCATCATGGCAATGAAGCAGCTCGGTGGAGACTCGATTGTGTCCTCGGCGGGGGATATGCAGCTTGGGCTTGGCGAGACCATAGAAGATACCGCTCGGGTGCTCTCTCGCTTTGTCGATGCCGTTATGATCAGAGCTAACAGACATACAGACGTTTTGGCATTTGCTGAGGCGTCCAGCGTACCAGTGATCAATGGCCTTACAGACAAATCTCATCCCTGTCAGATCTTGGCGGATCTGATGACATTGGAAGAGCATGGGATTGAGCTCCAATCGGCGAAACTTGCCTGGGTAGGTGACGGCAATAATGTCTGTGCGAGCCTCATGCACGCGGCTGCGAAATTCGGCTTTCAGCTTTCAATTGGAACGCCCGATGAGTATCGACCGAGCGATGACGAGATCGGCCTTGCCGGCCAATTGGGGGCCAATATCGACCTTCAAGACACAGCTGCGGACGCCGTCGCGGGCGCAGACGTTGTTATCACCGATACCTTCGTCTCCATGGGAGATACGGACAGGGAGAAACGGCTGAACGCGTTGCAGGATTTCGCGGTAACCCCCGCTATTATGGATGTAGCCGGTCCAAATTCCCTGTTTCTGCATTGTTTGCCAGCCCATAGAGGTGAGGAAGTTGAGGCTGAAGTGATTGACGGCCCGCGCTCGCTTGTGTTCGACGAAGCAGAGAACCGTCTCCACGCTCAGAAAGCGATCCTAAAATGGTGCCTGACATCGTAAACGCCGAACCGGCTGACGATATCGTCGCCAATTTTCAGGTTGAGAATAAGCCACTTCGGGGGCGGATCTCCAGACTAGGCTCCAGGAGTCTTGGACCGATACTCGCGCGCCACAAATATCCGGAAGAATTGGCAAGATTGCTGGGCGAAGCGGCAACACTCGCAGCCCTGGTCGGATCGTCACTCAAGTTCGAAGGACGCCTTCTTGTCCAAGCTGAGGGCAACGGACCCGTCTCCTTACTTGTTGGCGAGTATTCCACGGATGGCGGGCTGAGGGGGTATGCACGTTACGACAAACAAGCCTGGGATAAATTGGAGCGCCTCAATCGCGGGGGCAGGCCCCATATGCCGCAGCTGTTCGGTTCAGGTGCGCTCGCCTTGATTATGATTCGCGATGATCCCAGTGTGCAACCCTATCAGGGGGTCGTGCCACTCGAAAAGGCGACGCTTGCCGAGTGTGCTGAGGACTATTTTCTGCAGTCCGAACAAGTGCCCACCCAAGTGGCACTGTCCGTTGCGGAGCTTACCGTCACCGGTCAAACTCCCGAATGGCGCGCCGGAGGTATGCTGCTCCAGCGCATCGCGGCCGATGATAAGCGTGGGGACACACAAGACATATGGGATGAGGCTACGGCGTTGTTTGGGACCATCAAGGACAGTGAACTGGCTGATCCAGGCCTTGGGGCAGACCGGCTCCTCTACAGATTATTTCATGAAAGCGGTGTGCGGATGGAAGACGCGCTCCCCGTTCGCGATGTCTGTACCTGCAATGAAGAAAGGCTGAAGGCGACTTTGTTGCGCATGCCCGATAGTGAGCTCGTGGATATGGCGGGACCAGATGGCACACTCGGTATCGATTGTCAGTTCTGCGCACGCCATTACGACATTCCCTTAAGTGACGTGATGGAGCAGACGTGAAGGGGTTCGGACCTGACACATTCGGCAGTCTTTATGCTGACGAATATGATGATCTTCACAATCCAGGGACGACCGAGGCGTCGGTCGATCTGATTGCTGAATTGGCAGGCGATGTCGCGATGCTCGAACTTGCCATTGGAACAGGACGCATGGCGCTACCTCTTGCAGGGCGGGGCTTCGATGTTTCAGGCCTTGAAGCATCACCCGAAATGGTTACGAAACTTCGCGAAAAACCGGGCGGCCGGACCATACCTGTTATGATGAGCGACATGGCGGACTTTCAGACCGACCAGTCTTATGGCTTCGCATTCCTGGTCTTCAACACGCTTTTCAATCTGACGAGCCAACACGCACAAATCGGCTGTTTTGGAAGCGTCTCGAAGTGTCTGACACCTGGCGGGCAATTTCTTGTCGAGACATTCGTTCCCAATCTGGCTCGGTTTCAAGACAATCGGGATGTCACTGTTTCGAAGCTCGACAAGAACAGTGTTTGGCTGGAGGCGGTCACCCATGACCCCGTTGAGCAGACGCTAAGCTACCAACGCATTCGCTATACGCCAGATGGCGTCAAGATCGCCCCCTTGGTGATGCGGTATGCTTGGCCGGCGGAGATGGACCTTATGGCAAGGCTCGCCAGATTAGAGCTCAAGCATAGATGGGGCGGGTGGCAGCGAGAGCCATTTACGGCGCACAGCGAGATGCATGTATCGGTCTATGAGAAAATTGGCTGAGCACGATGACGGACACGTTTCACGCTTTTGTCGCCGAACTCTTTGCGCCCCTTGAGCCGCTCAAGATTAAGAAGATGTTTGGCGGGGCAGGTGTTTGGTCTGGAGATCAGATTTTTGCGATTCTGGCGGATGATATCATCTATCTCAAAGCAGATGAGCAACTTCGCGCAGATCTGGAAGCCAAGGGCGGTGACGTTTTCACGTGGACCAATCCGAAAACTGGCACCACGACCGAGATGCAATATGTCTCGCTGCCCAGCACCGCCCTCGACGATCCGGAAGAAGCCGCGATCTGGGCGCGCAAAGCCCTGGACGTGGGACTGAGAGCGTCAAAATCAAAACCGAAGAAAAAGCGCGGTTAGGCTATTTTCCGGTAAAGTTGGCGTCTCGCTTCTCGAGAAAGGCGGTGACGCCTTCTCTAAAATCATCTGTCCGACCGGCTGTGCGTTGCGCAATGCGCTCTGCGTGGATCTGTTCCTGAAAATTCCGATCAGCGGATTCCCAGATAAGCTCACGGATCATTGCCAAAGCCTGTGTCGGACCCTCAGCGAGCTTCTTCGCCTTGCCCCTGGCGACCGCGAGCAGCTCATTGTCAGACGTTACCTCGTTCACGAGCCCCCATTCGAGCGCTTGGAGGGCTCTGATCTTTTCGCCCATCAGCGCCATTTCCATGGCTCTTGCCCGGCCGATCAGTCGGGGAAGGAGATATGTCGATCCGCCATCCGGCACCAGGCCTATGCGCCGAAACGCTTGCAGGAAGTAGGCGTCCTGAGACGCAATCACCAGATCTCCCATTAGCGCTATGGAACACCCAACACCGGCAGCAGCCCCGTTCACGGCGGTGATGATGGGATGGGGATGTTCTTTCATCGCCATGATGAGTGGGTGATAGTGGCTATCCAAAGCCTTCCCGGCATCAAACTTCGTCGTTCCGGCATTCGATTTCATACCACCAGCCGAGAGGTTTGCGCCTGAACAAAAGCCGCGACCTGTGCCTGTAAGGATCGTGCATCGTGCTTCATCAGCCGCACGCTCAAACGCCACAAGAAGCTCTTCGACCGTATCAATACCCGCCGCGTTCATCGTTGCGGGATCGCTGAACGTAATAGTCGCAATGTTTTCTGCGACCTCGTAGGTGATCTTTTCGAAGCTCATATTTCGATCCTCCAAATCCTGCTTAATGGAACCGTAACCGGCGTTGGGCTTTGGTTAAACCATGACGTAAGGTCACCAAGAGTCTGGTTGCGTCCGACGTAAATTTTGGTGCAGTATTGCAAAGATGACACAGATAGGGAGGTGTTAGCGATGGCTCTGGAAGGTGGTGGTGCTGCAACTGAGATGTCGGCAATCCTCGAAAAGCAGAAGAAGGCGCATATTCGAGATGGCCTTCCATCTGCCGAAGTAAGACTGGATCGACTGGATCGCGCAATAGGTCTTCTTGTTGATTTTCAAAGTGAAATTGAAGACGCAATCGCCGAGGACTTCGGTCATCGTTCAAAGGATGCAACACGGTTCACCGACGTTGTATCCTCTATTGGCGCGCTAAAATTCGCCAAGAAGAATTTGGGAAAATGGATGCGTCCGGAGCGCCGAGGAACGGAGTTTCCCCTCGGGTTCTTAGGCGCGCGGTCCGAGATCCAGTTCCAACCGAAAGGGACAATCGGCATTATCAGCCCATGGAACTTCCCTGTGAACCTTACATTTGCTCCACTTGCAGGCGTTCTCGCAGCTGGCAACAGGGCTATGATCAAGCCGTCCGAGTTCACCGAGCGAACCTCTGAACTGATGGAGCGGATGTTCCGCCAAGCCTATTCGGAAGAAGAGGTGGCTGTGATCACTGGAGGTCCAGATGTCGGTGCGGCATTCAGTGGCTTGCCGTTCGATCATCTCGTATTTACCGGAGCGACGTCCATCGCCCATCACGTCATGCGCGCCGCGGCCGACAATCTCGTTCCGCTAACGCTCGAACTTGGCGGTAAGTCACCAGTTGTTCTTGGCCGCTCCGCGGACATGGAAAAAGCTGCAGCCCGGATTATGAATGGCAAAACGCTCAATGCTGGCCAGATTTGCCTCGCGCCGGATTATGCGTTTGTGCCGAAGGAAAAGACGGGCGAGTTTGTTCAACATGCAACAAGCGCTGTTGAAAAGATGTTTCCTGAGGGCTTGAAAGACAATGACGACTATACGTCGGTTGTGAACCAGCGCCATTATGATCGACTGCAAGGCTATCTCGAAGATGCGCGGGCCAAAGGGGCCGAGCTGGTCGAGATCAACCCTCAAAATGAAAATTTCAGCCAGCAACCGCACCATAAAATCCCCCCGACACTGGTGCTGAATCCGAGCGACGATATGGACGTCATGAAGGATGAGATTTTTGGACCGATCTTGCCGGTAAAAGAATACGGCGATGTGAGCGACGCCATTGTCTACGTCAATGGCCGTGATCGACCGCTGGGGCTTTACTATTTCGGCGAAGACGCGTCTGAGAAGGACACTGTGCTGAACAGCACCACATCAGGCGGTGTCACCGTCAACGACGTTGTCTTCCATGTGGCCCAGGAGGATCTTCCCTTTGGTGGTATCGGACCGTCGGGCATGGGCTCGTATCATGGTGTCGATGGGTTTAGAGAATTCAGCCATAAAAAAGCTGTGTACACACAGACCGGTTCTGAACTTCTGGCAATGTTCCGCCCGCCTTACGGACAGAAATTCCGCAACACTATTCAAGGCCGCGTAAAGCGCTAAGCCATACGTAATGATAGGCAAAGATACGTGGGTTCCGCAAAGGCGGGGCCACCGGTTCCACCGGCTTGGGTATTTAGTTTAGCCTCTGAGCGCTCACGGGAGGGGAGTGGTCCGATCTTTCCAACACGCGCACGTAATCAGATCTAGCGTTTAAGAAAGCCCGGCACATCATCGCCAAATCCTCGCACGCCATCTTGTGCCGGCGAGAGATCTCGGTCGCTGTCCGACCCCCGCTCTCGCCCGCGCCGATTGCGGTCACGGCGTGGTTTGCGCTCGTCTGTTTTTGGTGGCTGTTTCACATCTGACGACGCGTCTGTGTCCGAGCCAGCAGAATCCGGTTGTTCCGTCCTCGCCGTATCTTGTTCAGTCTTTCTTCCGCGACTGCGATCTCTGTCGCGCCCGCGTCGCCGTCCGCCACGCTCACGTCCTCCGCGCCCACGGTCTCTACTGTCTCGGTCAGACGGTAGCGCTGCAAGTTCGTCCGAAAGTCCCTCTATTTCAGCTTCGCTCACAGCTTTGCCGATCATTTTCAGAACGTAACCCCAGGACTTCTCGTCTTCCGGGGCGACGATTGTATAGCTCATCCCGTGGCGACCGGCGCGCCCTGTACGCCCGATCCGATGAACATAGTCTTCGTCTTTTGGCGGTGGTGCAAAGTTGAAAACGTGCGAAACATCGGGGATATCCAGGCCGCGCGCTGCCACGTCCGACGCAACGAGCAATTTCAGCTCGCCGGTCCGAAAGCGCTCCAAAGTTTGCATTCTGTAGGCTTGTGGCAAGTCACCATGGATCGCCGCCGCATCAAACCCGTGCACGGAGAGTGACTTCGCAACAATATCCGCTTCCTTCTTGCGATTGCAGAAGACAATCCCGCTTTCGATCTCGCACTGCTTGAGAATGGCGCGGAGTGTATGCCTGCGGGCCTTCATGTCGTTCGTGGGGATCTTTACGACATGCTGGCTAATCGTTTCAGCGGTTTGGGCTGGCCGGGCCACCTCGACGCGGATCGGATTATTCTGAAACTTCTTGGCAAGCTTCTCGATCTCTTTGGCAAATGTTGCCGAGAATAGAAGTGTTTGGCGCTTCTTCGGCAGTAAATTGCAGATCGCTTCAATATCATCAATGAAGCCCATATCGAGCATGCGGTCCGCTTCATCTATGATGAGTGTCTCGACGCCTGTGAGTAAGATCTTTCCGCGTTCAAACTGATCCTTCAAACGCCCCGGCGTGGCGATCAGCACATCGACGCCCTGCATGAGAAGCCGTTCCTGCTCCTTGAAGCTCACACCGCCGATCAACAGCGCCATCGTAAGCTTCAGATATTTGCCATACTTGGTGAAATTCTCAGCGACTTGATCCGCGAGTTCCCGCGTCGGTGCCAGGATTAGCGTACGCGGCATCCGGGCCCGGGCGCGGCCCCGCGCCAGACGGTGGATCATCGGCAGCACAAAAGCAGCTGTCTTGCCCGTGCCCGTTTGTGCAATGCCGGTGACATCTCCGCCGACCAGAACATGGGGGATGGCCTGCTCCTGAATCGGGGTCGGGATTGTATACCCAGCGTCCTCGACAGCTTGCAGAACTTTCGGTCCGAGACCGAGATCAGCGAATGTTACGGTGGGCGCGTCATCTTTTTGTTCGGTCAAAATTGTCTTTCCGTTTTGCGTTATTTGGGTTTGCTCGGATGCCGCCCTTGTGACGGCTGCCGGGCAAGTACAACGCCCGGAAACATCTCTTGTGCGCCGCACATAGACCAGAGTCGGGTCAAATGACAAGAAAACAGATCAGCCGAAGCTCACTCGGCGGCGATTAGAGCCTGCTGTGAGGACAGCCAGGCACTGATGTCTTTCAGGGCTCGAAAGGCTTGCGCGCGCTTCTTCAAGCGGCCTTTTTCTTTTCCTCGCAGACGTTTCCCCTCGGGAGCGAGCATGGCCATTTCGTCCGGGTTCGCAGGCGGAAAGAGGCCGAAATTCACATTCATCGGCTGAAACGTCTTACCCGCAGCCAGGTGACCGCCGGTGATATGGCCAACAAGTGCACCTAGCGCTGTGGTCAGGGGTGGGGGCAGGACAGTGTTGCCCCGACGCTCGGCCGCTGCAAACCTACCAGCCAGCAGGCCCATAGCGGCGCTTTCAACATATCCTTCGACGCCTGTGACCTGTCCAGCGAAGCGGATGCGTGGCTTGGACTTCAACCGAAGTTGGTTATCGAGCAATTTCGGAGAATTCAGGAATGTATTTCGATGAATACCGCCGAGCCGCGCAAAGGTCGCCTGACCCAAGCCCGGAATCATTCGAAATATCTCCGTCTGCGCACCATATTTCAGTTTCGTTTGAAAACCCACCATATTCCAAAGGCTTCCGAGGGTGTTGTCCTGTCGGAGTTGGACGATGGCATGCGCTTTGATCGTCGGATTGTGCGGGTTGGTCAGCCCGATCGGTTTCATGGGACCAAAGCGTAGGGTTTCACGGCCGCGCTCGGCCATCACCTCTATGGGTAAACATCCCTCGAAATAGGGCGTGTCTTTCTCCCAGTCTTTGAATTCTGTTTTCTCCCCGGAGATCAGAGCATCAACAAAGGCATTGTACTGATCTTCGTCCATCGGACAGTTGATATATGCCGCCGTATCCCCACCGGGGCCGGGCTTATCATAGCGCGACTGCCGCCAAGCAATATCCATATCTATGGAATCAAAATGGATGATCGGGGCAATGGCGTCGAAAAAAGCAAGGTCATCTTCGCCCGTTTCTTCGCGGATCGCCTCAGCCAAGGCAGGCGAGGTCAGCGGTCCGGTCGCGATGATCACGCTATCCCAGTCTTCAGGGGGCAAACCGGAGATTTCTTCGCGGACAACGGTTATGAGGGGATGACTCTCCAGAGCCTCCGTTACAGCCTTTGAAAACCCAATCCGATCGACGGCTAACGCGCTTCCTGCCGGGACCTGGTGCTTGTCGGCTGTCGAGATGATGAGGCCACCCGCGCGGCGCATTTCCTCATGCAGCACACCGACCGCATTGGTTTCATGATCATCCGACCGAAACGAGTTCGAACAGACAAGTTCAGCAAGACCGTCTGTTTCATGGGCCTCCGTGCCGCGCACACCGCGCATTTCATGCAGAACAGCCGGAATGCCAGCAGCGGCCACTTGCCAGGCGGCTTCCGATCCCGCCATGCCGCCGCCGATGATGTGAATTGGCTTATGTGTCATGGCCTCTGAGATGCGTTGCGACAAAATTGAGGTCAAGTGATGATTGCCGAACGCGCCCTAACGAACTAGCTGAGGGCAATGTCTGCAGCACAACGCATCTCCACAGCCAGCATTGTTCAGGGAAGTTACGCTTTCATGCGGACCGCCACCGTCCCAGCGCTGACGGGCACCTTGATTTACGCTGTTGTCTCGTCACTCGGAGACTTCATTCGCAGTGCCCAAGTATTTGGCCGTCAGAGCGATCTTGTTGGCGGCCTGTTATTCTCGATAATGGCCATTATCTGGCTCGCCATGTCCCTCCGCCAAGGATTGGGCCTGCCAAGAAAAGGCCTGTTCGGGCTCGACCTTGGCAAGGATGAATTAAGGCTGGGCACCTCCGTTTTGGGCTTCCTTTTTGTTCTATCTATTGTTCTGTTTTTACTAGGGTTTACGGTCTTTCTGCTCATTATGATCGTCGCCGTCGCAGGGGCCGGCGCATTGGGAGGAGAAGATGTGTCGAATGCCGAACTGTTTACATCGCCGGGCGCTGTTAGAGACTTTCTGTCAAGCGGGGGCGCTGGCACCTTTGTGTCTATCACAAGCGGCGCGATCCTGACCGCTGCTATTCTGTCATTTGTTTGGTTGATCCTGAGATTGCTCCCATTTGCGGCGGCGGCAATCGATCAAAAGCGCTTTGTCGTTCTCCAGGCGGTGGCATGGACCCGATACCAGGACAGGGCCCTTATCGCCGGAGGATTGCTGACAATTGGCGTCGGGCTCACATTTATCGTGGTCGCCCGTTATGCAATTTCGCTGCTGCCATTACCATTGGTTGGAAGCGCATTGCTGGTCCATCTCGCGAGCTGTTTCGGAGCGCTTCTTCTGATCGGTTTTATTTGCACTGTGTACACACTTCTTGTGGTTGAGTCCGACCCAGTCGAATCTGAGTAGCTTGATGCGCAAGAGGGCAAACGAATGATGGATTTTAATTTCAGCAATGCATTCATGCATTTTGCACGTGCAAATGCACCACAAGGATTCTTCTGGAAGTATTGCTTAAGCTATATTGGTGTCAGCTTGCTGATCGGTCTCGGATCATCGTTCATAACCCCCGACCCAACTGACCTTTCGCCAGTTCTATTTGTAACTCTCGCTGGCTTCTACTTGATATCATTCATTATTTTGGCTATTTTCGAGGCAAGCTGGCAGCGCCGATATATGCGTGGAGGCGGATTCAAGCTCGCTCTTGGTCGCGACGAGGTCAACATTTTCCTCCTCTATCTCCTCTGGATTCTCTTCATCGTCGTGATGTATTTCTTGATGTTCGCAATGACATTCGCGGCAGGGGCAATCGCTGGAGTAGGCGGATCAGCACTGGCTGGTGTGATCACTGTGCTCGCAGTTATAGGCGCGTGTTGCTTATGGATTTTCTGGGCCGTCCGATTGTCCGCTGCCAGCGCGCTGACCATCCGCGATCAACGCGTTCGCTTCTTCGCGTCCTGGCGCGTCACCAAGGGACGGTTCTGGACACTATTCGGGGCCCAACTCGTTATGTCTATCGCCTTGATTGCATTATTGATTCTCATTTTTGGCATGATGGGAGCGCTGTCCTTTATCGACCTCACGGATACAAGTGATCCGGCAGCATTCTCATTGCTCGGCATCCTCTCGAACGCCGATGGTGTGATCGGAATAGTTCTGATCAGTCTCGGACTTATTGGCAGCTACATAGCGACGTCGTGGTGGCTCGTCGTCTGGGGTGGCCCGGCCGCACTTGCCGCACGAACCGACCCGGAGCGGGCGCACATGGATGACCCAGCCTCAGCATTTCAGTAGGGAAATGGGCGGGGATAACTCATTGGCCAGACACCCACACTGACACCCACTTTTGGCGCGGTGGGTGTCTGCCAGGCATAGAGCGGCCGCTCTATCCGTCGGCTTTCGCTGTCTTGCGTTTGGGCTTTGCGCGAGTTGTTGCTGCAGCTTTTGCTTTCGCCTTTGACTTCGTGGCTTTTTGCGGAGGTTTCTTTCGGGTTTTGTCTCTTTGCCTTGCCCGGCGTTCATCCTGTCGGCGGAAGGTTTCAGCAAGGTGTTTGCCGGTCCAACTTGTCTCGTGGACTGCAACATCCTCCGGTGTGCCCGCAACAACAATTTGACCGCCGCCATCGCCCCCCTCAGGGCCAAGGTCAAGCACCCAATCCGCCGTTTTTACCACATCGAGATTGTGTTCGATCACAAGAACGGTGTTGCCCGCGTCGACAAGCTGATGAAGTACGTCAAGGAGTTTACGAACATCGTGGAAGTGAAGGCCTGTGGTTGGCTCGTCCAAAATATAGAGCGTCCGGCCCGTCGCGCGCTTTGACAACTCCTTGGCGAGCTTGACCCGCTGGGCTTCACCGCCCGACAGGGTCGTCGCTTGCTGACCGACTTTTATGTAAGACAGCCCGACACGGTTCAGCGTTTCCATCTTCGATTTGATGGCGGGCACCGCGGAGAAAAAGCCTTCAGCTTCTTCGACGGTCATATCCAGGACGTCGGCGATTGATTTGCCCTTATAGAGCACCTCTAGCGTCTCGCGATTATAGCGCTTACCTTCGCACTGCTCGCAGGTGACATAGACATCCGGCAAAAAGTGCATCTCGATCTTGATGACCCCGTCGCCCTGGCACGCCTCGCACCGTCCGCCCTTCACATTGAAAGAGAACCGGCCGGGCTTGTAACCGCGTGTTTTGGATTCAGGTAAGCCAGCGAACCAATCTCTGATCGGCCCAAACGCGCCGGTATAGGTCGCAGGATTAGAGCGCGGCGTTCGCCCAATCGGGCTCTGGTCAATATCGATCACCTTATCGAGGTGCTGCATTCCTTCGATGGCTTCATAAGGCGCGGGCGGTTTGGTTGCTTTGTTGAGCCGGCGCGCGAGTGCCTTGTACAAGGTCTCGATGATCAGGGTGGATTTACCACCGCCGGAAACGCCCGTGACGCAGGTCATCACGCCGAGCGGAATAGTGGCGTCAACGTTTTGAAGATTGTTTCCCGTCGCCCCCTTTAGGGTCACCGACTTCGATTTTTTCCAAGGGCGTCTATTGCGAGGAATTTCGATCTCCTCCGCGCCATTGAGATAGGCGGCTGTGAGACTTTTTTCATCCTTGATAAGATCATCTGGCGTGCCCGCGGCGACCACTGTGCCGCCGTGTACGCCCGCTGCCGGCCCCATATCTATGACATGGTCGGCGGTGAGAATTGCATCTTCATCGTGTTCAACGACAATGACTGAATTGCCGAGATCACGAAGCCGCTTCAAAGTTTCCAAAAGCCGTTCATTGTCTCGCTGATGCAAGCCGATGGATGGCTCGTCCAACACATAGAGAACTCCCGTCAGACCGGAGCCGATCTGGCTGGCAAGGCGAATGCGCTGACTCTCGCCGCCAGAGAGCGTCCCGGAGGATCTGCTAAGCGAAAGATACTCCAAACCCACATCATTCAGGAATTTCAGCCGGTCATTGATCTCCTTCAGAATGCGGGACGCGATCTCATTTTTTTGCTTATCGAGATGCTTTGGTACGTCCGCAAACCAGGCGGCAGCGTCACGGATCGAAAACTCGGCGCAGTCTGAAATGTCTTTGCCGCCAATCTTTACGGCGAGGGCTTCTGGCTTCAGACGCTTGCCTCCACAAGTGGGGCAGGGCTGGGACGACTGGTACTTGCCAATCTCCTCGCGCATCCAGGCGCTGTCGGTTTCCCGGAAGCGTCGCTCCAGATTGGGGATGACGCCTTCAAAGGTCTTGGTGACTTCATAGCGCCGCATGCCGTCATCATAGATAAAGTCGACTTCCTCCTCACCGGTCCCGAAAAGAACCATATCTTGGATTGTCTTCGGCAGCTTGTTCCAGGGCTTCTTCAGATCGAAGCGGTAATGGGCCGACAGGGCTTGTAAGGTCTGAGTCTGATAGGGTGATGCCGACTTCGCCCACGCCGCGATAGCTCCATCGAGGAGTGTGAGGTCGCGATCCGGCACAACGAGATCGGGATCTATTTTCAGCTGCGAGCCGAGACCATCACAGGTGGGGCAAGCCCCAAACGGATTATTGAAAGAGAATAGCCGCGGCTCGATTTCAGGGATTGTAAAGCCAGAAACGGGGCAGGCGAAATTGGCGCTGTAAAGGATGCGCCGCGGCTCAGTCTCCCCCTCTTCGGGCTTGGCAAATTCGGCAACGGCAATGCCATTAGCGAGCTGCAAGGCGGTCTCAAAGCTCTCGGCGAGACGTTGTTCCATACCCTCGCGTACAACAACACGATCCACGACGACATCGATGTCATGCTTGTACTTCTTATCAAGGGTTGGCGGGCTTTCGAGATCGTAGAACTCGCCATTGACCTTCACACGTTGAAAGCCGTTTTTCAGGAGTTCAGCGAATTCGCGCTTATACTCACCCTTTCGTCCACGCACGATGGGCGCAAGCAGATATAGCCGGGACTTCTCTGGCAGAGCCATGGTCCGGTCGACCATCTGACTGACGGTCTGGCTCTCAATGGGAAGACCGGTTGCAGGGGAATACGGCGTCCCGACCCGCGCCCAGAGCAGACGCATATAGTCGTAAATCTCCGTGACCGTACCCACAGTGGACCGCGGGTTCCGGCTCGTCGTCTTTTGTTCAATGGAGATCGCCGGGGAAAGGCCCTCAATGGATTCCACGTCCGGCTTCTGCATAAGCTCCAGGAATTGCCGTGCATAGGCCGAGAGGCTTTCCACATAGCGCCGCTGGCCTTCCGCATAAATCGTATCAAAGGCGAGCGAGGATTTGCCGGACCCCGACAGTCCCGTCATCACCACAAGCTCACCCCGTGGAATGTCCACGTCGATATTCTTTAGATTGTGCTCTTTCGCACCGCGCACGCGAATCGTCGTGAGTTCTGTCATCAGGGCTGCTCCACCATCCGCATAGGCTCCTCGTGTTCAAACGTTAATCTGTGTTCTGAGTCCAGCTTGACGACAAGAACATAATGTGAACATAAGGCTCCGTCGATACAAATCGCAGCGCGCTAAGCGATGTCTGTGGAGAAGTTGATCGCTCTGGGCCGACAAAGGGTGCAGAGGTGAGTAAGCAGCTCTGAGATTGAGTAGAGTTTTTTTGTGCCCGGAAGGTAAAGAAGGAGCAAAGCCATGGCGGGATCAGTGAACAAGGTTATTCTGGTGGGCAATGTCGGCCAGGATCCGGAGGTACGGCAATTCCAGAATGGCGGACAGGTCTGCAATCTGTCACTGGCGACATCTGAAAACTGGAAGGACAAAAACACCGGTGAACGCCGGGAAAAGACTGAATGGCACCGTGTGGCTGTGTTCAATGAAGGCCTCATTCGTGTGATCCAATCCTACGTCAAAAAGGGCTCGAAGCTGTACATCGAAGGCCAGTTGGAAACGCGCAAATGGCAGGATCAAAACGGCCAAGATCGCTACACGACTGAAGTTGTCTTGCGGAACTATAGCGGCCAGCTCACCATGCTCGACAGCCGTAACAGCGATGGCGGGCGTATGGGGGGAGGATACAGTCAGGACTCGGTCGCCTATGGGAATCAGGGCCAGGGCGGTGCGCGGGCCATGGAAGGCCCGGCCCAGGATTTCAGCCAGGATCTCGACGACGAAATCCCATTTTGATGATGGCAGAGCGGCCTGCTTTAGTCGGTTGATCCTTTAAGTGAGGATCACGGCAGCAAAAGGCACGCATCACCATAGGAATAGAAGCGGTATCCCTGCTGGATAGCGTGAGCATAGGCCGCCTGCATGATGTCGGTGCCCATCAACGCACAGATGAGCATGAACAAGCTCGACTGCGGCAGGTGAAAGTTCGTGATCAAGCCCTGGGTGACATGAATAGGATCGCCGGGGCGGATAAAGATATCGGTTGGGCCTTTGACCGCCTCAACCTTGCTCCCATCCCACGCGCTCTCCAAAGTGCGCATCGACGTTGTGCCAACAGGAATGATCCGGCCCCCACGAGCCCGGGCCGCGTTCAGGTTTTTGGCTGTTTGTGTCGAGACTTCGCGCCATTCTTCATGCAGTGTGCCCGACGACCAGTGGTCGTCCGTGAGCGGAGCGAATGTGCCGAGCCCAACATGGAGACGAACAGTATCTCGAAATTGGTTTTGGCGGTCCAAGCTCTGAAGGAGATCTGACGTGAAGTGCAGCCCTGCCGTTGGCGCGGCGACAGAGGCCGCGTCATCGCCCGCAAAGCGCGTTTGATAATCCGTCTTGTCGCGGCTGTCAGCGGCGCGCCGCCGCGCGATATATGGGGGGAGGGGCATGTTGCCATACGCCTCCAACGCCTCGCGAAGTGTTTGCCCCCCGCAATCGAAGCGAAGGTCGACATAGCCGCCCTCATGCTTTGCGGCGATCTCGGCAGAGAAATCGGGCGCGATACTGAGCGGGTCGCCGAGTTTCAGTCTCCGCCCCGGACGGGCCAGCACTCGCCATGCATCGCCGCCAAGCGGTTCAACAAGATTGAGATCAACGTCTATATCACGTCCGGCCTCATCTCGCGCAGGGCGGATGGCCTTCAAAGCGGCCGGCAGCACTCTCGTATCATTGAAGACAAGGACGTCCTGCGGTGCCAATAGCTCCGGCAGATCCGAGAACACCCGATCCTCAAATAGGCCGTCACCCCGAACGACAAGTAGTCTCGATGTGTCTCGCGGTTCAACAGGCCGAAGCGCGATCAGCTCTTCGGGGAGATCGAAATCGAACCGTGACAGATCCAAGGGGAGCGCTAGCCCTCAACCACTGTTGGCACAGATGGGAGCTCGCAGACCTCTTCCTCGATCTCCTCGGCCAAGTAGGCCCGAAACTCCGGCCCATCGGTCCGCTTTACCCATACGCTGGGGCGTTGCCCCTCCGGCAGATCTGCAGCAATGGACGCTCGTGTGAGGATGTCAGGGTTTTGCACCGGCTCACCGGTTTTCATGTTCAAGACGACATCTTGCCCATCCACAATCCGTCCCCAAGGGGAGTATTGCTTGTCAAGAAAGCTCGACGTGGCGCGCATCAGGAAGAATTGGGCATTGCCGCTATTGATATCATTGCCGAGGCGCGCTGTCGAAACAACACCAGGGCAATGCGGGACATAGCTTTCTACGCGACCATCGCTGGAAAGTTCGGCAAGAAACTTCGACTGCGTCCGTATTGGCAAGCCGTTATAATACCCCTGAAGCGCTTTGTTTTCGTCACCAATCAGATCCAGTGGCAGCTCGTCAGGAACCCTGCGGAAAGTAAACTCGGCTTCTATATTTGGTAGCCCGGTGGGCCGGCCGTGCAGGGACTCAACATCCCCACCCTGAGCCATAAAGCCGTCAATCACACGGTGGAAGCTCGTTCCATTATAGTCACCGGACCGCACGATGGTGGTGAACTGTGTGACATGTTTTGGAGCAATATCCGGGAACGCTTCAATCAGAATCCGTCCCTTTGTCGTCTCAAAAATAATCAAGCGCTCGGGATCAACCTGGCGCCAATTCGCACTATCGGCCTTGGCAGCATCTACAGACACAGCGTCCTCAGGCGGAGTGTCCTCCTGAGCGACGGATATTGGCACCAGCAACAGAAGCGAAGCCAGTGCAGTGGATTTCAATTGAGTTGGGATCAACGATACTTCTCCAGCAATTCTTGTTGAACATCCGGCGTCACAAATGCCGATATGTCCCCCCCAAGCTTTGCAATTTCCTTGACGAGTCGCGACGCAACCGCCTGATGACGAACATCGGCCATCAGAAAGACAGTTTCAATGTCCGGGTTCAGTTGCTCGTTCATGCTCGCCATCTGAAACTCATATTCGAAATCAGATACGGCGCGCAGTCCACGCACGATAGATGACGCTTCGCACTCTTCTGCAAAATGCATCAACAGGCCGCTAAAGGGACGAACCTCGAGGTCAGCCATCCCCGGGCCGGCGTGACGTCTTGCTTCCCGTTCGGCCATGGCGACCCGTTCCTCCAGTGAGAAGAGGGGCCGTTTCGCATCATTGGTCGCCACGCCGATAATCAGCTTGTCATAGAGTTTGAGAGCCCGCGAAATGATATCCGCATGGCCCAAAGTGAGTGGGTCAAACGTCCCCGGATAAAGCCCAACACGTTCCAACCCACTTCTCCCTTATTTATGTCGACCTAGTTATCGTCAGGCACCGTTGGTACCGGATCTCCATCATCTTCTAAGTCGTCCTCATCCTGTTCCACAAGTCTTTCAACAGAAACAACGCTTTCGCTCTCTGTTGTGCGCAAGACCCAGACACCGGCAGTTGACCGCCCAGCTTGCCGAATCTGCTCTACCGGGGTGCGGATCAACTGCCCCGCATCAGTGACCAGCATAATCTCGTCAGACTGATCAACGGGGAAGGATGCTGCGATTTTCTGATCATCGCTAATCCGGTGCGCAATAAGGCCCTTACCGCCGCGCCCGGAGACGCGGTAATCATAGGCTGAGGCCCGTTTGCCCATGCCTTTCGATGTAATCGTAAGGATCAGCTGCTCCGCGGCTCCGAGTTCGGCAATGCGTTCTGGTGTCAGCGCAGCTTCTTCGTCGGCTTCACCCTCATCTTCAGAGACGATGTCGTCCTCAATGTCCTCGCTGCCATCTTCTGCGGCCCGGCGCATCGCAGCAGAATGCTTCAGATAGGCCCGCGCTTCGGGAGACGTGACATCGACATGGCGGAGAATGGCCATAGAGATCACTTCGTCGCCGTCGGCCAGCCGAATACCGCGCACGCCGCTGGAGGTTCGTCCGGAAAAGACACGGACATCAGTTGCACGAAACCGAATGCACTGGGCCATGGCCGTTGTCAGCAGGATGTCATCTTTCTCCGAGCAGACTTCGACAGCAACGATCCCGTCGCCCTCATCGGGCTTCATGGCGATTTTGCCGTTGCGGTTTACGCGCACAAAGTCAGAGAGCTTATTGCGTCGGACACCGCCGCTCTTTGTTGCAAAGACAATGTCCATATTGTCCCGCTCTTCTTCGCCATCCGGCAAGGGTAGTACAGACGTGATGCGCTCATCCTTGCCCAACGGGAACATATTGACGAGGGCCTTGCCGCGGGACTGAGGCGACCCAACGGGCAAACGCCAGACTTTCTCTTTGTAAACCATGCCATCGCTGGAGAAGAACAGCATTTCGGTATGGGTGTTGGCCGAGAAGAGGCGCGTGACAAAGTCATCATCCTTCATCGACATGCCGGAGCGGCCTTTGCCGCCGCGATGCTGCGTCCGGTAGGTCGTTAGCGGCACGCGCTTCGCGTAGCCGCCATGGGTGAAGGTCACGACCATATCTTCCCGCTCGATAAGGTCTTCATCCTCCATATCGAGACCGCCCACCATAAATTCGGAGCGGCGCGGTACGGCGAACTTGTCTTTCACCTCGGTGAGCTCGCCTTTGATAATGTCCATCACACGCGCACGGGACGAGAGAATATCGAGATAATCCGTGATTTTCTCTGCAAGCCCCTTGGCTTCGTCGCCAATCTCGTCGCGACCCAGGGCGGTCAGCTGTTGCAGGCGGAGGGCCAGGATCTGCCGGGCCTGCTCATCGGACAGTTTGATGGAACCTTCGTCGTCGAAAACAGTCCGCCGATCCGCAATCAACTCGATCATGGCCCGCATGTCGGAGGCAGGCCAGGCACGTTCCAGCAAGCGCTCGCGGGCAACATTTGGGTCCGGCGAGTGGCGAATAATACGGATGACTTCGTCAATATTGGCAACGGCAAGCGCAAGACCGACAAGGTTGTGGGCTCGATCACGCGCTTTGGCGAGATCGAACTTGGTCCGACGGGCGACGACTTCTTCTCTAAATCGGATGAAGGCCTGGAGCACAGAGCGGAGGTTCATCAGCTCTGGAACGCCGCCATTCAAAGCGAGCATATTGACGCCAAAAGAGGTCTGCATCTGGCTGAACCGGAACAACTGGTTCAGCACCACGTCAGCACTGGCGTCCTTCTTGATCTCGATGACAACGCGAATACCGTGGCGGTCACTCTCATCGCGAAGGTCCGAGATGCCCTCAATCCTCTTCTCGCGGACAAGATCGGCGATCTTCGACACCATGGCCGCTTTGTTCACCTGATAGGGGATCTCCGTGACCACGATCATCTCGCGGCCCGATTTTGACGTCTCAATGTCCGTCTTGGCTCGCATGATGACCGAGCCGCGCCCCTCGAGCAGGCCTTTGCGGGACCCTGAATAGCCCATAATCAAGCCGCCAGTTGGAAAGTCTGGTCCGGGCACAATGCCAAGCAATTCATCATCGGAAATTGTCGGCTCGGCGATCATGGCGAGCGTCGCATCACAAATCTCACCGAGATTATGCGGAGGAATATTGGTCGCCATGCCGACCGCAATGCCCGCACCGCCGTTGACAAGCAGGTTAGGGAACTGCGCCGGTAGCACCGATGGCTCCTGGACCGAACCATCATAATTGTCCTGAAAATCGACCGTATTCTTATTTATATCGGCCAGCATGTAGGGCGCGGCCTTGGACATACGGCTTTCTGTATAGCGCATGGCCGCCGGTGGATCATTGTCCTGCGAGCCGAAATTGCCTTGGCCGTCGACCAGCATCAGCGACATCGAAAACGGTTGGGCGAGGCGGACGAGGGCGTCGTAAATCGCGCTATCGCCGTGGGGGTGATATTTCCCCATAACGTCGCCGACAATGGCTGCGGACTTCCGATAAGCTTTGTCTGGCGTGTAACCCCCAACCTGCATGGCATAGAGAATCCGCCGGTGCACAGGCTTCAGGCCGTCGCGCACATCGGGAAGGGCGCGAGAGACGATCACGCTCATCGCATAGTCGAGATAGGAGCGTTTCAGCTCATCTTCGATATTGACGGGATCTATCCCGTCCGGGCCCGGGGCGTCGGGTTGCAAATCGTCATCTTCGGGCGTGTCGTTATCGCTCACGTGTCGTATCTCTTGGAAGCTGTCTAGGGTATCTGTCAGGCGTCAGAATCGCCAATAATTTCATACGGTTTAACTAGCATCTTCACTGAGCTGTCACAAAGCGATTTCCTCGCCTTTTTCAGGGTTTTGTCAGTGGCCAATTGGCGTTAGCTTTCCCCGCATGACAGATCTTATTTCCAGACGGCACATGATGACGCTCTCCGGTGCCGCACTTGCGGCTTCATGCGTTGAAAATAAAACGATTTCCTCGCTCCAACCTGCAGAGAGCGCAGACGCAGAATTTGGCACTTGGACCAGCGGGGTGCCGTTACCCTTCCCGGCTCAGGAGATCTATCCCTGTGCACATAACGGCGCGCTGCATTTGGCAGGTGGTTTTATTGCTCAAAATGGACGGATCACGGGACCGACTGCAGACCACAAGGCTTGGCGGCCGGGCACGACAGATTGGGTAGCAGGTGTCGCACTGCCGACCCCCAGACACCACCCACAGCTGATCAGCTGGAAAGGTCAACTGTTCGCATTCGCAGGTTTCGATAGCCCATCGGAGCGCGCGGGGTGGACGATGCAAAACACGGGGTGGAGACTGCTCGGACACATATTCCCACCGGACGGACCGGCCATCACCGTTGAGCCGGCATGGGTCGATGCCCCGGAACTTCCTGCTCCCTCCGGTGAAGCCGTTCTGGGCGTCACAGGAGATGGCGTGCTCCACCTTGCTGGCGGGCGCACGCCAAAAGGCGAAGCGAATGCCGCATGGACCGATCACGGCGATACCGACCATCACTTCGTCCTCACGGACGTCAATGGCACTTGGGAACGAGCCGCGCCCTGCCTCTCAAAACGCAATTCTGCCGCTGGCGATGTGATAGACGGCAACCTGCATGTTGTCGGTGGGCGAACCGTCGGGGGCGGAAATGTCGCGGCGCACGAAGTTTATGACCATAAGGAGGATCGCTGGCGCACGGCCGCCCCGATGCCACAGGCCCAAGGCGGATTGGCGGCAGCAGCTATCGACAACAATCTCTATGTCTTCGGCGGGGAGTACTTCAACAATGGAGGCGGCGTATATCCTGAAGGTTGGGTCTACGATGCCAGAAGCGACAGCTGGAATCGCCTGCCAGATATGCCAAATCCGCGCCATGGTTTGGGCGCTGTCACCCTGGACAACAAGATCTATGTGATCGGCGGAGCCTTGGAAGCAAGTGGAAATCAGACCAGCGCCCTCGTGGACGTGTTCAATCCTGCTTGAAACCAAAAACCTCTGATCAATTCCTGACAAAAGCTTCGCGATTTCACTATCGCGGAGATCCAACGACGGATTTGCCCGATTTTGATTTGGTCGCCCCGACCATCGCGTGACCTCAACACTGAAAGGCAATTTGACCATGAAAAAGATCGCACTTCTGACCACCGCAGTCGCAATGCTCCTAACAGCAACGCCAATCGCCAGCGCCGAAGCTGAAGCAGACACCGTCACGGCCCAATTTGCCTTCGACCGTGACGCGCCAGCGGCGCAAACTTACCGGGAGCTAACGACACTTGCTCGAAGAACCTGCCAGATGGAATCTGGATACGCGCTCGCATTCGCCCGCGTTCAAGCAGAGCGCCAATGCAGCGCAGAATTCATCGAAAATGCTGTTGCAGCGATCGAGTCGTCTGAACTCAGCCGCTACTATACAGCTCAAACCGGAAAGACTGCGGGACAGGTAACGGTCGCGAACAAGGACTAATCGTCCCATGTTCAGGCAGCACAAACGCATTCGGCAGGCACTGTAATCGATTATGGTGCCTGCGATTCCTTTGCCGACGCTCTATTCATTCACATGGGATAACGCTACATCCAACCGAAAGCAGGAGAGGCCAAAGCAATGGATGAACATCGCCGCAAACTTCGCTTTCGAGCTTGGCGGCGCGGATTTCGTGAGATGGATCTTCTGATGGGGTCGTTTGCTGATGCGCGCATCGAGTCGCTGGATGACAACGAATTGGCCGAATTCGAGCGTTTGCTGTCCATCCCCGACTGGGAAGTTTATGCTTGGATCATCGGACAAAAGCCCGTTCCTCCAAATCATGCAGGCCCTGTTTTAGATCAACTCATTGCATTTGAGTTCTCAGCGACTTAGGGACAGCGCTCGTTTCCATCCCAGCTAGCGGTTCGCCATGACTGCGCATTCACCCCTTATAGGCCTGTCTGCGCCCACGCAGATCTATTCAGCCCCCTTTGGTGTCGACATCGCAGCACTCTGCGACGCCGCCGAAGAGACCTCATCAACCGTCCTATATGTGGCCCGCGATGATCGGACAGCTGCCGCAGCCCGAAAGCTGGCCGAGTTCCATGCACCTACGCTCGAAATCGTTTTTCTGCCGGGATGGGACACGCTGCCCTATGACCGGGTCAGCCCAACCGCTGGTCTAGCGGCCCGGCGCTGCGCTGGGCTTGCGCGCTTGGCTCAAGGTACAGACGATCCGCTTCTCGTCATCACGACAGCGTCGTCCCTTGTCCAGCGCGTACCGCCAGTTGAGACGCTAAAACGGTCGAGCTTCTTTGTCGGCGAGGGCGACGATGTCGATCAGAACGACCTAACCGATTATCTCACTGTGAACGGCTATGTTCGCGCGTCCACAGTCCGGGAGCGGGGGGAGTTCGCTATTCGGGGCGGTTTGATTGACCTCTTCCCGCCAACAGCGGACGCGCCTGTCCGCCTCGATTTCTTCGGAACCACCGTCGACTCGCTCCGCAGCTTTGATCCGGAAACACAGCGGACCATCGGCCCGCTTAAGCGGACGGGGTTTGCCCCCGTCAGCGAGATCCTATTCTCCGACGACGTCCTGACCGACTTCCGGACGCGCTACCTGGAGGCGTTCGGTGCGCCCGACGGCGATCCGATGTACGAGGCAGCGCGGGCGAAGATCCGCCGGCAAGGTCTCGAAATGTGGCTGCCGCTCTTCCATGACCGGCTCGATACCGTGTTCGACTATGTGGGCCCCAATGCTCTGATTGGGCTTGGTGCACTCGCGCCGGAAGCATCGGCAGAGCGTCTTGGGCAAGCAGAAGACTATTTCAAGGCGCGGGAAGACGCGGCAGGCGAAGCAAGGGCGGCCCGCGTGCTGGCCCCAGGGGCGCTTTATCTGAAGCCCGACGAACTCGAAGCGGCGCTGACCCCGCGGGGAATTGCGCGCTTTGTTCCCGGCGATGGAGAGGGGCTAAGCCTTAAAGGCTCATCTGGCAGAAGCTTCGCGCTCGAACGCCTTCAGTCAGACGTGAATGTCTTCGAGATTTCTGCCGAACATGCGAAATCGAAGCGAAAAGACGGAAAAACAGTCATTTTCGCCGCTTGGACCGATGGCTCCGCAGAACGGCTGACCTCCGTCATGACCGATCACGGCCTCGACGCATTGCCGCGAGTATACTCCTTGGACGCCGCCCAGACAGCCGGTTTATGTGTCGCTGAGTTGCCCGTTGAAGCAGGCTATGAAACCGACACGCTCTGCATCATCGCTGAGCAGGATGTGCTGGGCGACAAGCTTGCAAGCCCCCGTCGGAAGAGAAAAAGCGCGAACTTCATTGCGGAAGCCTCTGCGCTCACCCAGGGAGATCTGGTCGTTCACGCTGATCATGGCGTTGGACGATATGCCGGCCTGAAGACGCTCGACGTCACGGGGGCCCCCCATGATTGCCTGGAGCTCGAATATGCTGGTGGCGACAAGGTCTTTCTTCCCGTTGAGAACATCGACCTCATCAGTCGCTATGGATCAGAGGGGACCGATAGCGCGATTGATCGCCTTGGCGGGGCAGGCTGGCAAACGCGCAAAGCCAAGGCCAAGAAACGCATCCTCGAAATGGCGGCCGAACTTATGGATATCGCGGCCAAGCGAGAACTTCGCAAAGCTGAAGCGATTGAACCGGGGCAGGGCCTCTATGAAGAGTTCGCCGTTCGCTTTCCCTATGAAGAAACGGACGACCAACTCCATGCTATCGCAGATGTGGTGGGGGATTTGGCCTCGGGCAAACCGATGGACCGTCTTGTTTGCGGCGATGTCGGGTTCGGCAAAACAGAAGTGGCCCTTCGCGGGGCATTCCTTGCGGCCATGGCGGGACACCAGGTGGCGGTGATTGCGCCGACGACCCTGCTCGCCCGGCAACACTACCAGACCTTCTCCGAGCGATTCTCCGGATGGCCATTGAAGATCGCCCATCTGTCGCGCCTTGTGACCGGCAAGGATGCCGCCGCGGCGCGGGCCGGCCTGAAGGACGGTACGGTGGATGTCGTGATCGGCACCCATGCGCTTCTGTCCAAATCTATTGAAATTAAGCGCCTGGGACTCCTGATCGTCGACGAGGAGCAACGCTTTGGCGTGAAGCACAAGGAGCGGCTGAAAGAACTAAAAGCCGATGTCCATGTGCTCACACTGTCAGCAACCCCAATCCCGCGGACGCTGCAAATGGCGCTGACCGGCATCCGTGATCTTTCGATCATCGCAACCCCGCCCGTCGATCGCCTGTCAGTGCGCACCTACATCACAGAATTCGAGGGAGTGACCCTTCGTGAAGCGCTTCTCCGCGAAAAATATCGCGGCGGCCAGGCCTTCTTCGTTGCACCACGTATTTCCGACCTCGAACGGCTCGAAACTTTCCTGAAAGAAACGGTGCCGGAGGTCAGCTTTGTGGTCGCCCACGGCCAGATGGGAGCGACGGAACTCGAAGACATCATGACCGCCTTCTATGAAGGCAAATATGATGTGCTCCTTTCCACCACCATTGTGGAATCCGGACTAGATATCCCGCGGGCAAATACGCTGATCATCCACCGAGCGGACATGTTCGGCCTCGCTCAACTCTATCAACTCCGAGGTCGAGTGGGACGATCAAAGCTCCGCGCCTATGCCTATTTCACGACACCTGGCGACAAGATCATGACCGGTGCTGCCGAAAAACGTCTCCGCGTGCTCCAGTCCCTCGACAGTCTCGGCGCAGGCTTCCAACTTGCGAGCCACGACCTCGATATGCGCGGCGGCGGTAATTTGCTCGGCGACCAACAATCTGGCCATATCCGTGAGGTCGGTGTCGAACTCTATCAGCAAATGCTGGAGGACGCCGTTGCCGCCCTGAAAGCCGGTGACGATGAAGAGGTCGCCGACGAATGGTCGCCTCAGATCAATCTTGGCGTCGCCGTGCTGATACCCGAAGAGTATGTCGAGGATCTCACCGTCCGTCTGTCGCTGTATCGCCGTCTCGCCGATATTGAAGCGGAAACCGACCGCGAAGCCTTTGCCGCCGAGTTGATCGACCGGTTCGGCCCGCTGCCGGAAGAGACCCAACAGCTCCTCGAAATCACGGGCATCAAGGCAATCTGTAAATCGCTCGGGATCTCCAAACTCGATGCTGGCCCGAAAGGGGCCATCTTCGCGTTCCGGGACGACACCCCGCTCGACCCAGCAAAGCTTATGCTCCTCGTCCGCTCCCGCCCGAGCCAGTTGCGCCTCCGCCCGGACTCAAAACTCGTCTTCTCCGGCACCTGGGCCACCCCCGAAAAGCGCATGGCGGCCGTCCGCGACCTACTTCGCGAGCTTCAGCAATATGGTGCTATGGCGGCCTGACGCATCGACAAATCGGCCGATCCCGCCCATATCGGCGGCATGAACAAACGCGCTTTTGATATTGATGCCATCCGAGCAGAATTCCCGATCCTCACCCGCGAGGTAAACGGCAAACCGCTTGTCTATCTCGACAGCGCGGCGAGTGCCCAGAAGCCCAACGCGGTGATCGATGCCATGGCCAACCAGGCGCGCACAGCTTACGCCAATGTGCACCGCGGGCTTCACACGCTCGCCAATGAGACAACCGAGGCCTATGAAGGCGCGCGGGAAGATGTTCGACGGTTTCTAAATGCGCCATCGACTGAGAATATCGTCTTCACCAAGGGCGCGACGGAGGCCATCAATCTTGTCGCAAGCGGTATCGCCCCGACAATCCAGCCGGGCGATGAAATCGTCCTCTCCATTATGGAGCACCATTCGAATATCGTGCCCTGGCATTTCCTCCGCGAGCGCCACGGGGCTGTTCTTAAATGGATCGATCTCACTGAAGACGGCGCGCTCGATATGGATCAGCTGGAAACCACCATCGGCCCCAAGACCCGCATGGTTGCGCTTACCCATATGTCGAATGTGCTCGGAACCATCACCGATGCGAAACGGATTGTAAGCCTCGCCCACGCTGCCGGAGCTCAAATCCTCTTCGACGGATGCCAGGCCGCCGTCCACCTCGATATTGATGTTGAGGATCTAGGTTGTGATTTCTACACGTTCTCAGGCCATAAGCTCTATGGCCCCTCCGGCATTGGTGCGCTCTATGGCACTGCTGACGCTCTCAATGCGCTCCAGCCCTATCAGGGCGGCGGGGAGATGATCGAAACTGTCGGCCGCGACCGCATCACCTACAATATGCCGCCGCATAAATTCGAGGCCGGGACACCACCCATCCTGGAAGCCATCGGCTTAGGCGCGGCCATTCGATGGTTTGAGGCTTTGGATCTGGAAGACATCGCGGCCCACGAGCATGACCTCTATGCCCGCGCCGCTGATGCGCTCGCCGGTGTAAACGGTCTCACGATCCACGGAACGACGGAGGACAAGGGCTCTGTTCTGTCATTCAGCATAGAAGGGGCCCATCCCCACGATATCGCTCAGCTTGTCGACCGTTATGGCATTGCTATTCGTGCGGGGCACCATTGCGCACAGCCCTTGATGGAGTATCTCGGTGTGAGTGCGACGGCCCGGGCGAGTTTCGGCCTCTACAATACCAAAAGCGACGTCGAGGCCTTCGTTGAGGCGCTGGACAAAGCGAGAGGTATGCTCCTCTGATATTTCTTTGCGATCATTGGAATCAAGATGGCTTTAGGCCATATGGAAGATATGGCTGACGATTTGACACCCGCAAATCCTTCGCAGGACGCGGCCCCAGAAGGGGGCGGCGAAGTTTCCGCGATTCCCCAGTCGGAACTCAACCGCATCACGGATGATCTGATAGCGGCGTTCAAAACCGTCTATGATCCGGAAATTCCGGTCGATATATATGAACTTGGCCTGATTTACCGGGTCGATATCGATGACAACCGCAAAGTCGACATCGATATGACGCTCACCGCGCCCGGTTGCCCGGTCGCCGGAGATATGCCGGGCTGGATCGAGACGGCCGCCCGCACAGTCGAGGGGATTGAGGATGTCGAAGTTCGTTTGACCTTCGATCCACCTTGGGATCCATCGCGCATGTCGGACGAGGCACGCCTTGCCCTCAACATGCTTTAATTGAATTACAAGCAAGCGATCTTACATCTAGACCATGGCCAGACGACCCCGCCCCAAAATCGTTTCCCTAACAGACGCAGCCGCTGCGCGGGTCCGCGAAATCATGGGTGAAAAAGAAGCGGGCTTTCTTCGCGTCGGTGTGACAAACGGCGGATGCGCAGGCATGGAATACGTTATGGACTATGTCGACGCTCAGGAGCCGCTAGATGAGCTTGTGGAAGACAATGGCGTGCAAATCGTCATCGACTCAAAAGCTGTTCTGTTTCTTCTCGGATCAACCGTCGACTACGAGATGACCCCCATGCATGAGAAGTTTGTGTTCAATAATCCGAACCAGACCGATGCGTGCGGTTGCGGCGAAAGCGTCACCATCATCCCAGCCGCGACCTGAAGAAAAGGCCCCGCCAAACGGGCGGGACCTAATCTCAAATACGATCGCAAACTAGTTGGTTGCGATGATGATTTCGGGCTCTTGCGGATCCATCGCCCAGCTAATGACCAGCGGATACGATCTTAAATCCGAGGACAATGAGCCCTCAAACTCCTGGTCGCCGATGAATCTACGGCTGGCATCCCTGAAACGGTCATCGGTACACGATGCAATGGTCATCGTTGCGATCGTGTCTGCTCCATCGACATGGACATTCAGTCGGCATTGACCAGACAGCCTCAAACGCCCAGCGGCGTAAGGATATTCGATCATCTCGAGACCGGGCGGGTAATGGTCTCCATCAAAAGTAATTGTGTAAGGCACACCTACTTCTGGAGTGCCAGTCTCGGCAATAGCGGTCGGCATCACGCTGACAGCCAGTGCAGTGGCGGTAATCAGGATCGTTTTCATGAACCTTGTATGACAGATATATGACGGTATGTCATCAAACTGTCATACTATTTTTTGGCGTCAGACGAACAAATCAGTTAACAGATTAAATTAATAGTCCGTACTACCTCACTGAATTCAATAGAAAAACATCGTGAAGCTGATCATGGCAGATCAACTGAAAAAATTATGTCGCCATACGGAACAATCTGCCTATCGAGCGGATATTTCTGTCATATTCGGTGCTCTCACAGGCGTTCCCTTCGGCGGTTCCGGCAACTGAGTCGCTGTGACGGCGGGTTGCCCCGTCGCATTTGCAACAAGCTCCGCTGTGCGCTGCTCAATCCGCGCTTCCAACAACTGAAGAAACTCATCTTTCCCCAGGCCCGGGGCAATCGGATCTAGAAACTCTATTGTCGCCAGGCCGGGAATCTTCTCGAAGCTCTCCTGCGGCCAGAACACGCCAAGATTGGTCGCGACAGGAACGACCGGCACATTCATTTCATTGTAAATGTGCCAAACGCCCGCCTTGTATCGCATTTTATAGTTAACGGGTGCGAGATGTCCTTCCGGATAGATCAGAACACGCTTCTTGTTGGCCTTTGCCCGCGCCATGCCTTCAGACAAAGAGGCCGCTTTCCGCTCTCCGCCGCCGCAAGTATCGATGACGATCGCTTCGAGCTTTCTCAGAATGCCGCCCAGTAGCGGCAATCGCTCCAGATGATCGCCAGTCACAAAAACAAGGTCCTCGACTTCAGAATAGACCATAAATCCATCGCCCCAGCTTTGGTGTTTGGCAGCGACGATATAAGCCCCATCCGACGGCAGATTGTCCTTACCATGAGCATTGGTTCGGATTCCGGCGCACCAATGCAGCGCTTTGCGCATCGCGCGCGTATAGGACCGTATCCAGACTGTCAGTGGACGCCCCGTCGGCAGCACAAGCAAGGGGAGTGCGGCAAGGATATACGCCACAGACAACGTCCAATAGGCGATCGAAAATAGATAAGCTCTCATCTTTCCCTCCCTAGACTGACTATTTTTGCCTCAAGATCGAGACAATGGCTCGGGTAAATGCATCGATGTGCTGGCTGAACGGACCCGGTAATCTGTTATAGGCTTTGTGTTCTCCGGCTTGCAGCACCACGCCCAATGTCATGGCGGCGAGAATGGCGGGATCTCCCTCGGGAATTTCTCCCATCGCTATCAGCCCTTGAATGATGTTTTCCGTAATGGAAACCGGATCATCCGGCCGGCGCGTATCCTGAGGGATAAACTTATGCAGTGAGACAAGGTGAAAGGAGAACAACAACCAATCCTCATCGGCGAGATGGCAATAGGCCGTAACAATAGACCGCACACGCGTTTCGAGATCACCTTCGACCTGCGCGGCGTCCAGGACCAGTTTACCAAGCCGGTTGTGCGTCTCCATGAACAGCGCATGCGCGAGCTCATCCTTGCCCTTATAATGCCGATACAACGCGCCCTCAGACACACCTGCACGATCAGCAATGTCTCGCGTGGTCGCCGCATCCACCCCTTCATTTACAAACAAATGCAGCGCCGCGCGCTCAATCTTTGGGCGGGCATTTCTCGCCCGCGGCTTCTTCGCTTCGGTATTTGTATCCGACATGACTAGGACCTCCACTGACGCAAATGCGCCCTGCATTACCCAAAACACATATAAGTGAGCGTTCGCTCACTGTCAAGAAAAACCTTGTACCTCGCCAGCAGGGCTAGGTCCTGTATCCATAACGGGATCCCCAGATCAGGCTGTCCGAGATTCACGTTTCCTGAAGCGCGCTTTGCCATGGCAGGTTTTGATCTAAGCGATGTGGCGTGGTCGATCCGTCACCCCTAGTTACCGAACAACCCTCGCAGCATACCGCGCACGGGGCTCGCCCTTGCGCGATCTGCCTGACCGCTATGGACCGGTCGTCCACAATCGTGTCGACCGATGGGCCAAGGCAGGCGTTTGGATCAATGCTGTCAAAGCCTTATTGGCGCAGGTGGAAAAGATGGGGCGAAGATCACAGCATCGGCCTCTCTTGTGAGCGACTGAGCACAAAGAGCCACACCATTGTCGATGATGCCTGCTTACCGATCCGTCTGACGCTCAACCCTGGCCAGTCCAGCGCGATCGGAACATCCAACGACACCCAAACATGTCGCTATGACAGGGGCATCTGCTGCCCTGTCCGCGGTCAAGCCAGGGGGCCAATAGGTTTGATCTGGTGCGAGGTCCGCGTGTCGTCAGCTATACCGACGGATCAACGCGACCAATTTGCCCTGTACGCGAACGCGGTCAGGACCAAAAATGCGCGTTTCATAGGCAGGATTGGCAGCTTCAAGAGCAATCGATTTGCCCTTTTTGCGGAGCTTCTTCAGAGTTGCTTCCTTCTCGTCGACCAAAGCAACGACAATGTCCCCCGACGTCGCGCTATCCGTCCTGCGCAGAATGACAATATCGTCCTCAAAAATACCCGCATCGATCATGGAATCGCCGCGAACTTCGAGGGCGAAATAGTCTTCGCCCATGGGCAAATCGATCGGCGCATTGACCCGATTGGTTTCTTCCTGGATCGCCTCAATCGGCACCCCAGCCGCAATGCGCCCCAAAACGGGGATCGAATGCGTTGCCGCCGCGAGCGCTTCGGGCTGATCCCCCACAAGGCTTGGCCTAAACTTCTGCCGACCGCGGGGAGGGGCCGCCGTCGTCGCAGATTCCGGGAGTTTAAGGACTTCAAGCGCCCGGGCCCGATGGGCGAGGCGGCGAATAAATCCACGTTCTTCCAATGCCGTAATCAGCCGATGGATCCCTGATTTCGAAGCAAGATTCAAGGCATCCTTCATCTCATCGAAAGATGGCGAAACGCCAGTTTC
>JBCBUY010000022.1:0-42027 GCA_039817885.1 Pseudomonadota bacterium | reverse complement strand
ATGACACGAAATTGCAGATCGCTGGATTGAGCCAAGGTTATGACGACGTCCTTGTGCGCGGCGATCCCGATAAAAGGTCTTTTGCCGCATTCTATTACAAGGACGGCCGTTTGATTGCGGTCGATGCTGTCAATGCCGCTCCTGAATTTCTAGTGGCGAAAAAGCTTATAATGTCAGGCACATCTATTGCCCCAACAGAATTGTCGGATACATCTGTCACGATGAAAGAATTGGCTGCCAGAGCGGCTTAGATGCCTGGCGACGGAGGAGAAAAAACTCAATGGCTAAAGTGGTATACATCGATCACGAAGGAACCGAGCGACCGATTGAGGTCAGCAATGGCGAATCCATCATGGAAGCGGCTGTGAAAAATGCGGTTCCGGGTATCGACGCAGATTGCGGCGGCGCATGCGCCTGTGCCACCTGCCATGTCTATATCGAGGATAAATTTCTGGGCGAAGTTGGCGAGCCGGAAGCCATGGAGCAATCCATGTTGGATTTTGCCGAGAACGTGCAGCCGAATTCGCGGCTGTCCTGCCAGATTTCGATGTCTGACAAGCTTGATGGCATTCGGGTCACAACACCGGAAAGCCAACACTAACCGGCCCGAGATATCCCGGCGCAATGAAATATACTGACCTTCTCGCTTCGATCCAACGTGAAGGCGTGACGCGATTGCGCGTCACGGTGCCGGGCACCTGGATGCAGGGCCGGACGATTTATGGCGGGCTGTCCGCTGCGCTTTGCTACGAGGCAGCGAAGCCTCTTTCCGGCGATAAACCGCTTCGATCTGCGCAGATCGCCTTTGTCGGCCCTGCCGGGGGGGATCTGCATGCCGACGCCAAATTGCTGCGCGAGGGCAGGAACACGGCCTATGTCAGTGCGGAACTGTTCGGCGAGAGCGGGATCGGGTCCCATGCGACCTTCGTATTCGGAACCCATCGCGACAGTGCCATCAACCACTGGAATACGCCGGAACTGCCGGATGAGGCTGGCACTCCAGAGGACAAGATCAACTTCTTCCCAAGTGGTGTTGGTCCCGAATTCACTCAGAATTTTGATATGAAGTATGCGTTCGGGACGCTGCCTATGTCTGGTTCATCGAAAGCCGATATTGGCATCTGGATGCGCCACAAAGATCGGTCGGCGCCAGATGATATGACAGCGCTCCTGGCGATCGGCGATACGCCGCCCCCCGCTGCCCTGGCGCTCCTTAGCGGTCCCGCACGGATATCTTCCATGAATTGGTCGATTGACGTCGTTGCGGAGACTCTCGACACAGAGGACGGATGGTGGTTCGCTCGCCACACGGCCGAAACGCTGCGCAATGGCTATTCGGCGCAGAACATGACTCTGTGGAACCGGGCCGGGAAACCGATCCTCCTCGGCCGGCAAACCATTGCGGTGTTCGATTGATCAAGCCGCGATCAATGTCCTAAGGGCCTGATCTACGGTTAAAGCCGGCTCGAATCCTGTCTCTTTTCGCAATCTCTCTCCGGACATCAGCAAAGGCGCGGAGAGATCAAGCGCAGCTGTTGCCTGCGCCACGGGATGCTCCGGGTCATCTGTTCGCACAACCTCCCCTGTCCAACCGATCACACTGGCGAGCCGCTCGACCCAAACCGAATGCGGCACGGGGGTCTCGTCTTCGGTGATGTTGAAGGTGCGCCGGGAGGCACCCGGATGCAGCGCCGCATGGACGATCGCAGCGGCCACCGTCTCCACATGGCCGTGCGTCACCGTCCAGTCCAACCAGCTTCCGGGGAGGTCTAGCCGTTCGGCACCCGCCATCATCGGCGCATAAGCCCACATAAATCGCATTTGCGGATCATGTGGGCCATACACCATCGGCAATCTGCAGATCGTCCACTCCGACCGGGATTCGCGAACTGCCTCCTCCATGAGGACCTTGTCGCCGGTGTCCATCCACTTGTGCGGATCGGTGTCAGCGCGGGGCTCCGCAAGTCGATAGGGGTGGCGGCTAGTGCGTAGCGGGCCGGTCTCATCGAGTAGATCCAGATCGAGCGGGCCCTGCTCCAAGCCGTGCACCATTCCGAAGTTTCGATAGACATCGCCGGAGCTGGTCACAACGTATCTCGATACGAGACCGTCCAGATGAGCCATTAAACGTCTTGTTTCCTCGCCTTCATGGGCAACCATGTCGATGAGGATATCGCACGTCGACCTTGCATAAATATCTGCAATGCGCGCGGGATCGGCACGGCTTGCCTGAATATGATTGGCCGCGGCGGTTTGGTCGCACCTTGGTGATCGGGAGACCGTTACGACCTTATGACCGCGATTAAGGAGCTTCGTTTCCACGACACGGCCGATGAAACCACCCGCCCCGAGCAACATGATGTTCATGCGCTATCTTTAGCAGAAACAGACCGGTGTCTAGTTGGCGACAGCGTCCTGAAGGGCTGCCAGGTAATCCTGATTACGCTGGGCGATTGCATCCTCGGGATTGGCCTTCGCTTTTTCACGCGCAGCCTGCAGATCCTTTGCAAGCTCGGTCGGATTGACGTCTGCCAAATTCACCGCTTCTTCGGCCAGAATGGTGAGGCCTTCCGGCGTCACATCGGCAAAACCACCGCGCACAAACACGCGCATAGACACGTTTTCAGCTTCAAGAACACGCACCACACCATTCTTCAGGGTGGACATGAAGGGGGCGTGGTTCGGCAACACCCCGAATTCGCCATCTGTACCAGGCGCGATCACGTGATCAACCTCACCGGAGAACACTTCGCGGGCGGGCGACACGAGGGAAAAATGGAGTTTGTCAGCCATATCTAGTCCTTTGACGGTAGGCTTTCGCGTTTGAGGCTGTTTAGAGGTTTCTCGGCCCGTGTCTACCGCGCAGAGGCAGACATAATGCCTCGCCAACTGTCATCAGATTTACACTTTGATATCCGCCGTCTTGTCGATCGGCCAGGCAAGCGCCTCCAGGATAATGTCAGGATCTGAGGCGGCGTGCCAACTGAACAGAACCAGGACATCATGGTCGGCATTCAGATCCTCGTTCAGCACCAGGCGCAGCAGCCTGTTGCCCGCCCCATCGCGCACCTGTTTGCCCTCCGCGAGTGGCAATTCACCATTGTCGAACGGCACGAAGTATTCTGCCTCTTTGCAGCCAGCGATGACGGCATCGACCACAGCATTGGCCCGGCCGCCCTTCATGACGACACGCGACAGCGCGGGACTGTCCTTGGGGTTGGCCTCAAGGGCCACCGAGCCACCAGGCACGTCGCTTTGATAGACCTTGTTCTCAACTGCATCCATATCGGCAGAGCCCTGATAGCCCACCATATCCTTTTGTTTGAAGGCGACGGCGAACCGAACATTCGGATCTTCCTTCGCGAATGCAGACTGAACGGCGACATTGAAGAAAAGCTCGGCGGCCGCGCGTTCGACCTCCGATAGGGAGTTAAAATCCATGGAGGGCTCAGATCTTTCGAAACTTCAGGGTCATGCGATCCGTCTCGCCAATGGCTTCCATCTCCGCGCGTAGCTCTGGATCTTCACCGCTTGTGGCAAGCGTCGGAGGCAGACGCCAGACGAAGTCGTCACCCGTCGGGATGTCCAGCGGATTGGCGTTGATCTCACTTTGGTCAACCAGCTCGAAGCCAGCCCCTTCGACCATTGCGATCACCGCTGATTCCTTCATGTAGCCATTGTCGCCCGTGGCCCACGCATCATCATTGGCTTCCGGTCCGCGGTGTTGGACGATCGCCAATGTGCCGCCTGGCTTGAGCATGGCGGTTACATCGCCGAGCGCTTCTGTCATGTAGTTCTTTTCATCGGTGTTGAAGCGATTGAGATGGTGCAGGGCGCGCACCATCAGAACAGCATCAACTGTCCCATCGTGGGCGGCGTCGCGGCTTCCAAAGGGAAAAGCAGCGATTTCAGCTCCTCCATCACCACGCCATTCTGCAGCGTCGGCGCTCCAGGTCTCTGCCCAGGTTTCCCGGGCTTCGAGGAATTCCGGCGTGGCAAAGCCACCGAACTTCGACCACATATCAACGCTGTAATCGATGCCAATCAGTTGCCCCTCATCGCCGAGATAGGGCAGCAGGATTTTTGAGTACCAGCCGCCGCCAGGCAGCACTTCGGCCACCGTCATGCCGGGCTCAATGCCGAAAAAGGCAAGCGTTTCAGCCGGATTGCGGTCGTCGAACCGCGCTTTGTTGTCATCCTCCTGCGCATCCAGAATGCCAGCGATCAGGGTTGCATTGTCAATGACGGGATCAGCGATTTCAGTGACCTCAGCGGGCGCGTCTGCTTCCGGTGCGGGGGCTGCGGCCTCTTCCGCCGGGCCGCCGCAAGCGGCAAGGGCAGACAGGACAAGTCCGGCGAGGAGCGGGCGTGTGTGGGTCATGGCAGGTCTTCCTTAACTGGCGGACTTCTTCATCGCAGACTGCGCAGATCTGTGCAATGGACTGATTGATCCGAGGCCGATGCCACGATGCGATTGGGCTGTATATATTTGTATCCATGAAAACATACAATGCCGCCTAAACAGACTTATCCATTTGTATTCACCCAAACATACAGATGGACAACCTAGCCCAAGCCGTATACATCTGTATCCACCGAAACATACAG
Source organism: Pseudomonadota bacterium (assembly GCA_039817885.1). Taxonomy (GTDB): domain Bacteria; phylum Pseudomonadota; class Alphaproteobacteria; order Caulobacterales; family Hyphomonadaceae; genus CALLCD01. Next base: position 37,419 of record JBCBUY010000022.1, on the reverse strand, counting down.
AGAAAAGTATGGCGACTGACTGGCATTATCCGAGAACTGAGCTCCGGGACCTTATGCTCAAGGCGCTTGAAGAGGACGAGGTGAACGCGTTCTTGATGTTCGGTCGCCGCCGCATGGGCAAGAGCAGATTTCTGCTCCGCGATATCAAACCCGCCGCCGAGAAGAAGAAATGGCAGGTTCTCTATACCGACTTTGATGAGGGCACCTCACCTCCAGCCATGCGCCTCGCCTATGATTTGCAGCAGCGCTTGTATCTGAATCTCGGGGATATCTTCCCGCACATCAAAGGCGTGACAATCGCCAATCTGTTCAGCGCTGAACTGTATGAAACAAAGTCGGCAGATAGGGGCGCGCCGGATCCTTATCTCGCTCTCGATCAACTTATAGGCGCGTTTATTGATCAAGAACGGAACCGCAGAACCCTGTTTTTGTTCGATGAGTTCCAGGCTTGCGCCCTCAGGAAAGGTGGCCGGACCTTCCTGGCGCAAATCCGCGCCAGTCTGAACAAGCGCTCCGGGCAGGCTTACACGCTCTTCACGGGGTCCTCGACCGTTGGACTTCAAGCCATTTTTGATGACCGCAAAGGTCCGTTCTTTGATTTCGCCACACCAATTGATTTCAAGCCCTTTGACGATGGGTTCGTCGATTACTGCTTGGAGAAATTCGAACGCAGCACACAACGCAAACTGAACAGGGCAGAGATCCTAGATGCGTTTGACGAATTGGGTCGGGTCACTCAGAATTTTCGCGAGTTTCTTCGCAAGATGATGTTCGATCCGGATATGAGTGTGGCCGACGCGCTGGAAAGCGCGCGGGAGAGATTTGTCGTTGATTACCGGTTCACGGACCAATGGCTCTCCTTGTCCGCATTCGACCAAACCCTTCTGACTGAGCTTGCGCACGGGGCCCCTTCGCTGTTCAGCCAGGCGACCGCAAAGATTCTTCAGGACGGCGCGCACCTCAAAGAGCTGCCGACCCGCTCAAAGGTTCAGGCGGCTCTTAAGCGCCTCGGCCGGCAAAACGTCCTCATCTATCTGAAAGACGAGAAAAGCTGGGCCTTCAATGATGTCGAGTTTCGCCGTTGGATACGCGCTCAGCAGCGCCAGTAAATGCGCTAACGGGCCGAAAGACATCTCCGGCCCGCCCTGAACACTTTATGTATCCACCCAAGCGGACCACGCGCCGTTTAGGCGTCGGCCAGCATGTCTTCAGCCTTTTTGGTCGCTTCCTCAATGGATCCAACCATGTAGAAGGCTTGCTCTGGCAGGTGGTCATAGTCGCCATTGATCAGGCCCTTGAAGCCCTTCACGGTGTCTTCGATTTTCACCTGGACACCCGGCGAACCTGTGAAGACCTCAGCCACATCAAAGGGTTGCGACAGGAAGCGCTCCACTTTCCGCGCCCGGGCCACGACCAGTTTGTCTTCTTCAGACAGCTCGTCCATGCCAAGGATCGCAATGATGTCCTGCAGTTCTTTGTAGCGCTGGAGGATCGACTGAACGCCGCGGGCCGTATCGTAGTGTTCCTCACCGATGACCAGCGGATCGAGGATACGCGATGTGGAATCGAGCGGATCCACAGCTGGGTAGATGCCTTTTTCTGCGATGGCGCGGTTGAGCACCGTTGTCGCATCCAAGTGGGCAAATGACGTTGCCGGGGCCGGGTCGGTCAAGTCATCCGCCGGTACGTAAACGGCCTGCACCGAGGTGATGGACCCTTTGGTCGTGGAGGTAATCCGCTCCTGCAGCTGACCCATATCGGTCGCCAGCGTTGGCTGGTAGCCCACGGCAGATGGGATCCGGCCAAGCAGGGCCGACACTTCGGCACCGGCCTGTGTAAACCGGAAGATATTGTCGACGAAGAACAGAACATCCTTGCCTTCCTCGTCACGGAAGTACTCAGCTTGGGCGAGACCGGTCAGCGCGACACGAGCGCGGGCACCCGGAGGCTCGTTCATCTGGCCATACACCAGGGTGGCGCGGCTCTCGCCCTCAAGGTCTATCACCTTGGCGTCCTGCATCTCATAGTACAGATCGTTCCCTTCACGGGTCCGCTCGCCCACACCGGCAAACACCGAATATCCACCGAAGAGTTTCGCGATATTGTTGATCAACTCCTGGATCAGCACGGTCTTGCCGACCCCGGCCCCGCCGAAGAGGCCAATCTTGCCGCCCTTTGTATAGGGACAGAGCAGATCGATCACCTTGATCCCGGTGACGAGGATTTCTGCTTCGGTTGACTGGTCCACGAATTCCGGGGCTGGCGCGTGGATCGGGCGGGAGGTCTTTGCTTCCACGGGGCCACGCTCATCGATCGGATCACCGATGACATTCATGATCCGGCCAAGCGTTTCCGGGCCGACGGGCACCGTGATGGGCTCGCCGAGATCAGCGACTGCCTGGCCGCGGACCAAGCCTTCGGTGGAATCCATGGCGATGGTACGGACCGTATTCTCACCAAGGTGCTGGGCCACCTCCAATACGAGGCGTTGACCATTATTGTCGGTTTCGAGCGCGTTCAAAATGTCGGGCAGTTTGCCTTCGAACGACACGTCCACCACGGCCCCGATCACCTGGGCGACCTGGCCTTTTGCGTTTGCGGGAGTGCTCATACGTCTTGTCTCCTTAGGAGCATTAATTCTTGGGAAAAGGGATTTTGATTCACGACATTCATGCCTTACACCACCGCCTGGCAGGTGATCGCGTCCGCCCCCCCGATGGTGATACGCACAAGATCGGCATCTGCATTCACTTGAACGGTGACTTTTTCATCGCCCGGAAAGGTCAAATGCAATGTCGCGGCACCGGTGACGGTTACTTCGGCTTTCCCGTCTCGCGAGCTGAGAGACTGGGAGCGGCTGCCCATGACCGAAATCGTCACACCGTTCGAGGATGAGGTCGACTTGTTGCCGCCCGTGGGCGCATCAATATGCTCGCCTTTCGTGATGGCGCAAAGTTCAGCGGGCATAGCGGCCTCCTCCGTTTCGGTCGCCTCTTCGGCGATGGCCGTTGCGATGCCGGATTCGCCGCCACAGGCGACAAGCAAAATTACGACCGGGAGAGCGAAAAGAGCGCGAACCATGATACCAAACCTAAAGCGCCTCTGCACCGGAGATGATCTCGATCAGCTCTTTGGTGATCTGGGCCTGACGCGCTCTGTTATACTGCAAAGTGAGCGATGAGATAAGGTCACCGGCATTGCGTGTCGCATTATCCATGGCCGTCATGGAGGCTGCCTGTTCGCCAGCAGCACTTTCCAGCATGGCCGAAAGGAGCTGCGTGTTCAGATAGCGCGGCAGCAAGGTTTCAAGGATATCCTGTTCGGATGGCTCATAGGCGTAGATCGCCCCGTCAAGGTCGATCGTCTCCGTCCCTTCTGGCGCGCTGGCCGGGATCAGCTGCTGCCCCGTCGGAACCTGAGTCAGAACATTTTTGAAGCGGGAGTAGACCAGCGTGCAGACGTCAAACTCGCCAGCTTCGAAGCGCTCATTCACTTTCGAACCGAAGAAAAGAGCAAGTTCAGACTGATCTTCGGGCGAGCGCGCGTCGGACGTATCCACATGGTCGATGAACATGTCACCATATTCACCGCCAAGCTGCTCGCGACCCTTCTTGCCAACGGTAATGATCTTCACCGTCTTGCCTTCGGCGCGCAGTTCACCGATCAGCGTTTTCGCCTGTTTCACCGTGTTGGCATTGAACCCGCCACAAAGGCCGCGCTCCGCCGTCATCACGATCAGGAGGTGGACCTTGTCGTCGCCCGTCCCGGAGAGCAGTTTTGGGCCGCCGGCATTCTCGCCAAGCGCACCCGTCAAATTCGCAACCACGCTGGCCAAACGCTCCGCATAAGGCCGCGCCGCTTCAGCCGCTTCCTGCGCACGCTTCAGCTTCGCCGCAGCCACCATCTGCTTCGCCTTGGTGATCTTCTGCGTGGATTTCACGCTCCCGATCCGGTTCTTTAGTTCCTTGAGGTTCGGCATATTTCAGCGCCCTCTTTCCGGTTTTGACGCTTAAGCGAACTTCTTCGTGAAATCGTCGAGCACGGCTTTGATACCGTCTTCGATCTCTTCGGTGAGCGCAGCCTCTTTGCGGATCTTCGCCATGAGATCGGCTTCAGAGCTTTTAAGACGGGCCAGAAGCTCGCGCTCATAGCGGGTTACTTCAGACTGCTCGACCTCATCGAGATAACCACGTGTACCGGCATAGATCACAACCACCTGCTCTTCCATGAGAAGCGGCGCGTATTGCGGCTGCTTCAAGAGTTCGGTCAGACGCGCGCCGCGATTGAGGAGTTTCTGCGTTGCGGCATCGAGGTCGGAGCCGAATTTCGCAAAGGCCGCCATCTCACGATACTGGGCAAGTTCCCCCTTCATCGAGCCAGCCACTTTCTTCATGGCCTTGGTCTGGGCCGCCGATCCCACACGGCTAACAGACAGACCCACATTCACGGCAGGGCGGATGCCCTGATAGAAGAGATCCGTCTCAAGGAAGATCTGACCATCGGTGATCGAGATCACATTGGTCGGAATATAGGCGGACACATCGTTCGCCTGTGTCTCAATGATCGGCAGTGCCGTCAGCGAGCCAGCGCCATGGTCTTCGTTCAGCTTGGCGGCACGCTCAAGCAAGCGAGAGTGAAGATAGAACACGTCACCCGGATAGGCTTCGCGGCCTGGTGGACGGCGCAGCAGCAGGGACATCTGGCGATAGGCCACAGCCTGTTTCGACAAATCATCATAAATGATGAGGGCGTGCATACCATTGTCGCGGAACCATTCGCCAATTGTGCAACCGGTGAATGGTGCAAGATATTGCAGCGGAGCGGGTTCAGACGCCGTCGCCGAAACAATCACCGTGTAATCAAGCGCACCGCGCTCTTCGAGCGTCTTTACGACCTGGGCCACGGTCGAGCGCTTCTGGCCGATGGCGACATAGACACAGAACAGCTTTTCTGAGTCGTCCTTCGCCGCGGCGTTTGTTTCTTTCTGGTTTAGGATCGTATCGACGCAGATAGCCGTCTTACCCGTCTGGCGGTCGCCGATCACAAGCTCGCGCTGGCCACGGCCAATCGGGATCATGCCGTCGATGGCCTTGATGCCCGTCATCATCGGCTCATGCACAGATTTCCGTGGCAGAATACCTGGGGCTTTCACATCAACGCGGCGGCGCTCGGCCACGTCGGCAAGCGCGCCCTTGCCGTCAATCGGATCACCGAGCGGGTTCACAACCCGGCCGAGAAGACCTTTGCCAACCGGCGCGGACACAATCTCCGACAGGCGTTTGACATTGTCCCCTTCTTTGATGCCGCGGTCATCGCCGAAGATCACGACACCGACATTGTCGGTTTCGAGGTTCAGGGCCATGCCCTTGATGCCGCCATCGAACTCAACCATTTCGCCGGCTTCAACATTGTCGAGGCCATAGACCCGGGCGATCCCGTCACCAACGGAAAGCACCTGGCCGACATCGGAAACTTCGGCCTCAACGCCGAAATTCTCGATCTGGTTTTTTAGGATGTCAGAAATTTCTGCTGCGCGAATGTCCATGGGCTTCTTAAGCTCCCTTCATGGCAGTGTTCAGTCGTTCGAGTTTGGCTTTCAGGCTGGCGTCGACCAGGGTCGACCCGATGCGCAGCTGAATGCCGCCGATGAGGTCTTCATCGACCTCGGTTGTTAGATCCACATCGCCGCCGACGGCTTTGGCAATAATGCCTTCCAATCGCGTGCGCTGGTCATCTGTCATTTCGCTCGCGGTGCGAGCGACGGCGCGCTGGACGCCGCGTTGTTTGGCGTAGAGTGTTTCGAAAGCATCATGGGTGGCGGGCAGGTCGGACGCGCGGCCATTCATGGCCACCGTGCCGAGGAACCGGGCCAGTAAATCTGGCATATCTGCGCCGTCTGCGACCTGTTTCAGGACGCTCGCCTTGTCTTCCCGGGCAAACAGAGGAGACGCAATCAGCCGAGACAGATCTTTTGAGCTCGCAACTGTCTCTGCAAATCGAGAAAACGCAGCATGCACATCCGCAAGCACACCCTTCTCCTGGGCAAGTTCAAAAAGCGCGCTCGCATAGCGCCGGGCGGCTTCCGAGGTCTGGGAGGCTTCAGCCAAGACTTTTCTTCCGTCTTTTCAGGGAGATAACTCCCTAATGGATCATTGAAAGTCGGCCTGACTCCACTCCAGCCATTCCGAGCAATCCGCGCGGCTTACCACCACAAAATAGCAATGACAACATGGGTCTGCTGCCAGAACTGACTTCCGAACGCGGCCGATTGGCGCGGTCTTGTTAAGTCCTTGTTTAGGCTGTCATTAAATGGGCTTGTTCCGAACCGACTTCGACCGAATTTCACCTCCAAAGTCACACTCAGAAGATCGTAACTAAGGTGAGGCCCGGCCATGGGCATGAAACTGACAGGATTAATCGTTGCGGCCGTTTTGATGGCCCCGAATGCCAGCCCGCAGAGCGCGGCCGGGCTGTATTCCTGTTCCGTGGATGCACGACAATCCATCTATTGGCCAGCCATCGGTGAGACCGTGACACTTAGAAGCGAGCTGTTCGGCTATAAGACATTTCTTCCCGAAGGTCGGCAGTCGCTGATTTTCTCGGATGGTCATGAACTCGTCCTGGGGCTCGGTGGCACATATATGGACGATGTTTCGGTTGGCTTTGCGCCCAGTTGCGACGAGTATCTGTCGGCGTCCAATGGCGTCACTGTTGCGTCGCTCAGCGATGATCGTACCCGCGCCGCTGCGCCCTTTGAGAATATGGAAGCACTCGATGCGGTCCGTCCGTCCTCCTCCGCCTGCGCTGCCGATACGAGCCGGTATGACAGACATGGCGGGCTGTATTGCGAGCAGTGGGATGAATTGAACCGCAATTTTGCCGATCGAAGCGGCACGTATCGCCGGCTCGTGGCCCAGCGTGCGCCGATCATTGCCGTGCCTTACTCAAACTATGGCGTCGACTATCTCGCCTTTGACGCTGAAGCGCGGACCATTCACCCCCTGTTCTATTCCAGCGGCTGAGCCCGGCACCTCTTTAAGGATTTCAACCCCTCCCATCTTACTCTTTCTAGTTTTTGGCTCCCACCAACCCCCACTGACCCCCGCAACGCCCTCTCGTCGCGGGGGTTCTTTTTGCCCAAATTTTGGATCTGGCGTCACCCCGGTGCGGTGCTGCAGGTTTCTGTGTCTCCCGACATGGGATCACCCAAAATTTATTCACCGTCAGACCCTTGTTATTTTGTGACTTTCCGGAATGACCAAAAAAATCGACGATTTCCGAGCCGTGTCTTATTGAAAAACAACAAACACTCCCCAACTGGTTAACATCGATTAGTGAGTGAGTATTCACTTTATCGATACGGTAAAGCAAGACGACGATATGAAAGGACACGTCTCATGAAACGCCAAGCAAATGCCCGCCCGCAAATTGGCCAGCAACCGACCATCTTCGGAGGTGGCTTTCCCATCCCGATGCCCCCAATGGTGAAGCCGAATGCGGTGGCCCCTCAAGAGGTTCCGGAGGCGGCAAACGACCAGGCAAAACCCTATAAGGAAAGCCTGTTGGTGAAACGTCGGCGGCGGAAAGCCAGACTGGCCGGACGCTACTAAGTGCGACACCCATAAGCGAGGTCGCCCGGGGACGGCGGCCTCGCACACGCGCCAAGAATCTCAGAGAAAGGAGTAAGGATCCACATCCACCGATACGCGCATATTCCCCGGCACTTTCATCTGTTTGCGCCAGGCCGCCATATAGGCTGAGAGGTTCACCGATTTCGCCGATTTGACAAGGAAGCGTCGCCGATGACGCCCGCGAATAACCGACAGAGGCGCGAGCGCCGGCCCGAACACTTCAACACCATCACCATGGGGCGCGAGCTCCGCGATTTGCCGGGCAAACCCATCCACCGCCTCCACGGAGGGGGCTGACAAGATGAGCGCGGCGAGCCGTCCAAAGGGCGGCATGTTCAGCATTCCCCTATTCTCTCGTTCAATTGCCAGAAACGCATCGCGATCGCCTGCAGCGAGCGCCTGCATGGCCGGCTCGTCCGGCTGGAAGGTCTGGATGAATGCGCGCCCCGGTCGATCGGCCCGGCCTGCGCGACCGGCCACTTGCGACAAAAGTTGATAGGTCCGCTCGCCGGCCCGCAGATCTCCGCCTTTCAATCCAGAGTCGGCGTCGACCACACCGACACATGTCAGTTTCGGGAAATTGTGCCCTTTGGCAACGATCTGCGTGCCAACAAGGATGTCGATATCCCCCTCCGCCATCCGTTCGACAATGCCCCGCGTGGCGGCGCCATCGACGGCTGTGTCGGAGGAGAAAATCTCGATCCGGGCCTCCGGCAGCACGAGCCGCGCTTCTTCGGCCACCCGTTCCACACCGGGACCGACCCCCATCAAACTGTCTTCTGCACCGCAGAGTGGGCACCGGTCGGGCCGCCGCATGGAAAAGCCCGTCACATGGCAGACGAGTTGTCCCGTATAGCGATGCTCTGTGAGCCAGCTATCTGTCCCCGGGCTTTTCAAGCGTTCTCCGCAGGATTTGCAGATGACAAGCGGCGCGTATCCGCGGCGATTTAAAAACAGGAGCGACTGCTCTTGCCGTTCGAATGTCTCCCTCATCGCCTGGATCAAAATCGGCGAGAGCCATTTTCCTCGCTCCGGCGGATTTTCCTTCAAATCAACAAGATCAATGTCAGGCAGTCGCGCCGTGCCCGGCCGTGCAGCGAGCTTCAGGCGCTGATATCGGCCAGCTTCGGCATTGACCATGGTTTCCAAAGCAGGTGTCGCGGAGGCGAGCACCACCATCGCATCTTCGAGCTTCGCCCGGACGACGGCCAGATCGCGGGCGTGGTAGATGACACCGTCCTCTTGTTTGTAGGACCCATCGTGCTCCTCATCGATGATGATCAGTCCCAGCTGCTGAAACGGTAAAAACAGGGCTGACCGCGCACCGATCACGATCCGCGCCCGGCCATGGGCGACTTCTCGCCATGTCCGCCGCCGCGTTTTATCGGACAGGCCAGAATGCCAGGGAGCGGGTGGGGCCCCGAATCTCTCTTCAAAGCGCGACAGAACAGCTTGGGTCAGTGCAATCTCCGGCAGAAGGATCAAGATCTGCGCGTGTGGATCTTTGGCCAATACCGCATCAATGGCTTCGAAATACACTTCAGTCTTGCCAGACCCGGTGACCCCATCCAGCAAGACCGGCTTGAAGCCGCCATGGGCAATTTGACTGCGCATATCCTGCGCGGCCCCGGCCTGGTCCGGTGTCAGGTCCTTTCCCGGACGACCGGATCTCGGCACCAGAAAGGGGGCGTCGACGGCCACCCGTTCGCTTCGTAGTGCACCTGCTTTTGCAAGTCCGCTTATTACGGCAGCCGATGTGCCGGCCTCGGTTGCAATGGCGCTGGCACTGGCCACGCCCAGACGCTCAGCAGCCGCCAACGCCCTCCCCCGCGCCTCGGTCATCCGACCCGGTGCCTGGTCGGTCCGATGGTAGACGGTTTCACGGGGGCTTGGCTCCAATCCGCCCCTCGCACGCAGCGCCATTGCCAGAACGGCCCCAGGTGCCGCGACGGTGTATGCGGCGACCCAGTCGACAAATGCCCGCATGGCGGCGCTCATTGGCGGAACATCGAAAACGCGCGAGACGGATTTTAGCTCGCGGCCTTCGCCGGCGGCATCATCGACAATGTCCCAGACAACCGCGCGTCGTTCCGCTTTGCCAAGCGGCGCAAGCACATAACTGCCCGGCACCACATCCATTCCCTCCGGCACCGCATAGTCAAACGGTTCGGGCAAAGCGATGGTAAAGAGGCATCTTGCAATCGCCATCCGCCCGGCTTAGCGATTTCATCACGCTGCGCAATCTTTGGGCGGCTCAAGCGCCCCGGGAGACGCTTTGACACCCACCGCGCGAAAGGTGGGTGTCATTCAGAGCGTGTAAAACAGATCGAAACATGGTCGCGAGCGCTCCGTAGTCTCTTCACGGTGCGCACCCTCCTCTCTTTCCAAACCTCTCATTCGCGGCTATATCAGCGCTGTTAGAGCATCCTGACATACCGCCCTGACGACCCGGCCAGTGTGCCGGGTTTCGTGTTTCTGGCGAGTAAGGTGCGCCCGCAAAAAGGACAAAAGACATGGCCGATATCTTGATGCCGAAAGCCACCGCCGTCTGGCTGATCGATAATACCGCCCTTACCTTCGATCAGATCGCGGAGTTTTGCGGCCTGCATCATCTCGAAGTGAAAGGCATCGCCGATGGTGATGTCGCAGAAAATATGCGCGGTGTGGACCCGATTGCCGGCGGCGAACTGATGCGTGAGGAAATCACCAAAGCAGAAGCCGATAGCGATTATCGCATGAAAGTGGCCCCGTCGAAGATCGCACATATCCCTCAGCCGAAACGTAAGGGCGCGCGTTATACGCCTGTCGCCCGCCGCCAGGACAAGCCAGACGCCATCGCCTGGTTCATCCGCAACCACCCAGAGGTTACCGATGCGCAAATCGGCAAGCTGATCGGGACGACGAAATCGACGATAAACAATGTCCGTGAACGGACGCACTGGAATTCGCAGAACATCAAGCCCGTCGATCCCGTCACCCTCGGCCTTTGCTCCCAGATCGAGCTGGATGAGGTTATCGCGAAATCGGCTGACAAACGTCGCAAGCTTGAAGAAGCACGGGCGGCTGAAACGGACGGCCCAGGTCTTGCGCCGACTGACGATACGTCTGGATTTGCTGCTCCCGCAGAAACGCCAGAGCCCGACGAATCCGGTGGCGACATCTCGGCCGACGACGTTTTCAAAAACTTCAATTAGGGCGTCGTCGTCCCCTTGATGGGATCGCTAACCATCCTGGGCACCATGACGGAGCGTACCGCCGAGGATGCTGCGGCCCCCATCAAGTGTCAGCGTCTCACCTGTGATGATCGCTGCCGCCGGTGAGGCCAGATAGACCGCAGCATCTGCGATTTCATCGGCCAGAGAGGGCCGGCCAAGCGGCGTTCTGGTCTTCAGCCAGGCCTCACTGTCTTCGGCCCTGGGGCGCACTGCGGAAATCGCGTTCACGCGGATACGATCTTCGGCAAGCTCAAGCGCTCCGGCCCGGACAATGCCCAGCATGGACGTCTGACTCACGGCCTCGACAAAGTGCCCGGGATTGTGGAGCTGTGCCGCAAGGCTGAGAATGAATGTGATGCTGCCGGCTTGACGGGGCCGGCCACGGGTCTCCTGCTCCAGCGGATCTTGTTCCTTCAGCGCCGTTCGGAACAGGGACATGGCGAGTGCGCCTGCGCGGACACCGCCTGCCATCGATTTGTCGAACGCCGCCATGTCCATTTCGTCGAGGCAACACGGTGCCGGTATCGGCGGGATGACAATGAGATTGTCATGGCGTCCGAAGGATTCGGCCGCGGCTGTGAGGACGTTTCGTAAACCAATATGGCTGTCGAGATCGCCATGGTGCATGACGACGTCATCGGGCAAAAGGCTGCGCGCTTTCTCGATTTCCTTGTCACCTTCGGCGGCAACCAGAACGTCATGCCCTTCGGCGTTGAAGTGTTTGGCACACGCAATGCCAACATCCCGGCCTAAGCCGAGGATGAGTGTAACTGGTGCTGTCATGGACGTTTATGCCTCAGCGGCGGATGTGCTCTTCGCCGGTTTGTCTTCGGTCGGTTTTGCAGCTGTTTTCGCTCTTGTCCGGCGGACAGGCTTTGGATCCGGTTTGACCGGTTCGGCCGGTGCTGCGCCGGCAGCGCGCGTGGCGCTCAGATCCGCGCTGAGCACGGTCAGCCGGTCATTCAGCCGGTGAAGGGCAAGGACCACTTCGCTCAACAGGCGAACAATAAGGTACACGGCCAGCAGAATCCCGAACCCGCCGGAAATCTGGACAATGCCTGTCAGGGGCGCACTGAAACTCAAAATGTTTCCGAGGCCCTGCAGCAGTACGATCACGCCCGCCACACCCAGAAGGGCACCCAACATACCCGTACCCGAGCGGATCAGCCCCGGCGACATGGCTCGGCCTTGGTCAAAAAGGTCACGCATGGCGGTCTCCTCATTCCTAAGACGGGATAATAGGAGCCGGATGTTAATTTTTCGAGGTCTTGAACCGTTAGAAATGATCAAAAATGGTGATCAGATCATGATAATTAGGACCCAAGACTGGATAATTCTTCTTTCACACGAAGTTTTCGTCGTTTCAGCTCGCTAATTGCGAGGGGATCGATAGAGGCATGTTTCTGGGCGTCCTGGATTTTCTGGTCGAGTTCACGGTGCTTGCTGGTTAGCTCGCGGATACGGCCTTCTATGGACATATTGCCCACCTCCTGCTGCTGCTAAAATTTGATTGTCACACGAGTGAAGCACAATCGTTTCGGAGAGTCACTTTCGATTCCCGGAATTGTGACCCTAGACCGCAACTCGCCTCATACGTGTCTGTCACTTTTTTTGAGAAACATCGCTTTGTCCGCCGCAGCGAGCAAATCGTCGACCGTTTCACCCTGTCTCCAATCGGACATGCCGATCGACACGGAGACATCCGGAAGACGAGAAAGTTGGGCCGCCAAGTGTCTTGACAACCGGTCGAATTGGGCCGCGGCGTTGCGGCCAGAGGCCTCGATCAGAAGCACGCCGAACTCATCCCCTCCGAGCCGACCAACAATATCGGTTCGCCGAACACCGCCCATCAACGCATCGGCGAGTGCTCTCAACACATCATCGCCCGCCTTGTGGCCCCGCCGATCATTGATCTGTTTAAAATTGTCCAGATCGAGAAATAGCAAAGAGAGCTCGGTGCCACGGCGCGTGGCGAGAGCAATTTCGCGCTCGATTTCACGCGTGAAAGCGCGCCGGTTCAAAACAGGGCAAAGCACATCCCGATCGGCCAGATCGCGGGCGTCGCTCAGATCCGCTTCGAGTTGTTGCAGGCGCTGGTGAAGACGATGATTCTCTGTGGTGAGCTGCCTCAAAGAGGCGAGGATATGATGATCCACGTCATCTTCTGATAATCCCAGGCTCTCAAGCAGAGATTTCAAGCCGTCAATATCGTCAACAGAATCAGACATTTGCACCCGTATGGCGTCGCACCACGCCGATCACAGTCTTGTCGATACTTGACGCAGTCGGCGCGGTCCATATTCTCCGCCGCTTTCCACAAGGGAGGCGGTGGACGATATGTCCGGATCTCAGGGGGCTGTCCCCCCTCTCGTCGGCATCATTATGGGCAGCCAGTCCGACTGGCCGGTCATGGCAAAGGCTGCTGATATATTGGACGAGCTTGGTGTGGGGCACGATGTACAAATCGTTTCTGCTCACCGCACGCCAGACCGCTTGGTCGATTACGCCAAGACGGCGCGCGATAAGGGCTTGAAAGTGATCATTGCCGGGGCCGGCGGCGCGGCGCATCTTCCGGGCATGACCGCGGCGATGACGCCTCTCCCCGTGCTTGGCGTGCCTGTTCAGTCCAAAGCGCTCTCCGGCATGGATAGCCTTCTCTCAATTGTTCAAATGCCGAGAGGGGTTCCTGTCGGCACGCTGGCGATTGGGGAGGCCGGGGCGCTCAATGCAGGATTGCTCGCGGCATCAATTGTGGCCCTGGACAACACGACCGTCGCTGCCGCCCTCGATGCGTATCGGGCCCGTCAAACTGACGCTGTCGCGGCGCGTCCGGAATGACCCCCCTCTCCCCCGGCGCGCGGATCGGTATCCTCGGTGGCGGTCAGCTCGGCCGATTGCTCGCGCTAGAGGCAGCCAGGCTTGGCTTCGATGTGCACATTTTCTGCCCGGAACAGGACTCGCCTGCCGCGCGGGTGTCCGCACGGACCACCAATGCCGACTATCAAGACCATGGGGCGCTAAGGCGTTTTGCGGAAGCCTGCGATGTCGTCACTTATGAGTTCGAAAATGTGCCGGTCGACTCGGTTCATGTCATCGAGGCAGCGGGGACACGAGTTCGGCCCGGCGCAAAATCTCTCGAAGTCTCGCAGGACCGGGTGGTCGAAAAGACGTTCCTGAACGAGATCGGAATTCCCACAGTGGACTATTGTACGGTTGACGCCGGAGAGTCCCTGGACGCGGCTTTGGCTGGATTTGGCAGTCACGGCATTCTGAAGACGCGACGCGAAGGCTATGATGGCAAGGGCCAGATAATGCTGGGCGGTGCGCGCGGAAAAGACGGCCTTAAAGATGCTCGGGCGCTTATGAGGACCGCACCCTGCATTCTTGAAGCGTTCGCGCCGTTTGAGCGAGAAATCTCCGTTATCGTTGCCCGGGGCGGCGCAGAAACGCTGGTGTTCGACCCTGGTGAAAACCAGCATGAAAGCGGCATTCTCCGGAGGTCATCGGTGCCCGCCCAGATTTCAGAGGACATATGCAAGGCTGCGGAGGATGCAGGTCGGAGGCTTGCTGAAGCCCTTGGACATATTGGCGTTCTGGGCTTGGAATTTTTCGTCATGCCGGATGGCGAATTGCTGGCGAATGAGTTTGCGCCGCGGGTTCATAATTCGGGTCACTGGACGCCGGACGCATGTGATACGGGCCAATTCGAACAACATATTCGCGCCGTCGCCGGCTGGCCGCTAGGTCCGGTGACGCGGCGGTTCAATGTGGTTATGGAGAACATTCTGGGTCCGGAAATCGAAGGCGTTCCAGGTACTTATTCAGGTGCAGACCGGATTGTCTCGTATGGCAAGCGCGGCGCAGCGGATCGCCGGAAAGTCGCCCATGTGACAAGACGCGTTTCGTCAACCGGCTGACACATATGCAAAAGCCCTCCGCAGGCGGAGGGCTTTCGGAACATAATATTCAACGTCGATTTAGAGTGCTTCGATCAGCTCTGGTACGGCGTTGAAGAGATCGGCCACCAATCCATAGTCTGCGACCTGGAAGATCGGTGCTTCTTCGTCCTTATTGATGGCGACGATAATTTTGGAGTCCTTCATGCCCGCGAGGTGCTGGATGGCTCCGGAAATACCGACGGCGACATAGAGTTCCGGCGCGACGATCTTGCCGGTCTGGCCCACCTGGTAATCGTTCGGCG
The DNA here is from genome assembly GCA_039817885.1 of Pseudomonadota bacterium. GTDB lineage: Bacteria > Pseudomonadota > Alphaproteobacteria > Caulobacterales > Hyphomonadaceae > CALLCD01. The sequence continues at coordinate 22,372 of JBCBUY010000022.1, read as the reverse complement.
CATAGCCGGCATCCACTGCCGCACGGGACGCACCGACCGCTGCCCCGAGTTTATCGGCGAGCGGCTCGATGATCTTCTGGAACTCTTCGTCGGAACCCAATGCACGACCACCTGAAACGATCCGCTTCGCGGCGGTCAGCTCTGGGCGATCAGATTCGGTCATTTCTTCTGACACAAATTGAGACTTGCCCGGACCAAAGTCGCCAGAGACTTGCTCCACCGGCGCAGAATTGGCCGTGCCTGCAGCGTCAAAGGCCGTTCCGCGGACAGTAACGACTTTCTTCGCATCGGAAGATGTCACCGTCATGATCGCATTGCCTGCATAAATCGGGCGGACAAATGTGTCCTGACCCTGCACATCGATCACGTCGGACAATTGCATCACATCAAGCTTTGCGGCGATGCGCGGCGCAACATTCTTGCCCATTGTGGTCGCTGGTACGAACAGCGCGTCGTAGCCATCCATCAATGGGAGAATCAGTGCTTCCATGGCCTCAGCGAGTTGTTTTTTCAGAGGAGCCCCTTCGACATGAAGCACCTTGCGGACACCATCGATCTTTGCCGCTTCGGCGGCGGCACTCGCAGCGCCTTCACCGGCGACCAGAACATCAATATCGCCGCCGAACTTGGCAGCCGCTGTGACGGTTTTGTTGGTTGAATCGCTCAGTGCGTCGTTAGAATGATCGGCAATAACAAGAACAGCCATTAGAGCGCTCCTACGGATTTGAGTTTCTCTATAAGGGTCGGCACATCTTCGACCTTTTCGCCGGCTTCGCGAACCGGTGGCTCAGTCACCTTTACGACCGTCAGGCGCGGGGCGAGATCGACGCCATAATCTGCCGGCGCTTTCTCATCGATCGGTTTCTTCTTTGCCTTCATAATGTTCGGCAAAGAGGCGTAGCGCGGTTCATTCAAACGAAGGTCCGTCGTGACGATGGCCGGGCCATCAAGCGCGACGGTCTGCAACCCACCATCGACTTCACGTGTCACGTGGAGCTTGCCGTCTTCGGCCTTCACTTCTGAGGCAAACGTGCCCTGGGGCCAGCCCAGGAGAGCCGCCAGCATCTGACCTGTCTGATTGGAATCGTCATCGATGGCCTGCTTGCCCAGGATGACCAGATCAGGCCCCTCCTCACCAACGATCTTCTCGAGAATCTTGGCAACGGCCAAAGGCTCTGCATCGTCGTCCGTTTTCACGAGGATCCCACGGTCCGCGCCCATGGCCAATGCGGTCCGTAGTGTTTCAGTTGCCTGCTGGGGCCCGATCGAGACCGCGATAATCTCTGTCGCAGAACCGGCCTCTTTCATACGGACCGCTTCCTCGACGGATATTTCGTCGAAGGGGTTCATGGACATTTTTACGTTAGTCAGGTCGACGCCCGTTTGGTCGGCTTTGACACGCGGTTTCACATTATAGTCGATAACCCGTTTGACGGGGACGAGCACCTTCATAGGCCAGCTCCGCATTGTTTGGCGCAAAATACGCGAAAATTAAATACAGCGGGTGAAATACCCGGTACGGTGACGGTGCTACGCCCTGTAATTGCTGGGGTCAAGGTTTACGTTGACGTTCACGTCAATTAAATCTGATTTTGGTCGATAATCAATAATTATCGGCGTCTTTTCAGCAAGTTTACAGGTGCTCTCCGATGTCCCAACCATGGTCTGACAGATGCGCCTGGGCAAAGCCCCGCGGGTCGTCCTCCAAAGGGGTCGCCAATGTATCATTCCAACGATTGAGAAAGCCGAACATCGATATCACCGCGACAATCTCTGTGATTTCCTCTTCGGAAAAATGCGCTTTCAAGACGTCAAAGTGCTGATCAGTCGTTTGATTGGGGACCCGACCGGCCGCATCTGCAAGGGCAATGGCTGCCCGCTCCCGATCGGAGAATAGCGGCCCGTCGCGATCGACCCAAAGCGCGTCAAGCTTCTCGGCCGACAGGCCTGCGCGCTCGGCACCATGTGCCGTATGGGCCTGACAATAGGAGCAGCCGGCCGCTGCGGAGGCGACATGACCAATCATCTGGCGGAGCTGCGGTTCAAGCTTTCCCATAGGCCCAAGCACAGCACCCGCCATGGCAGCGAATCCACGAACGAATTCGGGCCTATGTGACATCAGTTTAAGCGAGTTCGGCGCAAATCCCATCGCCGCCGCGATCATGTTCAGTTCGTTTTCGACGTCGGCTTGTTTGTCTTCCGATGCGGGTTTGAGTCTCGGCATGTCATCCTCCGGTTTCGTTGAGGAGGACGGCTTTGACCCCACTACGTCAAGTCACCTGTTGGCACCGGGAACCCATTTCACATCATCCGCACCATTATTATTGGCCACACGCCCGGCGACAAACAGCCAGTCCGACAGGCGATTAATGTAAGACAATGCTTCAGCGCTGACCCTCTCGCCTTCCAAATTCGCCAATTCTGCGACGTGCCGTTCTGCCCGGCGACACGCCGTCCTGGCGACGTGAAGTTGGGCCGCCAGCGGTGTCCCCCCCGGTAGTACGAAACTGTCGAGCGGCGGAATGTCGACATTCATCTTGTCGATTTCGGCTTCCAAACGTTCGACCTGCGCCGCCGCAATCCTCAAGGGTTCCCATCCGAGATCCTTGTCCGTATCCGGTGTTGCGAGATCTGCGCCGAGATCAAACAGATCGTTTTGAATGCGCCGGATAGCGGCGAGCATTTCATCGCCGACCTGAAGGGCTGCCACGCCGAGCACGGCATTCACTTCATCGACCGTTCCGTAGGCGGCAACGCGCGGATGCCATTTTTGGACCGGCTCTCCAGTCGACAGACGTGTGCGCCCCTTATCGCCAGCTTTGGTATAAATCTTGTCCAGCTTGACCATTGCCTACCCTCCGAAATTAATCGACCCTGCGACGACGCCGAGAATGACCAGCACCAGAACACAAAACGCCTGAACCCCGACCCGCCAGCGCATGAGAATATTGGACCGCGACGCTTGGCGTTCGTCGCGCCGCGTCAGGTTCACAATCCCTAGCAACAGAACCACGAGAACCGCCGCCACGCCGATATAGAGCATCGCAAATAGGATTTGTTGCACAGACATTAGAACTCTTCCTTCAACAACATGCCCACAAATACGGCATATCACGAAAAGACCTATGCGGAATCTCCGCATTTGTGTGATGTTTCCGCACCACTCTTACAGATTTGTGACATGAGTCCGAAGTCTGCTGATATCCCTTATTGGCAGCGCCGCAGTCCGATCAGATAAGTCACGCATAGGGTTAACGAACAGGGGAAGTAATCCAGATGCGCCAATTCCGAGCGAAACTCGCGGCAACGGCAGGGCTTATGTCCCTGTGCCTGGCAGCCGCACTACCCATCTCTGCGACGGCTCAAGAACAAGATGACGAAGCGTCCTCTCTTGCATTCGATCCGGTTATCATCACCGCAACGAAACGAGCAGAAGATTTGCAGGATGTTCCGGTTTCGGTCACCGCGGTATCCGGAGAGGATCTCGATCTTTTCGGGGGAGCCGGCGACGATATTCAATTCCTGTCGGCGCGCGTGCCAAGCCTTGTGATCGAGAGCTCATTCGGACGGATCTTTCCACGGCCTTACATACGGGGCCTTGGTAATACGGACTTCGACTTCAACGCGTCGCAGCCGGTTTCGTTCGTTTATGATGAGGTCGTGTTCGAAAACCCTGTGCTCAAAGGCTTCCCTGTATTCGACGTTGAGCAAGTTGAGGTTTTGCGGGGCCCACAAGGCACCTTGTTTGGTCGGAACACGCCGGCAGGCATCATCAAGTTCGACAGTGTGAAACCTGGAGATGAACTCGACGGCTATGGCCGTATCGCCTATGGCCGCTTCAATGCTGTTCAGGTGGAGGGGGCCTTCGGGGGACCTGTTACGGACTGGCTCTCGGTCAGGGCGTCCGGTCAATACCAACGCCGCGACGACTTTATAGACAACCAAGTCTTAGGCGAGGATGGCGACGCCGGCGGGTTTGATGATTTTGCCTACCGTATTCAGGCCTTACTTGAACCGACGGAAGAGTTCAGCTGGCTTCTGAACGCCCATGGCCGTGTGCTTGATGACGGGCAAGTGTCCTTCCAGGCGAACGCGCTTGCCGCTGGTGAAGGGGGCGCTGTTCCGGGCTTCGATCGCACGGTGTCGTTTGCGGATGCCGGAGCGGATTCGTTCCTGGATACAGACACGTTCGGCATCACATCGAAAGCCGATTATGACTTCAGTTTTGCAACCCTTACCTATGTGTTTGGCTATGAGCGCGTGGAAACGTTCTCCCGCGGCGATGTCGACGGCGGTTTCGGGGCGATTTTCTTTGGTCCGGGCTCAGGCCTCACTGGACCGCTTGCACTAAACGGCGATGGAAGCCTATTCACATCGCCGGCGTTTCCAGACGGATTTGCCCCCCTCTTCCCTGCCGAAACGGCTGACTCGATCGAAGATCTTGATCAGTTCACCCACGAGGTCCGCCTCTCGAATGGCGCTGATGAGCGGTTCGACTGGACCCTTGGCTTCTACTATTTCGATGAAGATGTGACGATTGGATCGTTTAACTTCGATACGCTGGCGGGCGGGACTCCGAACGGTACGGCCTTCCAAACACAGGAGACCGAGTCGATTGCGGTGTTCGGATCGGCGAGTTTTGAGCTGACCGAACAACTCACTCTTGCGGGCGGGGTTCGTTGGACAGACGATGATCGCGACTTTGTTGCCGAACGCATCGTGCCTGTCGCTCCCCCGGCTGGGCCTGGTACACTTCTTCCCGCAACGACCCTGCAAGTTGGCGATGATGATGTGAGTTGGGATGTCAGCGCGACCTATGCGGTGACTGACGACATAAACTTTTATGCGCGCATCGCGCGCGGTTTCCGGGCTCCGTCCATTCAAGGCCGGGTTCTGTTCGGCGACGCCATCACGACTGCAGATTCAGAAGAGCTGACCTCGTATGAGGCCGGGCTCAAATCGACACTTCTCGATGGCCGGATCATCTACAATATCTCCGGCTTCTATTATGAGATCGATGATCAGCAGCTGACGGCGATTGGGGGCGCGGGTAACTTCAACCAGCTTCTCAACATCGATGAAGGTATTGGCTTTGGTATCGAGGCTGAGCTTGATGTCGTCATCACGGAAGAGTTGACCCTGACCAGTGGCTTTTCCTGGAACGAAACGGAGATCAATGATCCAACGGCACAGGCGGGTATTTGCGGCGCACCCTGTACGGTTCTCGACCCTGTCGTGACTGCAGCAGACGGAACACCACTTGCGCAGATCGACGGGAATCCATTTCCGAACGCGCCAGAGTTCATCTTTAACTTTGTCCTCTCATATGAGCGCCCCATTCTCAGCGGCGACATGTTCGCTGTCACGGACTGGGCTTTCCGGTCGGACGCAAACATCTTCCTCTATGAGTCGGTGGAGTTCGAAAGCGACGCCTTTATCGAAGGTGGATTGCGAGCTGGATATCGCCAAGACAATTGGGAGTTTGCAGCTTTTGCCCGGAACATTACTGGTGTTCAGGGTGTCACGAGCGCGATCGATTTCAACAACTTCTCAGGCATCTTCAATCAGCCTCGCACGTGGGGCATTGAACTGAGCTTTACCTACTAAACGATCTCTCCTGAAACAAAGGCCCGCCTCTCAATATTGGGGGGTGGGCTTTTGAATTTCGGCGACAGATCAGCTGCGCCAGCGCAGGATTGTCGGCTCAATGGGATTGGCGAAGTCTCTCCGCTCCGATCGTGCGGCAACCCATTCCCGCTTTAGCCGATGGTACCATTTGGCCTGAACGTCGATATCATCGATCATCATCATATTGGACTGATATTCGAGTCCCATATTCTGCAGGTTTACCATGTCGCCATCCTGATCGAGGAACACGCCCCCCAGATACTTCAGAAGCGGGATGGCAAGATTGGCCAACGGAATACCCGTCCACCAGGTGAGCTGAGTGATCCGTGTTTTCTTGGGCCCCTCAGGCGTCAAGCAGGTCAATGTCAGGAGCCGCGCTTTATCGTTCTCTACGATCTCCCATCGGAAACCCGGCAGTTGAAAGACGATCTCTGTCGTTACGTTTCCGCCAAAAAGAATGCGATATGCTGCCGAATTGGATGAGGGTGTGTGGCGCGCGATCGCCCAGCCTCTTGGGCGCGGCTCGAAGGCTTTCTGTTTCTCCTTTAATCCGACCGACGGTGGTCGCCACCACCATTGAGAATGCACGAAGGCCACATGTGCCGGGTCCATAAGGCCGACAATCGCATCATCCACATGCGCGTTATAGGTTCTGTGGATGACAAATTTCGGCTTGTCCGGCAGCGTTCCAAAGTCCGGCGGAGGCGCAGCCGGCTTGTCGTCGAGACGTTTCTCGTGCGCGATATAAACGTAAACAGCTCCGTTTGCCTCGTGGAGGGGAAAGCTGCGAACTTTGATCCGTTCGGGAACGTAGGATTGCCCCTCCAGCAAGGATGGCATCAACCGGCAGGTGCCGGACATATCGAACCGCCACCCATGGTAGGGACATTGTACAGTTGTGCGGCCATCGGTTTCAATCTGCTGGCCGGCTGACAGCGGCACTAGCCTGTGTGGACAGATGTCTCTTAGGGCGAAGATCTCCCCTGCCTGGCTGCGCCCCAAAAGAATGGGCTGCCCGAGAATTATACGACGCATCTGGTGGCCGGGTTTCAGATCCTGCGATGACGCGGCGAAATACCAGCTGTCGGTTAACCACCCTTCCGAAGTGATTCCAGTGGGCTGGCTTTGCGTCATATCTGTATCCGCCATGGGATTCTGTATGACTTATCGTCGAATTAAAGCAATGGAGCTTGTGTATCGGCGAGCGGTGGCCGAATTGTGCGAAAACACTCGCTTAGCGGGTGAAAAGCGAGACTTTTGCAGGCTTATCCGTCAATATGATATAATTTGTTCTGTTTTTTTGTAATATTGGTGGGGGTTTCCTAGGAGAAACCCGGAGCCCCTCCGATGGTCAAGCAGATCGTATACCGTAGCAAAGCAACCTTAGAGATTACTCCGGAGATCATCGGAGATATCTTGGCGGTCGCTCAACAGAACAATACACGGTTCGCCGTCACAGGGCTCTTGCTCTATGGCGATGGTATTTTCATGCAGGTTCTCGAAGGCAGTCCGGAGAGTACCGATGAGATCTATGCTCGTATTCGGCACGATCCAAGGCATTGTGATGTAAGGGATATTTATACAGGATACGCCGATTCCCGTGCTTATCCTGATTGGCAAATGGCCTGCCGCCCTTTATTGCCGCCGAAACGGCCTGGGGAGGATGTGTTCCAGAGAGCAACTGACATTCTCGACCAATTCGAAGGTGCCCGGCCGGTGGACATTGGCAGTTTTATGAAATCGTTTTCCACAACGGTCATGCCGCCCCCGAAACCGGACAAATCGACGTTCAATTAGGGGCGATCTTCTTGCCCCAATCGACAGGCTCAGGTCTTTCTACTATTCGGTTGATTTTTCACTTAATTATCAAGGGGAAACGCTTATAAACTGGTGAAATTCAATAAAAGTCGTGTCGTTTTACGCAATATAGTGTAAAGCTGAAAGAACAAAGCTGGAATCTGGTATAATGTTTAGCAGAACAGTGTTTGAAATACGCTGTATGGCGACAAACGGAGTGTGGGCCAATGGCCAGGATTTTGATCGTTTCTGATCGTTTCCAAGCCGCGCGAGGCCTAGAAGACATCGTGCGCGGGTTTGGACATACTATCGTCGGCGTTGCCACGTCGGCCGATGAAGCACTCCGTGTCGCCTTGCGAACAGAAGCGACCATCGCATTTGTTGACATGCTTCTGGAGAATAGCCAGGCGGCCTTGCAGGCCGCGACCAGACTTCGCCAGGCGGCCAACGTCCGGATCGTATTTGCGACCGCGCAGGCTGATTCTGACACTCTTTCCCGCATGGATATGTTGAATCCGGATGGCTACGTTCTGGAGCCGTATTCGCCGGACGCGATCTTCAATGTTCTGTCGTCGGTTATTAGCAGTGTTCGCAGCGCGGCAGACATCCCGACAGAGTTGGAACGTATTGTTCCATCACAACAAACGTGGAATGAACTGCCATCACCGATCATGCAGCGCATAGAAACCTATGTTGGCGAAAATCTCGACGGGGAGATTACGCTGCGCGGCTTGGCGGATCTATGTGGCATGAGTGAGAGCAGCTTTTCCCGCCGATTCAAGGCAACGAAGAGGCAGACGCCGTATCAATATGTTATGAGCGTCCGCTTGGAAGAGGCCAAACGGCTCTTGAAAGATACGCACCTTCCCTTAGTGGATGTGGCCGTCGCGACGGGCTTTAGCAGTCAATCGCACTTCGCCACAACATTTAAGAAAGCTATGCACCAGACGCCCCTGCAGTATAGACGCAGCTAAGCCTCTCACAGGCCTTTGGCACGAGTTCTGCGCCCTTATGCATGCCTGGGATCCTGTAAAATCAGGCCTCAACAATAGCTCGTCCGATTCTACCTTAAGCTTCAGAGCAAGGAACACGAAAAGAATCGCCAGGGATTCGAAAGACCGATGAAGACGGATCGTCTAATCTACAAAAGTCCAAGAAGACAGGACTATTCGCCGTCGCACCCAGATGCCCCAGCAACGGCGAACAAGGACCGCCAAGTGAGCAATCCCTCCCTCTACTCGCGATGCTCGCTCGGCGGTCCAATTCTGTTTGGAAATTAAACGACCGTTTCGTATATCCGGTCCGGTGATTGGTTCGACCGCAGTTTCTCGTTGCGCCGGCCCACCGCAAGCGCGTGATTGAGATCTGACAAAATGTCCTCAACCGCTTCCAAACCAACTGACAGCCTTAGCAATCCTTCGCTGATCCCATGGGCAGCGCGCTCTTCAGGGGTGTAAGTCGAATGGGTCATGCTGGCAGGGTGCTGGATCAAGGTTTCGGCGTCTCCAAGCGAGACTGCGCGGCGGACGAGTTCAAGCCTGTTCATCATGTTTATGCCCGCCTGATACCCCCCCTTCAACTCGAACGCGATGATGCCTCCAAACCCTGACATTTGGCGGTTTGCGAGCTCATATTGCGGGAAATTTGGCAATCCGGGGTAATGAACCATTGCTATCGCTGGATGGGTGTCGAGCATATGCGCCACTTTGCTCGCATTGGCTGCATGGCGCTCGACACGAAGCTCCAGGGTCTTCAACCCCCGCAAGACGAGCATTGCATTAAAGGGTGCCAGAACCGAACCCGTCATGTCCTTCACGCCGATCATGCGCACGGCTCTCATATCCTCCACGTCGCCGACGGCTATGCCGGCAACAAGATCACCGTGGCCGCCCAGGAACTTGGTCGCCGAATGCACAACGATATCTGCTCCCAGGCTGAGAGGGCGTGTCTGAACGGGCGTGGCATATGTGTTGTCCACTATTGTCTTCGCCCCGTTTTGGCGGGCGATGGTGCTGATGGCTTCAATATCAACAAGGCGCATATTGGGATTGGCTGGCGTCTCGAAGTAAACGACCTGCGTCTTGTCTGAGATTGCCGCTTCCAATGCCGCCGGATCGGTCAAGTCGACATAGCGCACCTTTATCCCAAATCGCGTTAGCCCATCCCGCATGAACGCAAAGGTGCAACCATAAAGCGTTTGGTCGGTGATCAGCTCATCTCCGGCCTTCAGAAATGTCCAGAGCACAGAGGTGATCGCCCCCATGCCCGACGCGGTGGCCACTGCAGCGTCCCCGCCTTCCAGAGCTGCGATCCGCCGTTCCAAAAGGTCGGTCGTGGGATTGGAAATCCGAGAGTAGATATGGCCGTCCGCGTCGCCGGCGAACAAGGCCCCTCCCTGCTCGGCCGTATCGAATGCAAATGTCGAGGTCAGGTGAAGCGGAGGTGTTAGGGCCCCGCGCTCGTCGTGAGGGTCATATCCATGGTGAATGGCTTTTGTCGCCAATCCGAACCGCCGATCAGATGACATTGTGCTCTCCCTCGATTATGGGACCGATAGTACAGCAAAACTGGTGGCAAGACTGTTCAAACCTTCTCAATTCACAAGACAAAATTAGAAGGTTCTGCTATCTATGGGCTCATGGATAGCAAAGATCGCCAAATACTCTCAGAGCTCCAGCAGAATGCACGGCTAACAAATCAAGACTTGGCCGAACGCATCAGCCTGTCGCCGACCCCAACTCTGCGCCGCGTTCGTCACCTCGAAGAGCGCGGCGTTTTGAAAGGCTATACCGCGATCGTCGACCAACGCGCCTGGGGCCTGCCAATCACTGTCTTTGTGCGCATAAAATTGGAACGGCACAGCGATGAAACGGTCAATGCCTTCGAGACGGCCATAAATGATATGCCGGAGGTTATGGATTGTTGGCTGATGACCGGCCGCTGGGATTATCTCTTGCGGGCCCTTGCGGCCGATTTACCAGCCTATGAAGGGTTCGTTCGGAGCAAGTTGCAACGGCTTCTCGGGATCGCTTCAATCGATACGAGCTTTGCCTATAGCCGGGTAAAGCAGGGGCAGATTCTCCCGGATATCGTTCCCCCCCTTGACGCTTCGACGTAAATTCCTCACCTGCATTTCAAGCGTTCAAGGAGCTGCCCATGGCTGGCCCACAACCCCTGCCAAATATTCTGGATATCGTCCCGTATAAGGGCGGTGAGCCCTCGGAAGACGGATGGAAACTTTCCTCCAATGAAAACCCGCTTGGCGCGTCTGAAGCCGCCAAAGCCGCGCTGGTCGATGCCGCAGCGCATCTTGAACTTTATCCAGATGGCGGAGCAACGGTCCTGCGTGAAGCGATTGCTGGAAAGTATGGTCTGGACATGGAGCGCATCGTCTGCGGGGCCGGGTCTGACGAGATATTTCAACTGTTGGCACGGGCCTATCTGCGCCCAGGTGATGAAATCATCCAGACCGAACATGCTTTCCTTGTTTACCGTCTTGTTGCCCAACAAAGCGGAGCCAGTGTGGTAAACGCTCCGGAGACAGACCTCACTGCAGATGTTGATGCGATGCTTGCGCGGGTGACGGATCGGACCCGGATTGTCTTTCTCGCCAACCCCAACAACCCGACAGGATCATATATCCCCTTTGACGAAGTGAAGCGTCTCCACGCAGGCCTGAGAGACGACATCCTCCTCGTCCTAGACGGGGCCTATGCCGAGTATGTCCGAAAGAACGATTATGATGCCGGGATATCGCTGGCGGGTGAAGCGTCCAATGTTCTCATGACGCGCACCTTCTCCAAGATCCACGGATTGGCGGCGCTCCGGCTTGGCTGGGCCTATGGCCCAAACAGTGTGATCGACGCGATTCACCGCGTTCGAGGACCATTTAATGTCAGCGCTCCGGCGCAAGCTGCTGGTGTTGCTGCCCTTGTCGATGACGCGTTCATGCTCGACTCGATTGAGCACAATGAGGCCGAACTCGAGCGCGTTTACTCCGGCCTCTCCTCCCTCGGCTATAAGATCACACCCAGTGTTGGAAATTTCATGCTGATTCACTTCCCAGATGCTCCGGGTAAGGACAAATTGGCTGCGGACAAATTTCTAAGGTCTCGCGGGATCGTCATTCGCGATATGACCGCCTATGGTCTACCGAAGTGTCTACGACTGTCGCTTGGCACAGTTGAAGCCAACACAGACGTCCTGTCAGCATTTGAGGCCTTCGCGGAGTAAATATGACCGACGCAATTTTCGATCGGATCGCCATCATCGGTGCCGGGCTTATCGGCACGTCAATTGCGCACGCCGCGACCGCTGTCGGGGCCGCCGGCGAGGTGGTGCTTTACGATACGGATCCCAATGTCAGACAACGCGCAGATGCGCTGGGTGCGGGCCGCGTTGCTGGAACACCGGTGGACGCTGTGGCGAACGCCGATGCCATCTTTTTGTGCGTTCCTGTGGGGGCGATGGGCGACGCCACGCGCGCCATTTCAGGCAGTATGAAGCGCGGTGCCATCCTGACCGATGTCGGCTCAGTGAAGGCCTCAGCCCTAAGCGCCATGGTCGAGGCTTGCCCGGACCATGTCCACCTTATCCCGGGCCACCCGATTGCTGGCACCGAGCAGTCAGGCCCCGAGGCGGGATTTGCCTCACTCTTTGAGGATAGCTGGCATATCCTGACCCCGGACACCGGTCGGGGCCTCGCTTATGATACCGCGGTTGGTCGATTGTCTGACTTTTGGCGACAGCTCGGCGCAAAAGTCGAGATCATGGATCCAGGCCGCCACGACCGCATCCTCGCAATCACGTCTCACCTGCCCCACCTGATCGCCTATAATATTGTATCGACGGCCTACGATATGGAATCCGTGGACGAGGGCGAAGTCGTCAAATACTGTGCTGGGGGGTTCAGAGACTTCACGCGTATTGCAGCGTCAGACCCCATTATGTGGCGAGATGTTTTCCTCAACAATAAGGAAGCGGTCCTCGAAACCCTGGGCCGCTTTACCGAAGATCTGACGGCCTTGCAAAAGGCTATTCGTCACGGCGATGGGGACATGTTGTTCCAAGAGTTTGAGCGCGCCCGCGGCATACGCAAAGCCATTCTGGACGCCGGTCAGGATACGGACGAAGTCAACTTTGGTCGCAATGCCGACGGTCCAGATCCGGTCACTGCGGGCGACTGATCACTTTTCCACTGGCTCGGCGATTGCGCCGTGGCACTTCTTGTACTTCTTGCCTGAGCCACAGGGGCACGGAGCATTCCGCGGTGTGCGGTCCCAGTTTGCGGGTGCCTCACCGATCTTGGCACCGCTGCCAGCGACACCGCCGCTGATCGCGCTCCGAGATGTCGCGCCTCTACGGAGCGGCGCGCCGGGGGCAATATTGCGACCCGTATCGGGATCAATCTTGGTCTCCACCATTTGGGGAGGTGGCGGAGGTGCCGGCGGCGGAGACTGTATCTGCAAATTCATCAGCACACGGGTGACATCGGTTCGCAGTGTACTGAGCAAAGCATCGAACAGATTGAAGGCTTCCGACTTAAACTCATTCAGTGGATCGCGTTGCCCATATCCGCGCAGGCCAATCACTGAACGAAGCTGGTCGATCTGTTGCAAATGTTCTCGCCAGGATCGGTCGAGCAATTGCAGGAGTACCTGGCGTTCAATGCTGACCATACGCTCTGAGCCAACCTCTTCGGTTTTCTTTGTGAACGCTTCATCGGCTGCGCCGACAATCCGTTCCCGGATTTCCTCATTGGCAACGCCTTCTTCCGCCGCCCAATCTGCCACCGGGAGTTCCAGTGCCAGCTTCTCTTTGAGATCAGCCTTCAGACCGTCGACATCCCATTGTTCTGCATAGGCTTTTTCAGGCATGTGAAGGTAGACGATATCCTGAACAACATCCTCACGCATACCGGCAATAATATCTGAGACGTCATCGGCGTGCATGAAATCGCGGCGCTGTTCGAAGATCGCTTTGCGTTGATCGTTGATCACGTCATCATATTTCAAGACGTTTTTTCGCATCTCGAAATTCCGCTGTTCGATCTTGCCTTGCGAGGTCTGCATCGCCTTCGTCATCAAAGGGTGCGTAATCGCTTCGTCTTCCTTGATGCCGAGACGACGCATGACGGCGTCGAGCCGGTCACCGGCAAAGATCCGCATTAGGTCATCTTCGATGGAGATATAGAATTTAGATTTTCCTGGGTCGCCCTGGCGGCCTGTCCGTCCACGGAGCTGATTGTCAATGCGCCGGCTTTCGTGTCGCTCAGTTCCGAGCACATAAAGGCCGCCCGCATCAAGGGCCTGCTTCTTGCGCACCTCGATGTCGGCTCGAAGTTGCGCAGCAACAATCTCCCGCTCCCCCTCCTCTAGCGGTCGACCCTTTTTTTCTTCTTCCTCAGCGATGCGCTCTTCGAGGATCATCTCGAAATTGCCGCCGAGCTGAATATCGGTTCCGCGGCCCGCCATATTGGTTGCAACGGTGACGGTGCCGGGAACGCCGGCCTTGGCGATGATGTGCGCTTCCTTTTCGTGGTGGCGGGCGTTCAACACCTGGTGCGGGACACTCGCTGATCCGAGAAGTGTCGATATCAGTTCCGACTTTTCGATCGAAGCGGTCCCGAGCAGCACAGGCTGTTGCCGAGAACGACAATCCTTCACTTCATCAATAATCGCCTTGTATTTCTCCTTCGCCGTCCGATAGACGACATCATCATCATCAATCCGCTGGATCGGCTTGTTGGTCGGCAGCTCAACCACATCGAGATGGTAGATATTGTCGAACTCTGCCGCTTCGGTCAGCGCCGTGCCGGTCATACCAGCAAGCTTGTCATAGAGCCGGAAATAATTCTGGTACGTAATAGAGGCGAGCGTCTGGTTTTCAGGTTTGATATCGACCTTCTCTTTGGCCTCGATCGCCTGGTGTAAACCTTCGGAGAGCCTGCGCCCCTCCATCATACGTCCCGTAAACTCGTCGATCAGCATCACTTCGCCGCCGCGAACGATGTAGTCCTTGTCCCGAACGAAGAGTTTGTGGGCGCGCAATGCCTGGTTGGCATGGTGGACGATAGAGATATTGGACGGTTCCCAAAGGGAGCCCTCAAGAAGGCCGGCGTCCACCAGCATATCTTCCATCCTCTCCATGCCCTCTTCGGTGTAGATGCAGGAGCGCTGTTTCTCGTCAATTTCGAAGTCTTCGTCGTCGAGCTTCGGGATCAAGGCATCGACGGACCGATAAAGATCGGATCGGTCATCGGTCGGACCGGAAATGATCAACGGCGTGCGCGCTTCATCGATCAAGATCGAGTCGACCTCATCGACGATGGCATAGGAATGTCCGCGCTGCACCATCTGCTCCAGCGTATATTTCATATTATCGCGGAGATAATCGAAGCCGTACTCGTTATTTGTTCCGTAGGTGACATCGGCTGTGTAGGCTGCCTTGCGGCCCGCATCATCAACGCCATGGACGATCGTGCCTACGCTCATGCCAAGATAATTGTAGAGTTGCCCCATCCATTCAGCATCGCGGCTGGCAAGATAGTCGTTCACCGTGATGACATGCACACCTTTTCCAGCCAGCGCGTTGAGATAGACCGGCAAAGTGGCCACAAGGGTCTTGCCCTCCCCTGTGCGCATTTCGGCGATGGCCCCGGAATGGAGCACCATGCCGCCCATCATCTGCACATCAAAGTGACGCATGCCCAAGGAGCGAACAGAGCCCTCGCGAACCACCGCGAAGGCTTCATTCATGAGACTGTCGAGACTTTCGCCATTTTCGATGCGCTGGCGGAACTCCGCCGTCTTGGCCTTCAGCGCCTCATCGCTGAGCGCCTTCATCTGGTCTTCTAGTTCATTGATCTTGATGACCCGACTGCGCAGGGGTTTCAGTTTGCGGTCATTGGAAGACCCAAATACTTTACGGGCAACGGAGAGCATTCAACAAAACCAGTTCTTTGCGGGGTCCAGAGACATAATTAGAAACAAATTATAGTCTCGTTAAGGGTCTCTAACCCATGCGATAATCCTGTTATCGGTTGGCAATGAATCCAATGTAGTGGTCTTGAGACCAACAGAGATTTTTGCTCGACCGATTCACTGCCGAGACTTAAGAAGGCGACCTTGCCAAGTCAATCCGGTGGGTGCGGCACTATCGAGGAGTATCGGGGATGCCGAGGCACATAAACAACACTCTCATTGCGTTACTCGCAGCGACAATGTCCACATATGCCTGCTCTGACGGCTCAGAAACCGGTGACCGTGCCTCTGTCCGGGTGGAAGGTGTTCGTGCCGCGATTGTGAACGGCGACCCGATTTATTTAAGTGATCTTGAGCTCGAAGCCGCTGCCCAGGGCCTTATTGCGCCGGGGGATCCGTTCACACCCGACAATGAGGCCTACCAAATGGTTCTTGATCAATTGGTCGATCAACGCCTCCTTGCACAGGAATCGCTCCGCCGCAGCCTCGACGACGATCCGAATGCTCAACATCGACTAAATGCGGCGCGCGAGCGGATCCTGACGAACCTGTTGATGGAAAGCCTCGTGGCAGAGAATGTCACAGAAGATGCGATCCGGGCCATGTATGCCGAGCAGGTTCAGTATCAACAGCTCGATGATGAAGTACGGATCAGCTTGATCACCGTTGATGATCGGGAAACTGCCGAGCAAATCGTCAGCGAATATGAATCAGGAACGGAGTTTTCCAGCCTGGCCATTCAGTTCTCGACCGACACCTCAACCCGTCTTGATGGGGGGGATCTTGGTTATATCCGCCCAAACGGGCAGCCGGAGCCGCTCGCCAGCACAATCGCTGACACCGCGACAGGAGAGATATCGAGCATTTTCGAAACCAGCGATGGCTGGCAAGTCTTGAAAGTGGACGATCGCCGCCAGAGCCCCCCCCAGACCTTGGAGGAGATGCGCCCAAAGATCGTCGCCTTTCTCAATCGGTCCGAGCTTACGCAGATCGTGAATTTTCTGCGCGTCAATGGCGAGGTTGCGATCCTCGAACCTGGGCTGCCACCTTCAGAGACGGACGGGTAAATCTTGCAATTCGCCAGGTCTCCCCTCGCTCCGGAACGGTTTCCGGACCTGCCCGCTGTCAAAGGTGTTCGCTGCGCCACCGGCTCGCGGGGGTTCTATGCCCGGAGCGGACTGAAACGCGACGATGTTTTTCTGTTCGCCTTGGACGAAGGAACGACGTGCGGCGGTGTCTTCACAACGTCGCAGACGGCCTCGGCCGATGTTCGCTGGTGCCGAGACGCTTTGGCGAGCAGCGGCGGGGTGGCGCGGGCCCTGGTGGTCAATTCTGGTAACTCAAACGCATTTACCGGACCTCATGGCGTTCTGAAGAACGACGCAACCCTTAAGGCCATGACAGAAGCACTCGGCGTGCCCCGGACCAGCTGTTATCTCGCCGCAACAGGGGTGATTGGGGAAGAACTGCCGGATCCGAACTATGTCGGGGTTGCGGTGCCGGACCTTGCGGCGAGGCTCTCTGATCCCAACTGGGAAGCTGCCGCCAATGCCTTTTCGACGACGGACACGTTTCCCAAGGGAACAGGAGCGTCCCTCGATTTGGCCGGCCATACCGTTCGCATCGCCGGCATTGCGAAGGGCTCCGGCATGATCGCACCGAATATGTCGACGATGCTCGCCTATCTCTTTACTGACGCATCAATCGCGCCGGACCTATTGCAAAGACTGACCGCCTCCTGCGCCGAAGACAGCTTCAATTGTGTCACCGTCGACGGCGATACATCCACGTCCGACACATTCATGATCTTTGCGACCGGGGCCTCTGATGCTCCGCGGATCGAGACAGACACTTGTGAAGGCTTCAAGGAGATCGAGACCGCTCTCAAAGCGGCCAGTCTGGACCTTGCCACGCAGCTCGTCCGCGATGGCGAAGGTGCGAGCAAGTTTGTGACGATAGAGGTCGCCGGAACGCAGACGGACCTGGACGCCCGGACGATCGCGGCATCCGTGGCCAATTCGCCCCTGGTCAAAACTGCGCTTGCCGCAAGCGATGCAAACTGGGGACGGGTGGTCATGGCGGCCGGACATGCGGGCATCGCTTTCGATCAAGACGCGCTGGATATCTGGTTCGGAGATCACCAAGTTGCGTCCCGCGGCGGCCGGTCCGCGACCTATGACGAGGCCGTTGCGAGCGCGATCTGCGCAGAGCCGGAGATCTGTATTCGCCTGCGGGTTGGCGAGGGCAAAGGCTCGGCGCGTATCTTCACCTGTGATCTCACCCACGCCTATATCGACATCAATGGAGCCTATCGGACATGACCCGCCTTGTCCTTGTCGTCGCCGCTGCTCTCTTCAACGACAAAGGCGAGGTGCTGCTCGCCCAGAGACCGGAAGGCAAATCCATGGCCGGGCTTTGGGAATTTCCCGGCGGCAAGATTGATCCGGGCGAAACGCCTGAAATGGCTCTTGCCCGGGAATTGCACGAAGAATTGGGCATCAGGGTAAACGAATCCTCATTAAAACCGCTCACATTTGCCAGTCATGATTATCCCGACTTTCATTTATTGATGCCACTTTTCGCCTGTCGAGACTGGCATGGTGCACCGGTCGCGAACGAAGGTCAGTTGCTTCGCTGGGTCAGCGTCGACGCTGTTTCGAATTATGACGCGCCAGCAGCGGATATTCCGCTGTTTGAATACTTGAAAAAGTACGGGCAGTAGGAGCCGGGGTACGATGGATATGAAAAAACTGCATGCAGTCTTTCGGGAAGAAGACGGTGCCACAGCTATAGAGTATGCGTTGCTGCTCGGCCTTTTGGGTCTTGCAATGGCGCCTGCATTGCTTGGCCTTGGTAATGCGATGACCGGCACGTTTAACGAAGCCGACGGTCACCTTTAATTCTACCGGACCGCGCTGGACTCCCGCTACGCCGAACCGACATAATTGTCGGTCGCCAACAAATAGATGTTGGCTCAGAGCGGTGGCTGAACGGTGTGGAAACCCGTCAAGTATCCAAATCGACCGATCCGGCTGCCTTTTGAGGTGGCCGGCCAGTTTATATGGCCAAGGCGTTCGCTGGTTTCCAATATTCCGTCCACCGGGGTCCTGACGACTGAGGACTTTACCTCCCTTACCTTCATCACAGGGGCGATTTGCCCGAAATGCGGTGTCCCTCAAGCTTATGATTTGGGGGCTGGTGAGCTGTGTGCGGCTTGCCATGCGGCTCCGCCCAGCTGGAACCGTGCCCGGGCAGCGCTTGTCTATGACGATGTCTCCCGCCGCCCCATACTCGCGCTAAAACGCGGCGGACGGCGTGACGGGCTCGGATTGCTCGCCACCTGGATGAGTGTTGCGGGTGCCGACCTTATCGAGACCACAGATATGATTGTTCCGGTGCCACTCCATTATCGGCGGCTCGTGTCGCGGGGGTACAATCAAGCCGGCTGGATCGCCACGGCGCTGGCGGGTCAATCTGGACGACCGGTACATCACGGTGTTCTGAAACGGGTTCGCTCCACGCCCAGTCAGGCTGGACGAAGTGCCCGCGAACGGCGCAGAAATGTCAGAGGGGCCTTTGCTGTACGCCCGTCCTATCGGAAAAAGATCGACGGACAGCGCATTCTGCTCGTCGATGACGTGCTCACAACTGGGGCAACGGCAGCGTCCGCGGCCAAAGCGCTCAGCAAGGCTGGAGCGGCAGACGTGTCGGTGCTGGTGCTTGCGCGCGTTGTTCGAGACGAAGATGTAACCATATAGTCAGAATATTGACGATTATTCGAGCACCGAAGGGCGAGATCGATGACTAATGTGACTGTATATATTCGGGAATTTTGCCCCTATTGTTCACGGGCGCTTGGCCTGTTCAAAAGCCGCGGGGTTACGCCCAAAATCATCGACGCCGGGCAAGACGCGAAAAAAAAGCAGGAGATGATCGAACGATCGAATGGCGGCCGCACATTCCCGCAGATCTTTATCGGCGACCAGCATATTGGCGGATGCGACGACCTTATGGCGCTCGACCGCCGTGGGGGGCTCGATCCTCTCTTATCGGGTTAGGCGGTTGATATGATCCGCTATGATCTTGTCTGTCTGGATTGCGACGCTGAGTTCGACGCTTGGTTCGCGTCATCGGCGGCCTATGACGAGCAGTCTGATCGCGGTCTTGTAACCTGCGCGGCCTGTCATGGGTCACGTGTTGGCAAACAGATCATGGCACCTGCCGTTCGGTCCAGCAAAGCCGCCGCAGCCAGCAAAGACGGTTTGGCCAAGGCCATTCAAGCCGCCAGAACATTCATTGACGAAACCCATGACTATGTTGGCGGCGAGTTCGCTGATGAAGCACGCGCCATGCATTATGGGGAGATAGAGACCCGCCCCATATGGGGTGAAGCAACGAATGAAGAACGCTCCGAACTCGAAGATGAAGGGGTCGCTGTCGCACCTCTGCCCGCCCCGCTGGTTCCGCGAAAACCTGACGATACGTCCGAGGTTCACTGACATCGCAAGCGAGCGCTCAGGCCGCGCCGTTTTGACCGCTTGACCCTCGCGCCGGCACCGTTAAAGACCGGGTGTCAATGAAATTTCGGAGCGATCTCAATGGCTGACACCGACTATGTTCACGGCGAAATGGACATTGCTGAACAAGAGCAGACCTTCGAAGGGTTCCTGACAGGAACTGTTTGGGGCAGCGGCCTTATCATCCTCATCGTCGGATATGCGACGCTGACGCTGTCAACGGGCATGCATTGGGTTGTGGCACTTGCATTGATGGCCGGCCTCGGCATTGCTGGCGGCGCATTTATGGGCATGGGTATCGCCTGGATAGCAACTGTGATCGGCCTGACGGCTCTGGCCGTTGTCGTGCAGGTCCTTATCGGCGTGTTTTCTCTGCTCGGCTAATCTTTCTTGGCTGTCGCCTTGTCTTTACAGCTCAAGCAGCAGCTGATCGTAGGGTCATGTGACAAACGCAAGATATCGAGAGGCGCGCCACATTCGGTGCAATAGCCGAACGAACCGCCATTTAGCCGGTCGAGAGCCTCTTCTATTTCAGTTAGGACAACGGCATCGTTCTTAAGTTTCACAGTCGTCTGCGACCGTTTACGAAAGATTCCATTCTCCGCTTCACCTTGCGATAAGATCGTCTTTATATGGTTTGCGTCACCATCCATAAGAAGATGCTGCGCCCCCTTTCATCAATTGGCAAGGCTATAGGTCAACTTCTCTCTAACAAATATCGAATAACGCTATAAAACACTTGCGCCGGGAGCTTTCGAATGACCACACATCCTCTGGTTATGCAGAATGCCACCAAGGTGTTCGGTGGATTTGTCGCTGTAAAGCGACTGAGTTTCGATGTGCCCAAAGGCAAAATCGTCGGTTTTCTCGGGCCAAATGGGGCGGGGAAGTCAACAAGCCTGCGCATGGCGCTCGGCGTCATGAACCCGGATATGGGATCTGCCCGGCTTTTTGGCGGTCCGCCTGTGCCGAGCGCGCTGTCCCGTGTTGGCTTTCTCCCGGAGGAGCGTGGGCTCTACAAAAAGATGACACCGCGATCGAGCATTGCCTATTTTGCGCAGCTCAAAGGCATGACAAGACGCGATGCCATCCAGCGCGCAGACGAACTGTTGGAGTCGGCCGGTCTCGCCCCGTTCGCGAAGACCAAGAACTCGAAACTGTCAAAAGGCATGGCGCAAAAGGTTCAGATCCTCTCGACCCTCGCCCATAGGCCAGAATTCCTTATTCTCGACGAACCGTTTTCAGGACTCGATCCCGTCAATCAACAGGAATTGGAAGACCTCATCCGCGCCCAGCATGACGCCGGTGCGACCATCCTGTTTTCGACCCATGTGATGGAGCATGCCGAGCGCCTTTGCGACTCGATCATCATGTTGGCCCGCGGCGAAAAGGTTTTCGACGGAACACTCAGTGAGGCCTATGCGACCCTCGATCGCGGTGTACGCATCGGGCTCACCGCTCCCTTTGACCTTGGCGCGGCGCTCGCACCAAAAGGGTTCCGGCTTGAACTGGAATCAACTGATGGTGCGGCGCACGCTATCTGGCATGCTCACCTCGACGCCTCCCAAGATCCTCAAGATGTATTGCGCGCTTCCATTGAGGCCGGTGCCCCGATTGCAAGCTTCGTCCCTGATGAAGCTCGCCTCCGCGACGTCTTCGTGAAGTTTGCGGGCCCGCGTCAGGCTGAAGCGCTGGATGCCTCGGTGATGGCGGACCGGGAGGCGGCATAATGAGAAACATATTCCTCGTCTTCCGACGCGACTATCTGGGTTATGTGTCCGCCTGGGGTTTCTGGCTTGGTCTTGCCGCCCTGCCCCTGCTCGCCTTTGTCGGCATGATCCTCGGCGCGTTTGCAGCCAGCACGACACCGGCGCGCTATTATGCCGTCATCGAGACCGGCGACACCTATTCGGTTGCCATAGAAAGAGAGTTTGCT
This sequence comes from Pseudomonadota bacterium, assembly GCA_039817885.1. Lineage (GTDB taxonomy): Bacteria > Pseudomonadota > Alphaproteobacteria > Caulobacterales > Hyphomonadaceae > CALLCD01. Next base: position 512 of record JBCBUY010000022.1, on the reverse strand, counting down.
CAGCAACGCGAGCGTCTATTGGAGAGCGCGCAAGAGCTTTCCGACGCTGTTGCCGGGGGGGCCCCCGCCCCGACGGATCTGCCGAGCTCTGCAGATACAATAGCACCGAAATTCGTTGAAGTGGCAGCCCCGGGCAGAACCGTTGACGCCCTCCGTCCGTGGCTTCTCGGCGAAAAAGTCGTCTCGGGACCTGAAGGATCAAAACCACTCTTTGCAGCGATCATCGTCCCCGATGATGGGGGTCCGATCCAATATTGGAGTGAGAATGTCACGGTGTCCGACCTGCGTCGCCAGGTCGAGGATGCGGCGCGGGAAATCTCGCGGACCGCTTTCCTTAAATCCCAGAACATCGATCCGGATATCCTGGAACGCGCGAACGAGGCCGTTCCTGAAGTGGTCGAGCAGCGTATCCGCACTGTCGAAGAGCAAGCCGCGGCTGGCAACGACGTGACCCTCGCCGATCAGGCTCCCTTCGTCATGTCGATCGGCATCGCCTTCATGCTTTGGTTCAT
>JBCBUY010000021.1:0-45163 GCA_039817885.1 Pseudomonadota bacterium | reverse complement strand
GGCATCCTCCGGAGCTGTTTGGAACACTTGCATGAACACCGCGACCTCGTCTTCGGTAACGGTGCCGTCGGCTTTGGCCAGCTTCGCTCCCAGGCCAATGACTGCAGCGGTGAAGCCGACATCATTCGGGTCCGGTGCACAGTCATTGTACACTTCCAGCTCTGTATCATCATCACTGATGTCAAACAGGCTCCGGCCGGTATTCAGAAGGCGTTCCCAAAATCTCATAGCAACGAGTCTATCAGGAATTCTGACATTTGTCGGGCGAAATCACCGTCCAGCGGAACTCTGCCGATTATTTGGAATCAGCCATCCCGCGGCGAATTGGACTGATCCTCAACTGCTTGCCTTAGCTCGACAATCTCCTCACGCAGCGATTGCAGCAAAGACAGCATTTGATGGCGCTCCTCCTCGGCATCCTCGGCTTTGTCCTCCAGCTCGTTCATCATTTCGTCTTGAGCCGCGTCGTGCTCGGCCTGCAGCGCGTCGACAAATAAGGCGATGAACAAATTCAATACGGCAAAACTCGCGACGAAAATGAAAATCAGGAAGAACACCCAGGCATAGGGGTGGCCGTCGTCCATGACTTTTTGGACCACTTCGTTTCGCCAGCCATCCATGGTCATCACCTGGAACAGGCTAAGCGCTGAGGAGTGGAGATCGCCAAACAGCATCTGCACGTCCTCATTGTCGGTTCTCCCGAACATATCGGTCGCGATAACGGCGCTCACATAGATGATTAATGCAATCACCGCGAGGATCGCGCTCATGCCGGGAAGAGCGCGAAACAGGGCTTCGGTGATCCGCCGCATCATGGGGACGACATGCAATAGCCGGAAGATCCGGAGGACCCGCAGGGCCCTCATGATTGCAAGGCTGGACGAGGCGGGAACCAGAGATATGAAAACGACGATGAAATCGAAGATGCGCCAACCATTGCGGAAGAAATCTCTGCGCCATGCCGCCAGTTTGAGCGCGATCTCCAGAACAAATATCATCAAGACGGCTTCATCGATGAGGGCAAGGCGATCATGCCAAGGGGTGCCGTGTTCGGTGAACGTCAGCGCCCCGAGGATAATTGCATTGAAGAAGATCAGGCCCGTGATCGTCTGTTTGAACGCAGCTCGTTCGACAAATGCCTGCAGGGGCGTCAAACCGTCGGGCGACGCCTCTCTGGTCGTTTTCAGACCAGTATCATTCTCCAGAGGTTGTGGTGTCACTTACGATTACCCACCCGTCACCGAAATCCCGAAAAACCAATGTGAAGAGACCGCCAGGCGTATCCTCTTCTCGTTGCAGCTGCCAGGCCCCGTGCACGACTGCCGCATCATCCGATAATAGCTCAACCTCCAACTGGCGGAAACTCAGCTCTCCCATTGCTGCGCCTGTCGGATACCGTTCCCGGTAGCGCATCAGGGTCGATTGCCATCCTTTGACCACCGTATTTCCAGAACCAAAGCGGAGGTCCGCTGACCGCCAATAGCCATTCATAAAGGCGTCGATGTCGCCGCGATTCCAAGATGCCGCCTGGTCAGCCAGAACGGCACGGATTTCGACTTCGTCCTTTTCGAAACGCAGCGTCGACCCGTTTGGGCTCAAAAATGAGGTCGTGGTCGTACAGGCGGCTAATGCAAGAGCAAGCAGTGCCACACAAAATCCTCGTATCATGACGTCCCCTCCTAGCCTGCGATCATAGCCGAATTGCCCACCGCCTCGAAAGGCTTGGGGAACACCACGCCTGGCGTGCCGCTCTGCCAGGGGGCGTGCTTGACCATCGCTTTCAGAAATAGATCGCTTTCGACATGGCGCGTCAGCCAGTCCTGAAGCGGTTTCGGAGCGGTGGTCGTCCACCAATCCTTATCCGTGTTGGCGAATTGGCGAACAAAGGGAAACGCGCCGATATCGGCAAGTGTGCGCATCTCGCCCTGAAGGTTAGCGTGCCTGGCAAGACGCGGTGCCAGATGTTCGATCAGATAGGCCAGCCCAGCATCGCGGTTCTCCCCCGACTGCTCGCCGGGAAACCGTGTTGGATACTTGTATCGATCGAGGCGGGGTTTGAAGCGGGCTTCCAGCGTGGACAGCAGATCAGGAATGTCTGCCCGATTGTCTGGATCACTGTCCGGAAGCCAACCCTCCGGATCATGCCTTTGGAGGGCCCAGAGCATTACATCAAGGCTTTCTTCGAGGGTTTCCCCTGTGTCCGTGATCATGACCGGCACAGTGGCTTTCGGCGATGCCGCTATCATCTCCGGCGGTTTGTTGCGGAGGACAACCTCGCGTAATTCAACCTCGATTCCGGCAATTATCAGGGCCATTCTGGCGCGCATGGCATAGGGACACCGCCGAAACGAATAGAGGACAGGACGGCTCATTCGGCTGCCTCTGGTGTTTTCACCGATGGCTGGGTGCTTGCGCCGAGATGATCCTCTCCGCGTTTGCGCGCGAGGGATATTTGTTTCTGACGTTCAGCAAAGCGGGCTTTGTCTTTGTCGGAGTACTCGTCGATACAGGCCGGACAGGAGACACCCTTTACGTAGGCGGGGCTCTGTTTGTCATCCTCGGTGATCGGACGGCGGCAAGCAAAGCACTGGTCATAGGTCCCTTGTTTCAGACCGTGACCGACGGAAACCCGGCCATCGAAGACGAAGCACTCGCCATCCCACTTGCTTTGATCCTCTGGAACGGTTTCGAGATATTTCAGGATGCCGCCTTTGAGGTGGTAAACATCCTCAATCCCTTCCGATTTAAGGAATGCCGTCGACTTCTCGCATCGAATGCCGCCGGTGCAAAACATAGCGACTCTGGGCTTCTTGTTGTTTTTTTGAAACTCGCGGAACCAGGCGGGGAAATCGCGGAAGGCTTTGGTTTCGGGGTTCACCGCCCCTTCGAAAGTGCCGATACCCACCTCATAGTCATTGCGGGTATCAATCACGACCGTATCAGGATCTGAAATCAGTTCATTCCAATCCTCCGGAGCGACATAGGTCCCAACGGTGGTGTTGGGGTCGATGCCCTCCACTCCCATGGTGACGATTTCCTTTTTGAGCCGCACTTTCATTCGGAGGAACGGCATCTCTCTCGATCGGGACTCCTTATGCTCAAGATCAGCGCAGCCGGGCATTGACCGAATGTGATCAAGGACCGTGTCAATCCCCTGGCGGGTGCCGGCGATGGTGCCGTTGATCCCTTCTGACGCCAATAGGAGCGTTCCTTTGACCCCCGCCTCCGCGCACACAGCTTCCAGCGCCGACTTTTGGTCAGCGTAATCCGGCAGAGCCGTAAATTTGTAAAGCGCGGCTACGATGTAGGTCATGGCGAGATGATTTAACTTGCCGGAGCTTGAATCGGAAGCCCGAGGGTTCAGTCTTCGACGGTCTCATAGCGTTCACGGACATCTTTGAGCCCGGCCACCACGATCTCTTCGAGGACATCCATATCGATATCGGCGAGCTTGTTGATGTACAGGCAGGACTTGCCGATCTTGTGCTTGCCGAGGCGATCCAGCATGTCTCCCATCTTGGCGTATCCCGGCAGGATATACATGACGAGGTTGGCTTTGCGCGGGCTGAAGCCCGTCATGCACATATCGCCTTCCCGGCCACTGTCGTATTTGTAGTGGTACGTCCCGTAGCCAATAATCGAAGGTCCCCACATCTTCGCGGTCATGCCGGTCACGCGGTCAAAGAAATCAAGCAAGACTTCGGCGTCCGCGCGGCGCTTGGGGTGTTCAACGGCAGCGACGAAGGCGCGAGGGTCAATCGCGGTGGGTCGTGTCTTGTTCTGCGGTTTGGCCATGTGGCCAGTTTACCCGATTTCGACCGTCGCCCCAAGATCTAGATAGATGATCAGAAATGCCGCAATGAGGAGAAAAATCACCCAGATCAGAGCGTTGATCCGGGTCGCCCGCGTCGCATTTTTTTGTTCGAGCCATGTCAGGGGCCGAATGCCCTTCAAGCGAAAGACCAATAAGGCAGACAGGACGAGCGCTGCCACGTTTAGGGCGAGCAGCAATCCTGCACGGGACGCAAGGTCGAGGTGGCCATCACCAAGAAACAGACCTGTCGCCGCGCCCGGGGGCAACAACGCCGCCGCTACCATAACACCAACCAGGGTCGATCCCTGCCCACGTGCGAGGGACAAAGCCGCTGCACCACCAGCAGCCAAGGACAGCGCGACACCATCGAGGCGGACTTCCGCGCGGGAGATAAGCTCTCGGCTCGACAAATCGAGGGGCATCACGAAGGAGAGCATGAACGCCGAGACAAGCGCGAGCCCGATGCCGGCAGCGAGGGTCAAGCTGGATCGCCGGATGAGATCCGAATTACCAAGGGCCGCCCCCATGGAAAACCCTAGAATGGGACCAAGAAGCGGCGCGATCACCATCGCGCCAATCACACCGGCAATGCTGTTCGAGTTAAGCCCGACGGCGGCAACAACCGTCGACAGGAACACCATGATCAGGAAATCCCGGTCCAGAACAGCTCCTTCTTCAATGTCCTGCAATAGCTCTTCGCGGAGAGCTTTCTGGCTGGTTTTCTTTTGCGGGTGCTTGCCTTCCTCAATTTTTGGAAGTGTCGCTTCAATTGGTGTTACGACGATGCGCCAGTCTTTTTCATCCTTCAAGGATTGCTGGAGGATGTCGACGAGCTTTTGGCTTGTATCGTCCCGCAGGAAAATCGAGATCACACGGCGATCTTGCTGCTCTGGTAGCAGAACATGGTAGTCGACAGGATCAACATTGCGCACGGCGCTAAGCGCTGTTTCAAAGGGGGCACCGTCACGGACATGTAGCTCAAGGCGGCGCATTAGCGATCTTTCGGTAGCCGCTTGATAAGGCTGGATGTATCCCAGCGCGCGCCACCCATGGCCTGAACCTCGGCGTAGAATTGATCAACAAGCGCTGCGACGGGCAGACTGGCACCAGTTTCACGGGCCGTTTCGAGGGCGATCCTCAGATCCTTTCGCATCCAATCAACCGCGAACCCATGGTCGAACTCGTCGGCCATCATGGTCTCCCAACGATTGACCATCTGCCAGCTCTGCGCCGCACCGCCTGAGATAGCCGATATGACCTTCTCGGCATCAAGGCCATTTTTCGCGGCGAACGCCAGACCTTCTGACAGGCCCTGAACCACGCCTGCGATACAGATCTGATTGACCGATTTGCAGAGCTGACCCGAACCACTGGGGCCAATCAACGTCATGCCTTTACCATAAGCTGCCATGACCGGTTCAGCCTTTGAAAACGCGTCTTCATCGCCACCGCACATGATGGCAAGCTGGCCATTCTCAGCGCCGGCCTGGCCGCCGGATATGGGAGCGTCGATGAAGGCAGCCCCTCGTTCAGCAGCCCTGGCATGGAGCGCACGGGCGAGCCCTGCGCTCGCCGTTGTGTGGTCGACAATGATCATACCCGCACCAATGCTCGGCTCGAGCGCATCGTATACCGCCTCGACATCGGGATCGTCGCCAAGACAGAGGAAGACAAATTCCTTGCCGAAGACCGCCGCGGCGGGGTCAATTGCGGCTTCGCCTTTGTGCTTGGTTGTCCAATCGGCGGATTTGCTGCCGGTTCGGTTCCAAACGGCGACGTCATGGCCTGATCGGGCAAGATGGCCGGCCATGGGAAAGCCCATCACACCGAGGCCAAGAAAAGAACATTTCGCCATCGGGCCCTATCCCTCCTAAATGCGACACCCAGCGATCATTAGGCGGGCTCCGTTTCAGCAGCCAGGAGTTTTTGAATATTCATTGCGGCGGGAATCACGGCTTGGCGTACCCGGCTTACGATCGCCTTTTCCTCTTCGGTGAAGGGAGCCGGATCGGTCACCGCAGCAGCTGTTGGGTTAAGCCGGCAGGCCTGTGTCCAATCGCGCATCTTATCGTCCTGGGACCAGGCGTTCTGATTCATAAGATTGCCGAGCATGGACATCGGCCATTCTGCGGGCGTGTCGGCCAAGGGCACCGGCTTGCACAACATGTTTTTCTTTGCGTCGTCATCGTATTGCGCTTCTACAAATGCAACGATTGCGGCGCTGTAGCTTGCGAGTGGTGCGAAGACCGGCTGCAAAGTGATCCGATCTGGTTCAAAGACGGGAATGTCTCGCTTGGTGACGAAATCAACGGCCGTCGCCGTGCAATCTATGTAGAGCGTGTCGGGCTCTGCCGAAATCGTGGTTCCAGACTTCATTTTGACTGTGCCCACATCGATTGCCTCTACACGTTCGCCGCGGACAACATTGTCGATACGTCGCAATTGTTCGACTTCTCCGATGGAGGTCGTTGCATAGTGGAACATCTCCGGTTGGATCGAAGGATCGATGCGGAACATCAGATCGGCGTCTTCAAGCCTGTGGAATAGATCTTCGATCGACGTCGCCGCGCCAAGAGCCTCGAACTGATCTGCTGCTCCGCCAATTGCGTCGTTGAAAAATTTTCGCCCGGGCTGGGTAATCCGGCGATTGATCAACCACGATGCCCGAGGGCAAACCCAGGTGACCGTGTTTGGTGCCGCCCCATTGTCCAGCAGCCAAACGATCGAATCCATGGCAGTTTTGCCACCCCCAATGACCGTATAGTGCTTGAACTGATCGGCGTTTCTAGGAAGATCGTTCGGAGGGATGCACGTCACCTCGTCGGCCACGCTGTATTTGCGAATGTGGGTCGACGGTACTGAGGTCGAAAAGAAGGTTCCGTCGACGATCTTTTTGCGTATTTCCACATCTCGAACATCGCCAGACAATAGCGAGGTGATTTTTCCGTCCGAGAAATCAGACATTTTGAAGTACTGCACGCGTCCCGATGGCAGTAGGCGCTCGCGCATCACCCGGTCAAAATAGGCAACAACCTCCGAGCCGGTTGCAAGCTCGTAGAAACCCTTGTTGGATCCGACTTCATCAATTCTGTCGCCGCCCAGCGGAATAGATGACACACCGTAAAAAGCGGATGGCTGGTGGAGGCGCACAAAGGGATAGGCATCATTCCAGTGCCCTCCTGGCATATGATGCCGGTCGACGATGACAAAATTGGCGTCACTCTCGTCCAGCATCGTGTCCACAAAAGCCATGCCAACAGCGCCGCTGCCAATGACGAGATAGTCGGTTTGAATTTTCCCCATAAAGTCCCTCGAATCGCGTTTAGAAGCCCACTCCTAAGCAGACACAGTCACCAGATATGCGCAAGGTTCGTTGAAATTTCACCAAAATCGCGTCGCTCCGGACAAACCGATATTCACGCTGTTCTGATAACACTCATTTTGCAATCAGAAAGACTGCGAAATGGCAACTTATTCCTCTGCCCATTCGGGTCGGGGCCGGAGCCTGCGCCGAGGAGAATCCCGGCGTCCCGGCCAGTGGAAGTTGGCGTATGCCGATTTCCTCACCGCCCTGATGGCGTTCTTTCTCCTGATGTGGCTGTCCACTGAACAGTCCGTGGAAAATCGACAGGGTATTGCCGCGTTCTTCAACGGTGAAGAGCAGCTCAACCATGCACGAAGTGTCGACGCCTCCGACCTTTCGAACTTGCTCAGCGCGCTCGAGACAGATGTATCGCTCTCCCAACATGGCCACCAAGTGATCGTCACCGAAACCGGTAGCGGTCTTCGGGTTGAGCTTACAGACGCAACCGCCACACCCCTGTTTGCCTCCGGGGGAACAGAGCTCAGCGGCCTGGGCATTGAGTTGGTCTCAGACGTAGCTGGCTTATTGTCCGAGCAGCCCGTGCTCATGAGCATCGAGGGCCACACAGACGCGTTCCCGGCGTCGTCTGAGGGGTTCACGAATTGGGATCTATCAGCAGCGCGGGCCAACGCGGCGCGGGCAGTTCTTCAACGGTCCGGCATACCGGAAAATCGCATACGCGCGGTGATTGGGCTGGCCGATAAACACCCCCTTCTCCCCAACCAGCCACATGCAGCTGGCAATCGCCGGATCAGTATTGTTCTTGAACTCGACGGCTGACGGACGCTAAGCAAGCGTATTACATTGCGGTTGGAGACCGAATGCTGGACGAGATCCTGTCGAACGGGGCATATACAAATTGGGCCATGTGGGTCAGCCTCGCCATCGTCGGGGCGTCCATCATCCTTTATATGACCGACCGCTGGTCGATGGAGTTGATCTCAGCAGGGATCATCGCCTCGCTGTTATTGCTGTTTCAAATGCCAGGCGCGACGGGCGCGGACGGAGAGCCCGTCGATCCGTCAGCGATATTGCAGGGATTTGGCAATCCCGCACTCGTGACCATTATGGCGCTTTTGGTCGTCGGTCAGGGATTGTTCCAGACGGGGGCACTCGACGGACCGACCAAGGCGATTATCAGATCCTATGATACGCGGCCGTTTTCGACACTTGTCCTCGCATTTGCGGCTGTTTTCGTCACGAGCGCGTTTATCAATAACACTCCCGTTGTGATCATGTTCTTACCGATTATGAGCGCTATTGCGGCTCGTATGGGGATCGGACCATCGCGCATCATGATGCCGCTTAGTTTTGTCAGCGTTTTTGCTGGAATGACCACACTGATTGGCACCTCAACGAACCTGCTTGCGGCGGAATCTTTCAAGCGACTTGAGGGCGTCACAATCGGGTTTTTCGATCTCACAATTCTCGGCCTGATCCTATCAGCCGCCGGTATTGCCTATATCGGTATTTCTGCTCGCGCCTTTCTTCCAAGACGAGAAGATATGTCTGGCCAGATCGCGACGGGATCGGGCAAGCACTATGTCGCTCAGATCGAAGTGAGCCATGGGCATTTCCTTTCCGGCAAAGCGCCAGTAGCCGGTATGTTCCAGGACCTGCCGGGGATGACCGTCCGAATGATCCAGCGCGGCGAACAGGCCATATTGCCCCCCTTCGAAGATGCGCGTTTGAAACCGGGAGATCTTGTTATCGTTGCGGCGACGCGACAGGTGTTGAGCGATGCTCTGACCAGTAAGCCCGATCTGCTGGAGCAAATGTGGCGGTCGGGCCCTGGCTCACAGGACACGAGCGGACAACCTCGATCACTGCTGCTCGCTGAAGCTGTTATCGCACCGGGCTCGCGCATGGCGGGCCGAACGGTTGAGTTGCTGGGCTTCCGTAGACTGACGCGTGCTGTTGTTCTTGGCATTCAACGGCGCTCCAGAATGATACGTTCGAAGCTGAATGAAATCAGGCTGGAGGCCGGCGACACATTGCTGCTTTGTGCGCCGGCTGATGCGTTCACCGAGCTTCGTCAGAGCAAGGACATCATTCTTCTGGAGTGGTCGAGCACGGAGATTCCTGTCACAGCTCGTGCACAGGCGGCGCGCATTATTGCTATTCTGACCGTAATTGCGGCAGCATTGGAGATCTTGCCGATCCTCCATGCAGCCGTCGCGGGCGCGGTCGTAATGATTGTAGCCGGGTGCCTCAACATCCGTCAGGCGACGCGGTCACTTGATCTGCGCATATTTATGTTGATCGGTGCCGCTATAGCCATGGGAATTGCGCTGGAGGAAACCGGCGCGATGATGCTCATCGCCCACAACATTGTCGAATTGACATCGCCATATGGTGTTGTCGCGGTGTTATCCGCAATTTTCTTCACCGTGGCTGTGCTAACCAATATTCTGAGCAACGCAGCCACCGCAGTTCTGTTTACGCCTGTAGCCGTTTCGACAGCTCACGAGCTTGGCGTAGACCCAACACCTTTCGTTCTTGCCGTCATTTATGCAGCGAATTGCTGCTTTGCGACGCCGATCGCTTATCAGACGAACCTTCTGGTAATGGGTCCAGGCCATTATAAGTTTTCAGACTATATTCGATATGGAGGTCCACTGGTCGTTTTGATCTGGGCGGTGTTTACAGCAGTTGCCCCTTGGCGGTTCGACCTATGAGTGTTCATACTGGCAACCTATGAAATTTAGCGATTCACATCTGTTCCAGTCCGGTTACCGGCGTGCTCTGCGGTTTTATATGACCGCTCCGGCTCCCTGCCCGTATCTGGATGGTATGCGTGAGCGCAAGGCTTTCACAAATCTCTCCGTTCCCGATGCCGACGCGGTGCATTCACTGTTGAGCCAATCGGGCTTTCGCCGGTCCCAGGGTATTGCCTACCGGCCCGCTTGTCCGCGCTGTAATGCGTGCAAGTCGGTTCGTGTCCCTGTTCGCGATTTCCTTTACACGAAGCGGTGGCGGCGGGTGTTGAATCGCAATTCCGGAATAAGGGCGACCGCCCAGAAGGCCGTGGCGACCCGAGAGCAATACCGTGTTCTGCAAAACTATCTTCTGGCGCGCCATGAGGATGGCGGCATGGCCGATATGAGCTTTCGAGACTACGCCAACATGGTGAGTGAAAGTCCAGTCAGGAGCTTGATCGTGGAGTATCGCGACGGTGACGGAGATGACGCTCCCCTGATCGGAGCGGCCATTACCGACGTGCTGCGTGATGGGTTATCGATGGTCTACAGCTTTTTCGAGCCAGACCTCTCGGGGCGTTCGCTTGGTAGCTTTATGATCCTGGAACACATTCAGCGCGCAGCTGTCCACGGCCTTCCCCACGTCTATCTCGGTTACTGGGTCGAGGGCAGCCCCAAGATGGACTACAAACGGCAGTTCTGGCCGCTTGAAGTGCTTAATGGCGAAACCTGGGAGCTGATGAGCGCCCAGCCATAAAATAGATCGTTGGGAGGGCCTCAAGGACATGCACGACAAGAGAATCGACCGGCGTAAAGTGCTGGGAGGTGCCGCGCTTGGCTTAGGCGCAGCAGCTTGTGGCACAGCTGAACAGGCCTCGGACTCTTTGCCGATGCCGGCCATTAGTCGCCGACGCCGGCGGTTTAATATGGTGACAACCTGGCCCAAGGGTCTGCCTGGTCTCGGCGAAGCTGCCGAACGTGTGGGCGCGCGGATCACGCAGCTCACCGACGGCCAGATCGAACTTCGCGTGCATGCGGCTGGAGAACTTGTCGGAGCGCTGCAAGCTTTCGACGCTGTCGCAGATGGATCGGTCGAGTTCTATCATGGCGCGGAATATTACTGGCAAGCCAAGTCGCGGGCTTTCAACTTCTTCACATCAGTCCCTATGGGCATGACAGCGCAGGAGATTATGGGGTGGATCGACTTTGGTGGCGGACAAGAGCTTTGGCAGGAGTTATCGGCACAGTTCGGCGTAATCGCCTTTCAAGCCGCCAATACAGCACATCAGATGGGCGGTTGGTTTCGCAAGGAAATTCAGAGTCTTGAAGACTTCCGTGGATTGAAAATGCGTATACCCGGTCTCGGTGGACAGGTTGTGCGAGAGCTCGGCGGTGCGGCCGTGACCCTTTCCGGCGGTGAGATCTACCAAGCTCTACAGACTGGAGCCATCGACGCGACAGAGTGGGTCGGCCCATGGAACGATTTCTATCTCGGTTTCTATCGTGAGGCCCCCTATTATTATGGACCGGGGTTTCACGAACCAGGATCTTCGCTGGCCGTCGGGATCAACCTGAAAACATGGGAAAGCCTTGATCAAACTGAACAGGCGATCATCCGGTCCGTTTGCTCTGAGGTGAACCATCTCAGTCTCGGTGAGTTCACCGTTCAGAATGCTATTCATCTTGATATTCTCAAACGAGAACATGGGACGGCGCTGCGACAATTCCCGGCTGATGTCATGGCCCAAGTGCAAGAGATATCTCGCGACATCCGGGCCAGCGCAGGTGCCGGCGGAGATATCGAGCGACGGATCTATGAGAGCTTTGAGGACAATTTGAAGAAAATGCGCGGCTGGGCGTCGATCTCGGAAGGACCGTTCTATGCCTCCCGGGAGCTTGGCGGCAGCTGATGGCAGACCTCTTTCTTGCCATCGGCACAGGCCTTCAATGGCTTGGCATTCTGCTCTCACCTGTTTTGGTTTTACCACTCGCTATACTTCTGTGGCCGACCCAGCCGAGTGCACGCTTCTCCTCTCTTCACCGCCTATTGGATACAATATCTGGCGGGGCTCAACGCCTCGCAATGCTCGCAGCGGTCATCATGGTGCTCGCTCAATTGGCCGTCGTGATCGTCCGGCATGTTTACGGCCTCGCATTTTCTTGGCTCGATGAAACGGTCATTTATGCCTTTGCCTCCGTATTCCTGCTTGGGGCCGCGGGCGCGCTCCGAGAGGATGCTCATGTTCGTGTCGATATACTGAGAGGACGGTTCAGCGCGCGTCGCCGTGCCGTCATCGAGCTTTTTGGGATTTATGTCTTTGTATTCCCGATCGGGATCCTGGTCCTCTGGGCAGTAGAGCCATCTCTGTCGCGTTCTTGGGCTGGCTTTGAAGGATCCCGAGAGAGCGATGGCCTTCCAATATATTATCTGTTCCGAAGCCTGATCCCCGCTTTTGGGATTTTGCTGATCCTTCAAGGACTGGGGAACGCTCTGAAAATGGCCTTGGGACTACGAGGTCTGGACACTTTGCCAACAATGACCGGCGATGGCCCAGCGGAGGCGCTTTGATGGAGATCGAAGTTGTTCTCGCGGTTCTGATGTTCGCAACGGCGATCGGCGCGCTGCTCGCTGGATTTCCCGTTGCGCTCACGCTTGGCGGTGTTGCTTTGCTGTTTGCGCTGATTGGTGGAGTGTTAGGTGTTTTCCCGACGGGGCTTCTGCGCCTGATACAGCTCCGAATGATCGGCACAATGGAAAACCAAGTGCTGGTCGCCGTGCCATTATTTGTTCTGATGGGGGTAATCCTTGAGCGATCGAAAGTCGCCGAAGATCTCCTTCACATTGCAAGCCGACTGCTCGCCCGCCTGAGAGGGGGACCTGCTTATGCGGTGGTGATTGTTGGCGCATTGCTTGCGGCATCCACCGGCATTGTTGGCGCAACGGTCATCACCATGACGCTGATTGCCCTGCCGACCATGCTGCGCCAGGGATATGATCCCCGCCTCGCCTCCGGAACCATTGCCGCGTCAGGCACTCTTGGCCAGATCATCCCGCCTTCGATCGTGCTGATCCTTCTGTCAGATGCGATCTCCAACGCAAATCAGCGCGCGAGCGTGGCAGCTGCAGGGAGACCTTCCGCGGTGTCCGTTGGGGATTTGTTTGCAGGCGCGCTTATCCCGGGACTAGCTCTGGTAGGACTATACCTTGCCTATATCGCATTTTTGTCTGTGACGCGGCCGTCCACCTGTCCCCCTTTAGCGCAAACAGACGCCATCGACGCGCCTTCTGGCAAGGAGATTGTGTTTGGGCTCGGTGCGCCGCTATTGCTCATTCTGGCGGTGCTCGGCTCAATCCTAGGCGGCATCGCGTCGCCCACTGAAGCTTCGGCCATCGGGGCTGGTGGAGCCGCATTACTTGCTGGCTTACGCGTCTCGAACGAGACCGAAACGCGGCTTCAGCCGCTGATCCTTGCCGGGCTTGGATCCATTTTTCTTTTGCTCGTGCTCGCGGAGCTTATGGATCTTCGCATTGGTCGTCAGACCATTTCCGTGGCGGATCAAATTGCCATGGTGCTTGCCGGATTTGCGATTGTCACGTTCTTTGCCGGGTTGATTGCCAGTGCGTTGGTCTTGATGAAAACGGATCGCTTCGGCCCGGCGCTCACATCAGCTGTGCATATCACATCTATGGTCTTCCTGATCTTGATTGGCGCATCGCTCTTTGCCCTCGTCTTCAGAGGCTATGATGGAGACATATTGGTGATGGGCCTGTTGCAGGCGACGCCGGGCGGGCTCTGGGGGGCGCTTGCCCTCACCATGCTGGTGATGTTCTTACTCGGCTTCTTTCTCGATTTTATCGAAATCGTCTATGTGGTCGTTCCGTTGGTTGCGCCGCCGCTTATTCTCCTGGGCGCGGACCCTGTCTGGCTCGCAATCCTGATGGCGCTGAACCTTCAAACGAGCTTTCTGACACCGCCTTTCGGATTCGCCTTGTTTTATCTGCGGGGTGCGGCTCCCGATGATCTGGCAACCATAGACATCTGGCGCGGCGCTATTCCCTTTATCGGATTACAATTGACGATGATTGGACTTGTCGCGGCTATCCCGGCGCTCGCTACATGGTTGCCGTCCCTATCCTCCTCGTAAGCCCCCAACACTAGAGAGCGGGTAATAGACGAGATCCTTCATGTGCTGTGTTTCATCGCCATATGCGCCCCAATAAAGACAGTGTCCGAAAGTCGCGGCATATTCGAGCGACGCGTTTGCAACTCAATAACCTCAACGTGATACGATTTCGACTTGTTACTGGGGACAAATACCCGGATGTATGCGGCGATAATTGATTGGACACAGGTATGGTTGGACTTGCAGTAGCAATCGCTGAAGAGCAATCAGAGCATACCGCCGTCGAGACAAGCGCAAGAGACTGGGCCGTTCGCCTGGCCCCTTACCGAACGGCAGACCTCCGTCGGGCAGTGTTTGACCTCTTCGCAACAGTTATTCCTTTTTTCGCCCTTATCGGTGTCGGCATCTGGTTGTTGTCCATCAGCTACTGGATGGCTCCGATCGTATGGCTTCCAGGGGCGTTTTTCCTCGTTCGCGTCTTCATTATTCAACACGATTGCGGTCACGGATCCTACTTTCCGACGAAGCGATTGAACGACTTGGTCGGCATGGCTCTAAGTGTTTTCACGGTGACACCGTATCATGTCTGGAAACAAGCCCATAAACAGCATCATGCCGGGGCGGGACATCTGGAAAGACGGGGGGTTGGTGATGTGTATACGATGACGCTCGCCGAGTACCGCAATGCCGGACCCTGGACCCGTTTCAGCTACCGGATGTTCCGCAACCCTCTGACACTTTTTGTACTAGGGCCGGCTTTTATCTTTATGCTGCAAAACCGCCTCCCAATCGAATTTATGGGAAATCGAGGCTATTGGGCCAGCGCCATGGGTACCAATCTCGGTATCGCAGCGCTGACAGGTATTATGATCTGGACGGTAGGTGTTGCGCCCGTGGTGCTGGTGGTCCTTCCAACGACGCTTCTTGCTGCAACGATTGGCGTTTGGCTGTTCTACGTGCAACACCAGTTCGAAGAAACCCACTGGTCCGGTCAGGGCGAATGGCAACTTCAACATGCCGCCCTTTATGGGTCGTCCTATTTCGATTTGCCGGCTCCGCTAGATTGGTTGACCGGCTATATTGGTGTTCATCACGTCCACCATCTCAACAGCCGTATACCGTCCTATCGTTTGCCTGAAGTTATGCGCGACCACCCGGAACTGGCCGAGATTAATCGCCTAACAATTGCAACCAGCTTGAAGTGCGCAAAGCTACATTTGTGGGATGAAGACCAAAGAAAACTCGTTGACTTTGGTGCCGCCTAAGGTCGTGCACTGGGTTGTGGTGTCCCTGCTTCCCTAGAACCCGACCTTTGGAACGCTCGACAATTCCTCGCGATCACCGCCGACATCAAAGAACTCTCGTGGGTCGAAGCCGAAGGAATTCGCAACCAACACGCCAGGAAATTGCTCTGTCGCCGTATTGTAGTCCTGAACAGCTGAGTTGAAGAACCGGCGCGCTGCCGCGAGCTTGTCTTCGATCACAGACAGCTCATCCTGCAAATCGAGGAAGTTCTGATTGGCTTTGAGGTCTGGATAGGCCTCGGCAAGCGCGAACAGCTTGCCCAACGCACCGGTCAGCGCGCCTTCGGCCTCAGCGACATTGCCGACCCCCTGAGCGTTTGCAGCACTGTTTCGCGCATTAATGACGGCATCCAGCGTCTCTTTCTCGTGGCTTGCATACCCCTTCACCGTCTCGACCAAGTTTGGAATCAGATTTTGGCGCTGCTTCAACTGGACATCAATATCAGCGAAAGCTTGGTTGACGGTTTGCCGCTTCGATACGAGGCCATTGTAAAGTGCAATGAAGACGATCGCGATCAAGGCGACAATGCCGAGAATAACGAAAAGTGCGTTCATTTGGTGTATCCCCCTAATGGATAGCGAAGACCCTATCCCAAGGCATGAGGATTCGCCAAGGGCGCAGGATTCGGTCAGACGCCCTCAAAAGCGCACTAGCTGAACCGGCCTGACCTTGGGAATCCTTTTGGGGCGAGCTTACCTGCCTGAGACCGCTTGCCTTTCCAGTCAGCCCATTCCGGGAATGTGCGCTGCCGGCCACCGCCATCGCGGACAGAGAACCCTTCATCGGACTTAAAGGTCATCATATCCGCGAGACGATCCTTGCCCTTATAGGATTGAAGCTTGACGCCCTTGCCGCGATTCATTTCGGGTAGTTCGGAAAGCGGGAATATCAGAAGTTTCTTGTTGCTGCCGATCACAGCGACCTGATCGCCGGCCACCACATCGCAGATGACAAGCTCGGCACCTGATGGCGGGTTGACGGCTTGTTTGCCAGCCTTGCGGGTCGACTCTAGCTCTGCTTCCGGAATGACGAAACCGTAGCCCGCATCCGTCGCCACAATACGTTTGCGCTCGGTATCAAGCTTGAACATGGAAACAATGTCGACGCTGTCTTCCAGATCAATTGAGAGCCGAATTGGTTCGCCGTGACCGCGACCGCCGGGGAGCTTGTCAGCCGCCAGAGTGAAGGCACGCCCATCACTCGCCATCAAGATCAGCTTGTCCGTGGAGTGCATCTCTTCGGCAAGGAAGAGACTGTCGCCGTCTTTGAATTTCGCCGCCGTCAGGTCGAGGCCATGGCCCTTCATCCCGCGGATCCAGCCCTTCTGAGACAGAACAACAGTCAATGGCTCTTTCGGAATAGAGGCTTCGAGTGCTGCATCCAGATCAATCACAGGAGCTGCATCGAAGTTCGCCCGGCGACGACCGAGCTCTGTTCCGGGGTCAAAAGCCTTGCGCGCTTCTTTCAGCAAGCCGCCAACTGCCGTCCACTGGCGACGCGTCGAGCCGAGCAGCTTCTGGATCTCTTCTCGCTCTTCTTGGAGCTTCTTGTGCTCTCCCTTGATTTCCATCTCCTCAAGTTTGCGGAGGGCCCGCAAACGGAGATTGAGAATGGCTTCAGCCTGGATCTCGGTGATGCCAAAGCGATCGATCATTTCCTGCTTCGGATTATCTTCTTCGCGGATGATCCGGATCACCTCATCGATATTGAGGTAGGCAATCAAGTAGCCATCGAGTAGGTGCAGGCGCTTCTCGATCTTATCGAGACGGAACTCTGCCCGGCGCACGACGACTTCGCGACGATGGTCCAGATAAGCGCGTAGCACGTCTTTCAGACCCATGACCTGCGGCGCGCCCTGGTGCAGCACGTTCATATTCAATGAAAAGCGGCTTTCCAGTTCGCTGGTTTTGAACAGGCTTTCCATCAGCACATCAGGGGCGATGCTGCGAGCACGCGGCTCAAGGACGATGCGAACATCTTCAGCACTTTCGTCCCGCACATCGGCGAGCAGCGTCGTCTTCTTCGTCTCAATCAATTCGGCCAAACGCTCGATCAGTTTCGATTTCTGGACCTGATAGGGAATTTCCGTGACAACAATCTGGTATTGCCCGCGCCCCAAGTCTTCCGTTTCCCACCGTGCGCGGACGCGGAACCCGCCTCGTCCTGTCTCATAAGCCTCGAGAATCTGCTCCTTTGGCTCGACGATGACGCCGCCGGTCGGGAAATCCGGGCCCGGCATGAACTCCATGAGTTCAGCGGTTGTCGCCTTTGGCATCTTGATTAGATGCATGGCCGCATCGATCACTTCTGCGGCGTTGTGTGGCGGAATGCTGGTGGCCATGCCCACAGCGATGCCTGTCGCACCATTGGCCAACAGGTTCGGGAAACCCGCTGGAAGA
This sequence comes from Pseudomonadota bacterium, assembly GCA_039817885.1. Lineage (GTDB taxonomy): Bacteria > Pseudomonadota > Alphaproteobacteria > Caulobacterales > Hyphomonadaceae > CALLCD01. The sequence continues at coordinate 27,457 of JBCBUY010000021.1, read as the reverse complement.
ACGACCGGCTCAGTATCCGTCTCGTCGAAATTCTCCCGGAAATCGACGGCATTTTCGTTCAAGCCATCGAGCATAAGCTCGGCGGCTTCAGTCATCCGCGCTTCCGTGTACCGGTATGCAGCGGCCGAATCGCCATCGATATTGCCGAAATTTCCCTGACCATCGACAAGCGGATAGCGAACGGTAAAGTCCTGCGCCAGACGCACCAGAGTATCATAAATTGAAGCGTCACCATGGGGGTGGAAGTTCCCCATGACATCGCCGACAATCTTTGCGCATTTGCGATAGCCACCTTCGGGATCCAGCCGCAAAACCCGCATCCCGTATAGAATTCTCCGCTGAACGGGCTTCAGCCCATCTCGGACATCGGGAAGCGCTCGGGCCGTAATCGTAGAAAGCGCATAAGCCAGATAGCGCTTTGAAAGCGCCTCATTCATGGGTTCACTGATGATACGGTCTGGTTCGTCGTCCATCACGTCTGACATGGCTAGCGGCCTCCTGCCTCTCGCGACTCAGTAGTCGTAAAGTAGATTAACTAAAGAGCGGAGTTTGGTTAACCAATGGAGAATGTCAGGTATCTGGCCTCCCTGTGGCGGTTTTGGGTGGCATTGGCCATTGTCGGTGCCATCACATGGGTTTTCCATGTCACGGCACCGCGCCAGCATAATCCATGGCGAGAGATCCACCTCAACGATCCAATCGGGTTCGCGACCTACCGTAAGTTCACCCACTTGAAGCATAATCACGAAGCTTGTTTCCGGGCGCTCGATGCAGTGGGCGTTCAGTATACACGGCTCGAGGACGAGGTTACGGGTGAGAAGTGCGGCTTTTGGGGCGCGCTGACCTTGGACCAAACTCTCACGCCCTATTCCTCAACCGTCCGGTTGACCTGCCAGATGGCTGCAGCGCTCTACGTCTGGGAACGTCAGGCTGTGCGCCCCTTGGCAGTGGAGATGCTGGGATCTCGGGCAACTCGTATAGAAACCTATGGGGCCTATTCTTGTCGCAATATTGCTGGCACACGGCGACGCAGCGAGCACGCGACCGCCAACGCCATCGACATTTCCGGAGTGCGGCTGGCAGATGGACGCTTAGTCCATGTGGAGGATCATTGGGGAACCTCGACCCCTGAAGGCGACTATCTGAAACAGCTACATAAAACCGGCTGTCGGATTTTCTCCGTAACTCTCGGACCGGACTACAACACCGCCCATGCGGACCATTTTCATCTCGATTTTGGGTCTACAGAAACCTGCCGCTAGGCTGATGGATAAACTGGCCGTTACACCTGCATCAGGTGTCGGGCATTGTATTTATGATATTTTTCTGGCCCGCTAGCGTGACCCGGCCCAAGATCTCCCGGTCCGGTGAGCCAATGTGTTTAGCGGTATGTCCATGCGCTCCCCACATCATGTTCATCAGCAACGCGAAACGCATAGGAGACTAACATGTTCCGCTTCAAGATCCTTCTCGCGGCAGGTGCACTGCTCGCTGTCGCAGCCCCATCGGCGCTTGCAAATACCCATTCCAACGGCTTCCAAAATACTGCCCCGACAGCCACCGTCGCTGTCTTCGATGGCGCATCCATCAATAACGGCTTCGAAGTCCAGAACGTCAAATTCCATGGCCGACGTGGATTTAGTAGAGGCAGAGGCTTTCATGGCAGCCGCGGATTCCATGGAAAAGGGTTTCACGGAAAGAGTTTCCACGGACATAAATCTTTTCATGGAAAAGGATTCCACGCCAATAACGGTTTCCGTGGAAACAGCTTTCATGGCCGCCGAGGCGTTCATGGCAAGAGCTTCAGCCGGCGCGGCGGTTTTAAGAAGTACTAGCCCCCCATCCGGGCATGTATAGTACTGCCCCTAGCCCGGTGGGCACTGGCTCGCTTCCTTCGTCCTTGGGAAGCGGGCCTTTTCAATTTGGATCAAGGAGAAATACCCCCTCAAATCTCGTTTCGAAAGCGAAACCGATAGACGCGCACGTCTACCCGGCACAGAGTTAATGGCACTTACCATTACAGCTGCCCGGACGGAGAGCGCACATGGCCACAGCACAACTCAGCATGGGATTGAAGGCGATAATCGTTAGCTTGGGAACCGTCCTTGCCGTTTCGGATGCCGGTGCAGTGTCCCCTGAGACGGGTCCTCTTGCGCTCGATGGGTCGACTTATTTGGCTGGGCTTCACATGGAGGCTTCTGAAACCCTCCTCTTATACACTCAATTCATGGGAGGCCGCCGGACAAATTATAGCCGCCCTGGACGATACAAGGGGTCGCGGACGCGCTTTTCGAGGAAACGACTTCCTCGTGGTGCGGCATCCACATTCGGGCCCAGCAAGTTTTCACATGGAGAGAAATTCATTGGCGGCCAGGGTGTCAGGATAACGAAGTTTGATAATGGCTTTCATGGCGGACGGAAAATCCGCCAGCGGATAAGATGATCAATCGGGAACGCTTGCGAGCGCAGCTCGTTCCAAGCGCCGCAGTAGCAAATCCCGCGCTTCGGGGGGCGGCCGGTTTATGAGATTGTAGAGTCGCCGCTCCAAAAAATATCCGGTCAGATGCAGGCCCTGACCCACGGCGGCGGGAGACGCTGGCGCACTTGCATCAATCAGAAATGGCGGAAGCTCGAATAAGCGATCAAGATACTCCTCGGCCTCTGATCCCTTGACGGCGCGTCCCGTTCGCGGGCTCACATGGGTGAGACCGTCATTTGCGCCGGATAGCGCACATTTGGTGAGATCAAGACCGAAGCCCAAGGCTGCCAAAAGCCCCATCTCCCAGCGAACATAGAGCGCAGGCCAGACGGTGTCCTCCTCGAGCAGATCAAGAACAAGAACGGTCGCTTCGTACACGGAAGAGCCAGCCACATCGCCCTCCTCCAATGCATCTCGCAAAATTGCTGTGAGCGCTCCGATGGCGGCCAGGGCCTGCGGTCTGTCGAGGTGATCAGCGGCGCGTTCTGTGATAGCTTCGGCAACTTCAAAACGCCCCAGCTGTTCTTCAAGCCTTCCCTGCCAAGTGAGCTCGACCGTGTTTCCAGCTTCAAGCTGTCCTCGTCGCCTCCGCGATGCCCCGCCATATACGAGACCTGCCCGCCTGCCCCGTGTCGCGGTCAGGACATCCAGTATGAGCCCGCCTTCACCGAAGCGGCGTCCTCCGAGGATCAGCGCGGTATCGCTCCAGTTGGCCATAAAGACATCTTAAACGTCGAATTCGAGGCCGAAATCAACGTACCGCTCGCGCTTTTCCTGCCACTTCTCATCGACTTTGACGAATAGAAAGAGATGGACTTTGCAATCGAGCAACTCGCTCAGCTCTTCGCGCGCTGCAGCTCCGACAGCTTTTATTGTTTGACCACCTTTGCCAAGGGCCATGGCCTTGTGGCCCGCCCGACCGACGATCACCGCCTGTTCAATTCGTACTGAGCCATCTTTCAGTTCTTTCCAATCTTCCGTTTCGACCATCAATTGATATGGAAGCTCCTGATGTAGGCGTAGCATCAGTTTTTCGCGGGTGATCTCTGCGGCCAGCACGCGCACCGGAATGTCGGCAGACTGATCTGCGGGATACAGCGGCGGACCATCTGGCATCCGAGCTGCCACGGCATCCAGAAGGGTGTCTATGCCGTCGCCGTTCAAGGCAGACACCATAAAGATGTCATCATACACCCCCTCCTGGCGTAAGGCCTGTATCAGGGGAAGTGTTTCTTCATGGGGAAAAAGGTCTATTTTATTCAGAACAAGAAATACTTTCCGTTGAGACTCTTTCAGCGCAGCGATCACACGATGATCATCCTCGATGGACAAGATTTGAGCTGGCGTCAGAGTTTCACCAAGGCGCTCCGCCACCCAACTCGAAGCGTCGATCAAATGCAGCACCGCATCGGCATCGCTGGTCCCGGCCCAGGCAGACTTCACCATCGCTCGATCCAAACGGCGTTTGGCACGAAAGATTCCCGGCGTGTCTATCAGCACAATCTGAGCGTCTGCGTGGATGGCAACACCGCGCAATGGAAAACGGGTCGTTTGCACTTTGTGGGTGACGATGGACACTTTGCCGCCAACCATGGCGTTCGTCAGGGTGGATTTACCCGCGTTCGGTGCACCAATTATTGCCGCCAATCCCGCGCGTCTGATAGGTGTTTCAGACATTAGTCGTCCTCTAATGAGTCCAGCAAAGTGGCTGCCGCAGCGCGTTCGGCATCTTGCTTGGACGAGCCTTCGCCCGACGCCCTGTGCACGCCTTCACCCACGCTTACTTCGACAGAAAAAACTGGAGAATGGTCCGGGCCGCTGCGCTTAACCTCTGTATACTGCGGAAGTGAAAATCTTCTAGCTTGCGCCCATTCTTGCAGCAGGCTCTTCGGATCCCGAACACGACCAGCCTTGTTCGCTTCAAAAACAGGTTTCCACGCCGACTCGATAAACTTGCGGGCCGCTTTCAGACCGCCGTCCAGATAAATCGCCCCAATGACCGCTTCGCAGACATCCCCCAGGACTTTATCCTTTGTGGCACCGCCGCTACGGCGTTCGCTTTCCCCCAGCATCACGAATCTGTCGAGCCCTTTGTATCGTGCCGCCTCCACGCAAGCCTCCTTGCGCACAAGGCGATTAAGCCTGGGAGCAAGTTTGCCCTCAGCTTCATCCGGTCGCCGCACATAAAGCCGCTCTGCAATCACAAGACCGAGCACCCTGTCCCCTAGAAACTCCAGGCGTTGATTAGATTGCTCATATCTTTGGTGAGCCGTCAGCGCGCTTGGATGAGTCATCGCCATATTGATCAGCGCATGGTCCGTAAAGCGATACCCTATTTCCGTTTCCAGCTTCACCAGCTGATCTTTCTTCAACGAAGGCCGGGTTTCAGAACCACCTCGGCGCAAACGGGTTCGCTTCGGCCGTTCCATTTTCATGTCGCTGTTTTCGGACGGGCTTCGATGACAACAAAGGCCTGGGCCCAGGGGTGATCGTCTGTGATGGTGAGGTGAATATGCGCGTCGTGCTCCGGCGGCACGATTTCAGCCAAGCGGGTGGCGGCCCCGCCGGTCAGCTCCATCGTTGGTGCTCCTGAAGGCAGATTGACGACTCCCATATGCGTCCAATGCACGCCACGGCGCGGCACGCCTGTCCCCAGCGCCTTTGCGCAAGCTTCCTTAGCTGCGAACCTCTTGGCGTAGGTTTCCGCTTTCAAGCGGCGTTTCTCAGCTTTTGCGATTTCCGTAGGCGTATAAACACGATTGATAAAACGGTCGCCCCAACGCTCGAGCGTCTTCTCGATACGCTCGATATTGCAAAGGTCATTTCCAATGCCGATGATCATACGGGTACCGTTTCCCTGGCCTCATCCATCAATTCACGCATGCGCCGCACTGCAGCCGCCAATCCCACGAACACGGCTTCACCGATCAGGAAGTGGCCTATGTTCAGCTCCGTCAGCTCTGGTATCGCAGCGATCGGTTTTACTGTGTCATATGTCAGGCCATGACCCGCTTGAGGTTCGATCCCTATACGGACAGCCTCCTCAGCGCATGTTTTGATGCGATCGAGTTCCGCCATTGCAAGGTCCGCCTCTCCGGCAAGGGAAAGTTCCACAAAGCGTCCGGTGTGGAATTCTGTTATGTCAGCCCCCATTTGCTGAGCTGCCAATAATTGGACAGGATCGGGCTCAATAAACATGGACACCCTTGATCCATTCTCTTTCAATAGGCGGACAAACTGTGCCAGGTGATTGTGTTGCCGCGCGGCATCAAGCCCGCCCTCGGTTGTCAACTCCGCGCGCTTTTCGGGTACGAACATGACCGTTTCGGGCCGAAAATCGAGAGCAATCTTCAGCATGTCTTCAGTCGCCGCCATCTCCATATTTATCGGCAGCTCGGTTGCGGCTCTGATGAGTTTCAGATCGCCGTCCCTGATATGACGCCGGTCTTCCCGGAGATGGAGTGTAATCCCATCAGCTCCGGCGGCCGTCGCTAGCGTTGCTGCTCGTTCGGGATCTGGATGAACACCGCCGCGGGCGTTTCGAATGGTCGCCACATGATCGATGTTCACGCCTAATCGAATACGGTTGGTCATTTAGGTTAGCCCCCGGCTTCCAGGTTTAACTGGCTCTATGGCCTGAAGCTCAACTGGTAGCTCGTCTTCCGCGTAGTCCGGAAAATCGACACTTGCCAATGCGGTCAGTGTACACCCCACATCTGCGTGGCCATTAGAACGGTCGATAATGCAGGCACCCCCTGCGAGGTCACCTGGCAATTCGCGCAATGCCTCGACCGTTTCCAGAAAAGACAAACCGGTGGTGACGATGTCTTCAGCGATCAGTACACGATCGCTTTTGGCAATAGAGAAGCCTCTACGGAATGTCAGCACACCGTCGACCCGTTCGGCAAAGATGGCCCTCGCCCCCAAATGTCTTGCCAACTCATATCCGGGAATGATTCCACCGATCGCCGGCCCAGCGACTACGTCAATTTTGCCGAACTCCGCTTCGACCTTTGCGGCCAGCGCTTTGCAGAGTTTTTCCGACTTCTCTGGTTGAGAGAACACAAGCGCCTTTTGCAGGAAGACAGAACTTCGTCGGCCGGATGACAGGATAAAATGCCCTTCAAGCAACGCTCCCGCTTCACGGAAAACCTCTAGAACTTCGTCCGTACCAATCATCTACTGCTCCACTAGACGCTCAGCGGAATCGATCACAGCAAGCGAACGGAGCGCCGCCAAGATCTGCGTCAACCGTTTTAGATCTTCAACTTCTATATCGAGGAACAAATCGATAAAATCGCCCCGACGCTCGCCCGTATCTATTCGGGTGATATTTGCATTCGCTTCGGCAACGGCCGAGCATACTGTCGCCATGACACCCTTGCGATTGGCGGCTGTTACATGAACCCGCCCGACAGCGACCGCGTCCGTTCGGGCAAGCTCTGTCCACTTCAGATCGATCCATTCATGACTGAGATCATCAAACTCAGCCAGAGCGCCACAATAACTGGTGTGAACGACAAGACCCATTTCGGGTGTCTGTATGCCGATAATCCGATCTCCCGGTAACGGGCAGCAACATCGGCCCATATGAAGCGCGACGCCGGCGGTGAGTTCGTCGCCGGCGATCAAAAGCGGCGCTGTTTGATCATTCAGGCTCAGTCTCTGGATTTCCTTGTCGGCCTTTGTAGATGACCCAGGAAACGCAATCTCGATCAGCTCGCTGGTGCGAAATCGTCCACGCCCAAGTGAGTTGTACAGAAGTTCAGTACTTTCAAAGCCGGCTCGGCTGGCAATTTCAGCCATGTTTATGGTCACTGGATCAATACCATCGCGGCGAAGGACATGCTCTGTCAGCCGGCGACCCAGCGTCTCGAACTCAGCTTCCTCGCGCGCCCGTACCAGTCGGCGAATAGCGGATTTGGCCTTTGCTGTGACGGTGAGGGTTTCCCACCCAGACACAATGGCCGGTGCGCTGGACCGAATGATCTCGACGACATCACCGTTTTCGAGTTGGCGCCGCAGCGAGCGAGGTTCGCCGTTGATCTTAACCCCCATACAAGTCTCACCAATCGCCGTATGAACGGCATACGCAAAGTCGAGGGGCATGGCACCTTTGCGGAGCACGATGAGCCGTCCTTTCGGCGTAAATGCAAACACATGGTCGCGATACATCTCGAGTTTGGCATGCTCGAGAAACTCATCCGGATCAGCGCTGTTTTCAATCAGATCAGCAAAAGCCTGTAGAGACGCCTCCGGGTCCAGACCCACTCTTGCCGCGGACTCTTTGTCGAACCCGTAATTGTTGTTCTTGTAGCCCCAATGAGCAGCAACGCCTTTTTCAGCTGTCTCATGCATGTCTTCTGTACGGATCTGCAATTCGACCATGCGATTGCCTGACCCGAGTATTGTCGTATGCAGGGAGCGGTAACCATTGGGTTTGGGCCTCGAAATGAAGTCGCGGAACCTCTCTTGGAGACATTCCCATCGCTGGTGGGCCGCGCCGAGAACCCGGTAACAATCATCGGTGTTTTGAATGATGAGACGGAAGGCGAATATGTCAGCCACCTCGCGAAATGAGATCGATTTGCGTTCGAGTTTTCGCCAAATGGAATAAGCTTGCTTCCGCCGACCTTGAATGCGGGCCTCGATGCCAATGCCGTCCAGGAGGGCCTGCAAATCATCTTCGACCCGGCCGATATTCTCGGCGTTGGCCGCGGAGAGATTGTCCAATTCCTCAATGATCATGTCCCGTGCGGTCGGATTGATCTGAGCGAATGCGAGATCTTCAAGCTCCGATCTTACCTCGTAGAGGCCGATCCGCCCGGCCAACGGCGCATACAGATCCATAGTTTCACGGGCAATACGCTGGCGCTTCTCCGGCTTCTTTATGAAATGGAGCGTGCGCATATTGTGGAGACGGTCAGCCAACTTCACCAAAAGCACGCGCACATCGCTGGTGGTGGCCAGAATGAACTTCTGGAAGTTTTCAGCCTGCTTGGACGCTCCACTGCGATAATTGATCTCGCTCAACTTGGTGACGCCGTCTACGAGCTTGCAGACTTCAAGCCCAAACCGATCTTCAATTTCTTCAATACTGGCGTCAGTATCTTCGACCGTGTCGTGGAGCAAACCTGCAATAATCGTGTGCTCATCGAGCTTTAGATCCGCCAGCAGGCCAGCTACCGACACAGGATGTGAGAAATACGGATCGCCGGACGCCCGCTTCTGCTCGCCGTGCTTTGCGACGGCAAACACATAGGCGGCATTTAATGAGTCCTCGTCCGCATCTGGATGGTATGCCTTGACGCGTTCGACAAGCTCATACTGGCGCAAAAACCGCCCGGTGCTCTTCGCGGGGGCAGCCGAAGCGGTGTTGTCCGCGACCCGGGCTGCGTCTCCATCCATTTGGACAATTTCCTAGTAACGGTCGTCCCGTCCTGCTTCCAGTTCGACCTGGTAAGCGCGAAGGACATCTTCCTCTGACGCAACGGGCGACGCCAGCAGAGCGCGTTCATCCTCTTCCCGCTCGGCTTCTTCCGATGGACGAACTTCCTGCAGATTGGACACCAGTGCCTCTTTGACGACCTTCAGATCAACTGATTTGTCCGCAATCTCCCGAAGCGCGACGACCGGGTCCTTGTCGCGATCCCGATCTACCGTGAGCGGCGAACCTTCACGGATCATGCGGGCGCGATGGGCGGCCATCAACACCAGCTGGAAGCGATTTGGCATCTGCTCAATGCAATCTTCAACGGTCACGCGGGCCATACGGAATCTCCTTCAAGCCGCTCCATATACTCCTGTTGCTGCGCTGCCGCAACCGGTCGAATCAGGTGATTGCGATGACAGACTTGCCGGGCCTGCAATCGCGATTCTAGATTGCAGAATGTCCGATGCCGCGATCTCTGCAGACGCGCCGAAGAATTGCCGGCGCTGTCCCCGACTGGTCGCCTTTCGGGCGCGCAACACGAAGCAGGAGGCCGATTGGTTCAACGGTGCGGTGCCATCCTTTGGGGACCGGAGTGCGAGCCTTCTGATTGTCGGGCTGGCTCCGGGGCTGCGCGGTGCAAACCGGACCGGACGGCCTTTTACAGGCGACAGCTCCGGTGAAGTGCTGTTCCGAATGCTGGACAAATTTGGCTTCACCCAAGGCGAATTTGCCAATCTGGCGGACGATGGGCTGACAATGGTGGATGCGATGATCACCAATGCGGTTAGGTGTGTACCGCCGCAAAACCGCCCCATAGGATCTGAAGTGACGGCCTGCCGATCCTACCTCACGGCGCAGATCGATGTCTTGCCCTCGCTCAAACTTATTCTGGCTCTCGGCAAGATCGCCCACGACTCTTCGGTCAAAGCGCTTGGCCTCAAACTCAAAGACCACCCTTTCGGCCACGCCAAAGCCTATCATATCGAATGCCACGGTCGACCGATCTCACTTTTGTCCTCTTATCACTGCTCTCGATACAATCTGAATACGGGCCGGCTCACCGAAAAGATGTTCGAAGAGATCTTTCAGACCGCCCGGCGGATCTTGGCCAAGGACACAAATTCGCTTCAGGATTAGCTTGTCATGTTCAGGATGACATTGCCCCGTTTGCGGCCGCTGTCGAAATAAGTGTGGGCGTCGACGATGTGTTCGAAGGTGGGCCTCTCTGCTTCAAAAGCATCGGAGCCATTTCACATGGGAGGCGCTGTATCCCGTTTCAATCTCTCCCAATGAGCTCCTGCGAAAGGCGGATCAGAGTCCCAGATCGGACAAGCCCGGATGATCATCTGGTCGACGCCCTTGGGGCCAGTGAAATTTGCGATCGGCGTCGGTAATCGCCAGGTCGTTGATGCTCGCATGGCGCTCGGCCATCAGACCATTTTCGTCGAATTGCCAGTTCTCATTGCCATAGGCTCGATACCATTGGCCGGACGCGTCATGCCATTCATAAGCAAAGCGGACTGCAATACGATTGCCTTCCGCCGCCCAGACTTCTTTGATCAGTCGATAATCGAGCTCCTTAGCCCATTTGCGCGTGAGGAACTCGACTATTGCGTCGCGGCCGGAAAAGATCTCGTCCCGATTTCGCCAACGACTGTCAGGAGTGTAGGCCAGAGATATCTTCTCAGGATCCTGACTATTCCAAGCATCTTCGGCGGCACGCGCTTTCTGGCGTGCCGTTTCCGGCGTGAAAGGTGGTAGCGGCGGCCTCTGCATGCAGCTTGTCCTCTTTTGGAAGTCTATTCCAAACGCTCAGGGCGCTAAGCGTTATGGACATCCTTTGCCCACGGACCGAAGGGTGTATCGCCCAACATCGCCAACTGAGTTTGCGAGGAGACTTCATTGATCGCTTCTTGAGGACGGCGATCTGGATGCACTTCACGTCGAAGCGGGCGCTGTCCTGCCGGCATCGCGATGATCTCCACAATTGCGCGAGGAATGTCCATTGGGTCGGTGCTACCACCGCCGCCGCCAATGCCCATACGCGATGTGAGCGCTGGATAGGATTTTACCAGCTCCTCTGGCAATCGCGCCTTGAGATCTCCCGAAAGTGGGGCCTGATTGGCCCAAATTTTCGTTGGGTACCCCCCCGGTTCGATAATCGTGACGTCGACGCCATGCTGGACAACCTCATAGGCGAGCTGCTCGCTTAAAGCTTCGAGGGCAAACTTGGTGGGAGAGTACTGTCCAATCCCAGGTATAATCACACGGCCAAGTTGGGAGGACACATTGAAAATCTGACCGGATCCTGCCGCCCGCATCGATGGCATGACAGCCCGGATGAGACGTTGGGGGCCAAAAACATTGGTCTCGAATATCAGCCGCGTCGCCTCGATATCTTGCGCCTCAATGGGCCCAGAAATGGCGATACCGGCATTGTTGACGAGGACATCCAGTGTTCCGCCAGTCGCTTCGAGAGCGGCCGCCACACCCGCCTCGACCTGTTCCTCAGACGTCACATCGATTTCAATCACCTGGATGTCGAGCCCTTCATCGCTTGCCAGCGCTGCGAGCTCATCAGCTTCCGGACGCGGAAGGTTGCGCATCGTGGCGAAGACTTTTGCACCGAGGCGGGCACAATGCTCTGCTGTGAGACGACCGAACCCCGAAGAACACCCGGTAATCAGGACGGACTTGCCAGACAAGTCGACCGGCGCGCTATTCTCTTGGCTGATCGACGGCGCGGCTGCCAGGGTGGTGGCTGCTAGAGCTGCACCGGCCATAAGTTCACGGCGATTAAGAGAAGCAGGTTTCGGCATAGGTGGATCCTCCAGATTTTCCCCGAACCTAGCAGAGCGCTTGTCCAAGGTCATCCAAAAGTAGGGGCTTAACAGCGAGGTTCGGCCCTCTCAGCCGACCTGCAGGGCTTCGATGAGTTCCTGAACTCGCTCGGCTTTCAGGGCCGCGCACAACTCGATGGCCTCGGAGGTCTGCAAGAGTGCTCGCTCATGGCCAGGGGCAAGGTCGCCCACATCTTCGAAAAAGATGCGAAGCTCATCTGCCTTTTCAACATCGCAAAATGGTCTGGCATAGTTCGGTGTTCGACGTCTCCACTGACTAGGAAGTTGGCGCACCAGCTCAGCGTAATTCGCCTTTAGCCACTGCCAGGTCGCGTCGCGAGTGGCTCGGTTCGACATCTGTCCACGGATCAAGTCATCCGTTTCCCGCGGCCCCAATGCCCCTTGAAGGGCAAGATCGAGAACATGTTCTGACAAGTCAGATTGAAGCGTTGAACTCAGCGCGATCGCACGAGCCGCGTCGAAACGCGGGTCGTCAATGGTATCGCCAATATCAATCAACGCATTGAAGAATACGGCTCCCAGATCTTGGACACCGACGACTAAGGCCGACCTGTATCGGTCCGATGTCAAAGCTGTGGGATCCCGCGAGCCGCTCAATCCAATGAAGCGTGCGGCGTCTTCGGCCAGTTCTCTGCGAATTTCCGCATCCCTCGCGGTCAGAGCCAGAAAGGACTCCAACTGAGCCGCGAGAACAGCGTCATCCATGTTATCAGAGACTTTGATTTGATCGAAGTATTGGCGGTAAAGACTAGCGGAAAACGCCCGCAGCGCTGTTATCCCATCTGTTCCTTCAAGCAAATTAGCCAGGTATTCCAGCGTCGCCATTGGCGCTATCGCCACCCGGCGATCCTTGTGGCTTGCAGCCGCTTCCATAACTGTCATCAGGGACTCAAAATCCCCTTCACCGGCCTTAAACGCTGCTACCGAACTATCCATTGCTGAAAGGGCTTCACTCGTGTTCAACCGGTGGAAATTTTCGGTCAAATCACTCCACCCCCCCGGGGGCAGAGACCACCTATAATATCCGGCACCATCGGCGTTCGGAATGATGAACGCCGGACAGCTCGCTTCATCGAAATCTATGAAGATCTCTTCTTGACCTTCAAGGATGGTGCACCGGCGGCCGCGCTCACCATCTTCGAATCCATAGGACACGCATACCGGGATCTTCCATAAGGTTGCGGTTCTGTCGATCCGCGACCCCAAAGGTGCGTAACGAGATTGCACGACATTGATCCCCTTTCTTTGCCGGGTGCAGACGGGGTTTGACTTCAGCAAGGGCACGCCTTGTTGCTCTACGAAGCTCTCAAAAACTTCGGTCATTGCCGGCTCGCCCGTGACGCGGCCGATCACATCATAAAAATCGGGACTGTCCGCCTGGGCGTCTGCAAACTCGGCAATGTAGCGTCCGAGTGCCGGTCGAAAGACGTCAGCCCCGAAATATGTGTCCGCCATGGCAATTACAGCCATACCCTTTGAATAGGTAATCGCATCATAAGCGTTTCGGATATTGCGGTTGCGCAATATGTCTTCGCGCACGGCCCGGGTTGTTACGAGACTATCAAGATCCATCGCGGCAATTGCGCGAACTGTGGCATCCACCTCGTGCCCGCCATCGGGCTCAAACTCAGACAAGGAAAGAGGGGTTCCCCATGTGGCGAATGCCTCCTTCAGCCATAGATCGTCCCACCAGGGCGGCGTAACCAAATTACCGAACCACATATGAGCAAGCTCATGGGTATGGATCTGCAACATGGCCCGGTATGCCGCTGGGCCGGAGTTCGCGTCCAGCAGGATCCGGCTCTCTCTATACGTGATCGCACCGGCGAGTTCGGTCGCCCCACTCGGCCAAGCGGGTGCTGCGACGATATCGAGTTTCTTGTAGGGGTAAGGCTGGTTCAGAGCCGTCTCGAAAATCTCAACAAGTTCGGTTGTTGTGTCCAATGCTAGTCGTAGGTCTTCGCCTCTTCCCCGCCGTGCAAACCCTCTAAGGGGGATTGGCGTTTCGCGAATCATGTTCGGAGGGATGTCCGGATACTCAACGACATCAAAGGGACCAACAGCAACGGACAACAAATATGTTGAGAGTGGACGGGTTGTTGCAAACGTCACCGTGTCAAAGCCGGTCTCTGAATCGCTCGTTCTGGTTTTTATCGGCGTGTTGGAAATGGCCTCGAAACCCGATGGAACGATCAATGTGATGTCGAAAGGAGCCTTGAAGCCTGGTTCATCAAAGCTTGGCAGAAATCGCCTCGCCTGGATGGATTCCGATTTTGCAAGGGCATAGGCGTCACCCTGCTCCTCAACGCGAAACAAACCGGCAAGATTCCGATCAAAATCTGCTTCATAGGCGATCTCAACGTCCAAGATACCGGCTGGATAAGTTCCGTCGAAGACAATGCGGGATACGCCGGTCGTATCCAGAACTTCCTCATACGTCGCTTCATTTCCATTCACGGAGACCCGGTTCACATCGAGATCATCTCCGTGAAGCCAGATACCGTCACGCGCCTCATCGAGCTCTACTTTGATATTTGCCACACCGCTAAAGGTTGCTTCGCGCGGATCCACTGACATTGTCACATCATAGGCAATGGGCCGGACTGTGGCGGGTAGCTTTCCGAAAGGTGCAGGACTTTGCAGTATCGGAGATGAGACAGGGTCCTGCGCCCAGACCCCTGTGTTGAAACAGAGCGCGAGTAAGAATACGAACAGGCTTCGTTGATGCATCAAGCCCAGCTCCTCGTTTAATGCCGACGAGCTTTACCTTAGCGTGCATGGCATCAAAGCAAATCCTTGAGCTGCTTTACCACCATGAAATCTGGAGCAAGCACCGGATTTGGAGGCAGATGGCTGGCGACTGCCCCGATCCACGCCTTGAGCACGGGAAGGCGAGCTGCGCTTAATCCATCTTCCAACCCAAACATCGCCCCAAAAACAAGTTGCGGGAATACGGCAAGATCGAGCATTGTCGGCTCGGGCATTTCACCCATGAACGGTCCATTTCCGATGAGACCGGCGAGTTCCATGGCGATTCTGGCCTGCATGGCTTCTCCGGATTCCGATAAGTCCATTTCATCAGCCATGGCCTTAATGAAGGGAGCTTGCCTGACGAAATCGGGCCACATCTGTCGGACTTGCTCAGGCAGAGGTGTCTGGGACGACACAAGCTGTGCGAGCCGCCAGAAACGGAACCGGAATTGGAGTGTGTCGGGGGCGTCGATCGCTGCGCGAAAGAAACCGCGGAGAAATGTGTCTGAGACCCATCTGTCGATCTCCTTCACCTTGTCCGCAGCCTCCGCTGGACACAGCGGGCGTTGCGGAAACAACTGGTCGAGCCAGAACGCATGCTCTGACGACTCCCGTCGCCATTCACCGTCGATTTCCAATACCGGCACTTGTGTCCCACCGGTGTGTTCCAATGTTGCCATTGGGTCTACCGGGTTTACAGGGACATGTTCAAACTCCAGCTGCTTATAATAAAGGAAGGCGGCTGTTTTGCGAACGTAGGGGCTAGTGCAATAGCCATATAATTTGATGTTTGGCATGAAGACTCGCAAAGATAATCTATCAGTTACAGGTGGTCTGACCCCCTTCCCCTTATGACGCAAGCCACGCTTGTGTGATGAGTGGCCGGTAAACCCTACAAATGGTAACGAGTTGAATGTCCGTTCCCAAACTGTCTGTCCTCGACCCGTCTCCTATCTTTGAAGGTCGCAGCGCGGCTGACGCCTTTGCTGAAACCAGGGCTCTGGCCAGCGCCGCTGATGCACTTGGATACCGGTCTTTCTGGGTCCAGGAACATCACAACAGTCCGAGTTTTGCCGGAACGGCCCCTGAGATTCTCATGGCCGACCTCGCCGCGCGAACATCGCGCCTCAAAATCGGCTCCGGCGGTGTCATGCTGCCAAATTATTCACCTCTGAAAGTTGCCGAACAGTTCGCCGCCCTGTCAACACTTTACCCCGATCGCATCGAACTCGGTATCGGCCGCGCGACTGGGGCCGACCCTCGGACATCGGCGGCTCTCCTTGGCCCTGGGGCAAGTGAATTTCCCCAAATGCTAAATCTACTGCTCGGCTGGCTCCTCGACACCAGCGGAGAGCAAGCCATTCCCGATCGGCATCCGGCCCACGGCATTTATGCCAACCCGCAAGGCCACCGGCCAGATGTGTGGATGTTATCATCTAGTGTTCAATCTGCAGCGTTTGCCGGGGCGATGGGATTGAAGCTCGTTTTTGCCGACTTTTTGTCACCGGGCGGTGCCAAACCCGCGATCGCAGCCTATCGGCGATCCTTTGAGCCCTCTGCCTTTGCCTCCGAGCCATATGCAGGTATCGGCCTTGTGGCGCTCGCCGCTGACAGTCAGGCTGAAGCGCAACACCTGTCGGCAACCCTACGTGCCTGGTCTCTCGGACAGTCGTTCCGACAGGGTGCGCCTTTCCAAACTGTGGACAAGGCTGTGGAAACCCTCGCTCGCGCACCTGTAGAAGCGGTGCAAAAAACTGAGGGCCGGGCGATTGTCGGCGATGTTTCCACAGTCTGTGCAAAAATCACTGAAGTGTCTGTGGAAAACGGGGCCGATGAAGTGTTCCTTCTCACCGTTGCCGAAACGACCGAAGCGCGGGTCCGAAGTTACGAATTGATCGCCGACGCTTTGATCTAACCGGCGAAGCCCATTTCTTTCATCCGCGTCCGCCAAGCCCCTAGGGCGGCATGCTCTTCATGGGGTTTCCACTTCATAACGCCCGAAAAGCCACATGAGATAAAGGCTGTTATATCAGCATTCGTGAAACGATCAGCAGCGATGAAATCGTGATCTTCAAGATGGGCGTTAAGGCGCTTCACGAAAGCCCTTGCATTGCGTTCGGCCTTGGCCGCAGCATCGGGAAGTTGGGGGTTCTCCAGGGGGGCCATCATCGGATGAGCGTTGCGAAACCAAACGGCAAACTGAAGCATCCACATTAGCTCAATCCGCCGTTCCCACATTTCGATCTCGCCCTTTTCATAAGGGTCTGCTCCCAAAAGATTGGGCTCTGGCCAGAGGGCTTCAAAATATGTGCAGATGGCCCGGCTCTCCGTTAGGGATCGTCCATCATCCAAGACAAGTGCAGGCACCTGACTCATTGGGCTAATTGCGCGATAGGCATCTGTCCGATGCTCCCGCTGCATAATCGAAACTTCTTGTAGCTCGACATCATCAAGCCGGTTCTTCGCCCGCAAGAAAAATACGACACGATCGGGGTTTGGCGCTTTTGGCGTACAATACAATTTCATGGATGATCTTCCCACAGCTTTGTGTTTGCTGTGAAAATATCGCGTACCGCACTCAGCTTCGCAAGTTTATTTGATCAAGCAAGCTAATTCCCAAGTGCTGGCGACGCGGGCATAGCTAACGACTTCGTATTCGATGCCATCGTGGTCATAGAAGTAGAAGCGTTCACCTGGCTCATAGTCGGCATGATTCACCGGACGAAAGCCAACACCTTTGACCCGACGTTCGGCCTCCTTGAGATCATCGACGGTGACGGCAACATGGTTCAGTCCCCCACACTCTCGCCCCGCGCGGGACTTTTTGAATGGTCTGATGTTCTTGGACTCGTCGGGGCAATAAAGCGCAAGATAGTCAGTGTTCGTACCGACGTGCACTGTAAATCCACCAAATAGCGACGGACCACTCCAGCGCACCTGCCAATCGAACAGAGTGCAAAGAAACTCTGCAGTCCGCTCAGGGTCGCTAACGGTGATGTTCACATGCTCCAGATTCGCTTTGTTCATAAGGGCCTCCATAAGAGAATTTACTTGGATGCCTATTTGTGTAATTCCTCAACCTAAGTTGAGGTCAAGATATTTTCTGGAGTTTTATGTTGGCAGGTTTGTCTATCGGAAAATTGTCCGCACGGACGGGACTCTCCGTTAGTGCCATCCGATTCTATGAGGAGAAGGGATTAATATCACCCGACAGGAATGCAGGCGGGCAGCGACGCTTTGCGCGGTCTGACCTGCGCCGACTGTCGTTTATCATAATCATGCAACGCTTGGGGTTCGCGCTGGAGGAAATAAGGGATCTGATGTCCCGGCTTCCGGCCGCCCGCACACCAACAAAGCGCGACTGGGAAAAAATAAGCGGAAAGATACAGCAGCGAATCGACCAGGACATTGCCCGGCTCGAACAGACGCGACGGAATCTCAACGGCTGTATCGGTTGCGGATGCCTCTCTTTAAAGGCCTGCGCGCTTTACAACGCAGAGGACAAAATTGCCCGGAAAGGCGCAGGTCCACGTTACACAATGGGAGACTCCATTGTGGATCCTGATGTCTAGAAGACGAGCTTGATCCCGCCAGACACGGTTCGTGGCTGACCTGGTCGCGCCCGCCCCGCAGGTGCGAATGATGGAGCATCAGCAAAGATTGCGAAATTATTGTCTGTAATGTTCTCGATGCGGAGTTCAGCTGCCAGATTGTCCGTAATCCGCCACTCGCCGAGCAGCGTCCAGATGAATTCATCATCTGTAAACAGCGTATTCGCCGAGTTTAGCGGCCACTGGCCGAGATGGCGAAGGCGGTTGGTAAGGGTGACCCTGTCGTAAAATTCCGGCGTCCAATTGATAGTTAAGTTTCCGAGTGTCTCGGGCGCTTCTTCAATTTGGTTTCCGTCGAATGGGCTACCGGGTTCCGCCCCGAATTGGGTGAATTCAAAGTCTTGATACGCAAAAGCCAACTGTGCATCAAAGCCAAACGGTAGATCTGCATTCACAGCCAGCTCGATGCCGGCAAAACGACGCTCACCTGCATTAATCGAAATATTTCCTGCCGCGGTTTGCACATCGGTTATAACCCCGTCGCGCGTGACTTGAATATAGCCGATCAGCTCCGTTGACAGACGGTTGTCAAACCAGGTCGCGCGCCAGCCTATCTCGCCGCTATCAGCGATTTCCGGATCAAGGACGAACTCCGATTGTCCTTCCTCCAACTCATATAGCTCGCTGGCGCGGGGTGTTCGGAAGCCGCGGGCATATCGAGCAAACAATTGCTGAGTATCGGTTACGTCCCACAGAAGTCGAACCTTAGGACTGAAGGAATCAAACGTATCTATACGGTCTTCGACCTGAAGGCGGGCATCGCCGGGTATCTCCTCAAGATTGTTGTCGAAATCATAGCGCAGGCGGTCGTATCGAAGCCCCAATGTCAGGGTCAATCGATCGCTGAACAATGGCCGCTCATGCTGAATATAAGGAGAATAGGCGTTAAAACCGACATTATAATCGAATTGCACGCCCTGCAGAAATAAACTCCCAAACACCACGGCATCGGGCCGTGTCTGCTCCAGTAACAAATCAAAATCCGTAAATTCTAAATCGACGCCAATGATCGTGGTCGATCCGTCGACATGATCGAAATAGGCACGTGGCAACAGCCCGAATGTATCGACGTCTGCGGTTTCCCGAGGCGTAGTCGCCGGCTGAAAGGTTAATGTGGAGGCAACCTCCTGGGATCTGAAATAGGGGGTTATTTCAAATCGCGTCGCGCCGAGTGTTGTCTCCGTTTCATATGAGACCTTTGTCTGCAGGCGGAAGTATTCGATATCTTCTTCCGCCTCTTCCGGATCGACTTGCGGGTTCAATCCGGACCCAAAGATGTCGCCTGCCTCAAAATCAGAGAACGGAATACTGGTCGCGCTTTCGGTGGTGGAATCGGTAAAGGTCGCCAGGCTATCGATCGACCACTGACCAAACTCAGCGCCGTACCGGACGACACCATGGGCGCGGCGGAAAGCTGTTTCATCGCGAAACCCCTCCTCGCCCGCAACAGCCCCCGTTATGCGAAGCGCCTGGTTCTCACCAATCGGTACATTCACGCTTGCGGCAACATCAAACAATCCGAATTCACCACCACGGGCACGCAGATTGCCCGAAACTGCGCTTGAATCCGTCGTCTGGGTGTTCGCCGCGATGACGCCGGTGAAAGCGTCGGATCCGTACAGGGCAGTGCCTGGACCGCGCAGCACCTCTACAGACCCTGGGCTTGCGAGCGCCGTGGAGTATCCAAGAGCAGATTGATCGAAGAATACCGAGGACTGTAGCGGCACTCCGTCTTCCACGAACAATGTTCGATTATCGAACGATAGAGTATTGCGGATTTGCGGGGTCTCGCGGGGCCCATTCAACCCCGAAAAGAACACGCCGGGCACATCTGCGAGCACGTCACCGAGGCGGAGCGCATTGAGGCGTTCTATATATTCGCCAGGCAGCACGGACACTGATGCTGCCGTCCGTTCAAGGCTCTGGGCGCGCCCGGATACAATAACCGGATCAAGAATATCTGCTGAAAGATCATCATCCGAAACAGCTTGGCTATAGGCATTTGCTGAGCCCAGCGCGCAAAGGAGCGCGATGACCGACACTCTACTCAAACTCATTGATATCAGCTCCCGGCGAACAGACTGAACGGCAGGGCGGCCACCACGGCACCGGACATACATGTGGCAAGCGTTCCCGCGAGCAAGGTTTTCCAAGCAAGATTCAGAAACGTGTCTCGGCGAGCCGGTTCAATAATGGAAAGTCCACCAATCAAAATTCCTATTGATCCGAAGTTTGCGAACCCGTTGATAGCGTGGGCTGTGATCATGCGCGTGCGCGGGCTCATCTCCTCAATCGGCACCTCCGCCAACTGCAAAAATGCAACGAACTCGGTCAGGACCGTTTTGACGCCGATCAAGGATCCCGATCTGGCAGCTTCTTCCATCGGCACGCCAACCATATACATGAGGGGCGCGAAAACCCAGCCAAGGATGCGCTCAAGAGACAGTGGCCCACCTGCCACGTCTGGCAAGGTGCCGAAAGCTGAGTTTACAAGATAGAGAAGCGCCAGCGCGGCAATCAGCATGGTGACGATGTTGGCGACAATCTTCAATCCATCTGTCGCCCCTGTGGCAAAGGCATCCATCGTTGACTGATACTCGAAGTCCGGGTCTCGAGTTCTCTCCTCTTCAACCTCGGTCTCGGGAATCATGGTCAGCGCCAGGGCAACAGCCGCCGGCGCGGCGATCAGCGAGGCTGTCAGCAATTGAGCGAGTGGGTTGGCGAGGACGTCACCTAGAAAAACCGAATACAATACCAGGACCGACCCAGCGACGGTTGAAAATCCTGCCGTCATAAGGATGAAAAGCTCGGATCGTGTCATGCCCTTTATGTAAGGCTTCACAAGGACCGGGGCCTCGGTCATTCCCATGAAGACATTGGCGGACACAGCGAGGGATGTGGCACCGCCGAGCCCCATAAAGCGCCGAAATACGGCAGCGAATGCGCCTGTGATCCATCGCAGTATTCGCCAGTGCCAGAGGATGGCAGACAGCGCTGCGACAACAATGATAAGCGGCAATAGATGGATGGCGAATATGGGTCCAGGTTGTCCGGTCAAGCCCTCCCATCCGCCTTGGGTGCCGAATGTTGGGCCAAACACAAACCCTGTGCCGTAGGCTGTCGCAGCAATCAAACCATCAACCAAGGTGTTGGCCTGGAAAAGTGCGGCCCGCACGGGTGGCAGTCCAAACAGAATAAGGGCAAAGGCGAACTGGACAGCAACGGCCCCGAGCACGACTTTCCAGGGAAACGCGCGCCGGTTCTCAGAAATTGCCCAGGCAATCCCCACGATCACCGCAATCCCGATGAGCGCTCGCGCATTATCCCAACCCCATTCCATATGGCACCCTCTCGGCAAAAGCTCAGAATTCGCTTAGCGCGGTGCGGGAAAAGGCTCTAGCTTTTGTTGCAGGCAGCCGCCGGTAACAGCAGCCGCCAGCCACTCCGTTGCGAGCGCTAGCCGGTGCGGCCCAGCCTGAAATCGAAGCGGTATCCTATTGGTTCATAAAGCAAGCTGCGCAGAGCTTGTTGCCGTCTGGATCTCGGAAATAGGCTCCGTAGAACACGCCCGGCATGCGTTCGCCCGGCGCGCCCTCATCCTGGGCACCCAGCTCCATGGCCTTGGCATAAACACGATCGACCGTTTCCTTATCCGGACATCCAAAAGCTGGCATGACACCATTTCCACAGGTCGCAGCTTCAAGGTCGGATGGTGTTCCAACGCCCAGTAGCGCGCCCTGTCCGTTCGAATAGAACTGCAAGCGGTCGTTTGCAAAGGTGCGACCGCCGCCAAGCTCGGCGCAGATCGCGTCATAAAATGCGAGCGCCTTTTCTTTGTCGTTTGATCCAATCACTGTGTAAGCGAGCATGAGATGTCTCCTTTGGCTTGAATGTCCCTGTCTCGCCGCCCATCGCACCCCTGCCCATACTTGGCAAGCTTATCAGGTGCCGCTCGCAAAAGTGTCATCATCCGGAAAATTCACCCTTTACGTGCAAGGCGTTGCTGGACCCATTCTTGCAGAGCATTATGGCAATCAATCAGGAGTTAAACGAGCATGAAGCCGCAATTTCGAATTGAAGCAATTCCGGTGACACTCCGTTCGCACATTCGAGGGACAACGAAGCACCATGCCTAAACAGCCGTTTCTCTTTGTCCAATTAGTCATCGTCATGTCGATGCTTGCGCTTGGCATCTTGAATACGTTTGTATGGAACAAGCCGGGGAACATTCCGCCATGGCTGATCCTGGTTGGATATGAACCACCTGAACCGCCCACGACAGTTCAACTAATCAAAGACGTCCGGCTCACGTCGATAGATTATTCCAAGGTGCATTTGAGCCGAGACGATCTTGCCGCATTCCAAGAGCGGCTCGAGCAAATAAGCGCGAGTAAGAGCAGAAGAACATGGGGAGAGTTTTCACCGATCCTCCACGTAAAGCGCGATAGTATTGATCTCAACAATCGAGTGACCACACTATCAGGCGCAGTTTCTTCGGAGATATCATTGAAAAAGCGCTTGGAAACGGGCTCCGAAACAACGCAAACACCAGCGAACGCAAGTAAATCGACCCCGTTATCAGCGATTTCGAGGGTACCGGTGGACAAGGATCAGGCCAACAAAACTTTACCTATCGTTACAAAAGCCAAACCGCTTTCATCTGTCCAGATGCAGCTTTGGATGATTATGCTTGCAGGCTTGGCATTGGTTTCGTCAGGTTGGCGATCACAGATGCCGCGACGAACATAAGGTCGTGATATGCAGCAACTGACGTTACGCAACGTGTTGACGTAAACGTCAGCCTCTGGTGTGTCATGCGCACACCGTATCCAATCCTTCCAGGAGACCGCCCATGTCCGCCATTCGTTTCGATGATCGTGTCGCAATTGTCACCGGAGCTGGAGGTGGCCTGGGGCGGTGCCACGCTCTTGAGCTCGCGCGTCGGGGCGCAAAAGTCGTCGTCAACGATCTCGGCGGTGCCATGGACGGCACCGGGGGCAACTCAGAAGCTGCAGAAGCTGTTGTGGCTGAGATCAAGGCGATGGGCGGCGAAGCTATCGCGAACGGATCTTCCGTATCTGACGATGCCGGCGTTCAGAAGATGATTGAGGATACGATGGCGGCGTTTGGCCGGATCGATATTCTGATCGCGAATGCGGGTATTCTTCGTGACAAGTCGTTTGCCAAAATGACGATGGAAGACATCAATCTCGTACTTGACGTTCATCTACGCGGCAGCTTCAAGCCTATTCATGCCGCCTGGCCGATAATGAAAGAGCAAAACTACGGACGTATCGTGGTGACGACGTCGTCAACTGGTCTCTACGGCAATTTCGGACAGGCAAATTACGGCGCTGCGAAGCTCGGCGTTGTCGGGCTTATGAACACGCTTAAGATCGAAGGGGCGAAAAACGACATTCGGATCAATACGATCTGCCCGATTGCCGCGACACGTATGACAGAGGGCCTCATGCCTCAGGAGATGTTTGACGCGCTCAAACCAGAGCTGGTCACGCCTGGCGTCATGAACCTTGTGAAGGGGGACGCCCCGACCGGCATGATCCTCTCCGCTGGGGCAGGTGCATTTTCAATGGCTGAGATCGTTGAGACACGCGGCGCGTTTGTCGGCAATGATGATACGATAAGCGCCGAGGCTGTTGCGGACAAATGGGACGAGATCACCGACAAGTCTGGTGGGCAAACTCATTTCGAGGCCGGTAACGGACACGGCGCAAATATTTTTGCTCGGATCAGCGAAGCTAAGAGCGGCCAGTAGAACGGCCGCCCCCGTCCTGCAAAAGGACATCCAGACCTAATTCAGCGAGCCTGCGGACGCGGCCTTTTTTTCAAACTGCTCGTGTCTCGCACCGAGCGCTGCGCGCATGATCTGATTTCGACGCAAGCAGCTTAGAGTTTCCAACATCTGTTCTGCAACGACGACGAGATCTGCTAGGGTTTGATCGTCCTCGCTTTTGTCGGCGTAGAATTTCACCGTCATGGTAAGATCGGACAGTAGGCGGTCGGCTCCATTAGTCATGCTGCCTCTCCTTTAGTTATTATCTTGTTGTTTAGGGCTTCGAGCTGCTGGCGGCGTTCAGCATGTCCGTTTGGATCAAGCTCGTTGATCAAAGCAACGTGGGGAAAGCCAAGATGGATTCCAGATGGACCCATTCGCCTCATATCTGTCAGCCGTTTCTTCCAGATTCCTTCGAACGTGAGCAGCATTAATTGCTGGATCCCGTTTCGAAGCGAAAAAGCTTCCATCTGAGTGAACAATTCGAGAAACACGCGTTCTCGCATCGGCCCATCAAGTCGCGCAAGGTCTAACCCAACACGCTGAATTTCCCAAAGACTCGATCGTCTAGGCACTGTGTCATCTAGAAACTCGCTATACAGGACTTCCATCATTGTCGGCCGAACAGCTGATGTCATCCGACCGACGCCAACAGGAACATCGTCGTCGTCGCGAACGATAAAGTGCACCGGATTAAAATGCGGCAGATCCCAAATGTCGGTTTCTTGGCCAGCAGCAGCGTACAGATCTGAACGTCCAACGCCGGCAAGACTTACGAAGATGTCGTGTCGAAGCTTGTGATAAGCTTCTAATTCAGATGAAAAAACACCGTAAGTTGCAGGAGTTATGATCGTGGTACGCATGCAAACAACATGACGAATTGACAGATTGTCTTACAGTCCAAGATCTAGGTTGACGTTACGTCAATAGCCCGGCCTCAACGACCTTTTTCATGAGCGCGGGATCCGTACGCACTTCAAACTTTTCGCGCAGTTTGCTGAATGACTTGTGGGCCCAATCTTCGGTTACCCCTAACAATTCAGCGATTTCAACATGTGTGTGTCCTTCACCCAACAATCGAAGGAACATAAGCTGGCGCGGTGTTATCCCCATGCGTTTACACTGCTCTGATGCCATTTGACCGATCATGGTTAGGTTGAATACATAGCCGGTCGCCACTGCGGCCAGCATGAGTCCGTCGCTTGGCTCCTGATCTAAACCTGTTGCCGAAAAGCCAGCCATACCTGCTGTCGCTGACCTGAAGGGGGCAGCAAATCCATTCAGACGGTTATATGCCTCTGCTTCACGGTAAAACTCGGCTTGCTTCTCAGATTGCGCGACAATTGGCATACGCAATCGAAACGGCACTTCACTCCTTTGACCTAGCGAAAGCGCCGAGTCCCACATCGCGTACCGTTTCGTATCGTAAATCTCGGCCCAATCCGGATTCCAGCGACGCATAAGGATCGGATCGGACGCACCAGGAAGAAGACGCGCATAGAATACGTCGCTGAACCCATGAGCGTTGAGATGATCGGCAAAGTACCCAAACTTGCTGGAGGATGATGGCAATTGCGTCAGCGCCTCCAACACTTCTCCAGCTGCGCCGAAATCTATAATTTGTTGCACCCGCTCCCCGCCATGTTTCCCTCTTAAATTGTATCGTGCGCTATAAAGCGCGCTCCCATATACTCAATTACTACTGCCCGACGAAATATACAGATCTAGCAATATCTGCAGAGCTTGCCAGCGCTTTTTCTAAAGGAAATACAAAGTAACCATAATTTCGTGGATCTGACGGGCTCTGTGCCCCTGAAACAGGGGGCTCCGCCCAATATCTGAGCGTCTGGACTTCAAAGGTGGCCGAACGCCCGGCAGCCCCTAGATAGATCGTCATAGTGAGACCAGCGGGGGTGATTGTGCATGACTAAGCCGGGCGTGATTGTTTGGTTTCGAAGAGATCTAAGACTGGCGGACAATCCGGCACTGAACGCCGCTATAGAGACGGGTAAGCCCATATTGGCTCTCTATATTCTCGAGGCCAGCTTGAGCGAACGCCGCCCGCTCGGCGGCGCATCGAAATGGTGGCTGGATAAGTCACTTCGTGCGTTTCAGCAGAGCATTGAAGCGAAAGGTGGCAAACTCATCCTTAGAGCTGGCGAGCCGGAGCAGGTCCTCTCGGAGCTAATCGCGGAGACGGGCGCTGATACCGTTTTCTGGAGCAGGCGCTATGGAGAAGCTGAGCGCAACGATGACACGCACCTCAAGGCGTCCCTAAGCAGCCAAGGCCTAAATTGTCAGAGCTTCAATGGCAGCTTGCTGACGGAACCCTGGACCGTGAAGACTGGATCTGGCGGACATTTCAGAGTTTTCACACCTTATTGGAAGGCGGTCAGAGCCAATTACAGCCTTCCAGCTCCCCTGCCCGCGCCCCGCAGCCTCAACTGCATACATGTCGCGTCGGACAGTGTTGATGAGTGGGGCCTGCATCCCTCACGCCCGGATTGGTCAACCGGTTTTGATGATCCTTGGACTCCCGGTGAAGAGGGCGCACTTGCGAGGCTGGATGCTTTCCTTTCTGATCCTGTGAGCCGATATGGCGCGGACAGAAATCGACCCGATCTGCAAAGGGGGACGTCCGGCCTGTCGCCCCATCTTGCTTTTGGGGAACTCTCACCGACGCAGATTTGGCGGGCTACGAAATCGAGAATAGACGCCGGGGACATAGACGAAGCGTCCGCCATGGTTTTTCTTTCGGAAATTGTCTGGCGAGAGTTTTCGTATGTCTTGCTCTATTATTATCCAGAGCTCGCACGCGAGAACTACAATAAGAATTTCGACACAATGTCCTGGCGCGACAGCCCTGGCGATTATAGCGCCTGGTGCAACGGCGGCACGGGATATCCAATTGTCGATGCTGGTATGCGGCAGCTTTGGCATACCGGGTGGATGCACAATCGGGTGCGTATGATAGTCGCCTCTTTTCTGACCAAGCATTTGCTACTGCCGTGGCAACTAGGGGAGGCCTGGTTCTGGGACACGCTTGTGGATGCGGACCCCGCGTCCAACGCGGCAAGTTGGCAATGGACAGCTGGAACCGGGGCAGATGCAGCGCCCTATTTCCGCGTGTTTAATCCAATCACCCAGGGTCAAAAATTCGACGAGACGGGGGACTATGTCCGAAAATGGTGCCCCGAGTTGGCCAAGCTACCCAACACCTATCTCTTCTCGCCTTGGGAAGCAGATCCAGTGACACTAGCAGCGGCTGACGTCGATCTTGGGACAACCTATCCCCTTCCCATTGTCGAACACAAAAAGGGCCGCGAACGCGCGCTTGCGGCCTACGATGCGGTCAAAGCCGCTAGAGCCGGTTAGCGGCACTGAATGCCGTCAGAACTCCCGAGTGGTAACTCGAGCCCGGATGGAATGCCGGTAGGCCCCTCTAGCCCTGTTTGCACTGGAGTGCAGTTCTGAAGCCCTTCGGCGGAATTGGAAAGAATTGTCGATCCTAAAGTAGCCAATCACGCC
>JBCBUY010000020.1:0-45690 GCA_039817885.1 Pseudomonadota bacterium | reverse complement strand
CCCCATGGCTGCCCTTCGCCGACGCATCTCCTATGGCCTGCTATGGGGCGACCTTTAGAAAGCTCTTGATTGCAAGTATAGCGAAATGGCCTGTCGGGTCAGCCCTGTTAAAGAGCCACAAATGAGTTTTGTAACAGAGCGGTGCGCCCCGAGACGCTCTTTGGAGGCAGCAATGAGGGACGGCTGCTCCGTCCCCCATCGCGAAAACCAATACTAGAATGTGTATTTCAACCGGCCGCCATAGGTCCGAGGCTCGCCCAGAAAGCCATTGACCGTCTGGGTGCTCGGGACCAGCGGATTGGTCACAGTGCCACCGCCCTGCAGCGGTGCCTCAAACCCGACCTGGATAAAGTCCTCATCAAAGATGTTGCGGGCGAAGAACTCCGCACGCCAGCCCTGGTCATTGCTGCCAACACCGATGGCACCGTTCAGGAGGGCAAAATCGCCCTGGATCTCCTCCACGTCTAGATCGGAACCCGTAAACACTTGGCTGTTGAACCGGAAGTTCAGATTTAAGAACCCGTAAAACGGGGTCGCCGGAATATCGTGCTCATAGTCCATGGCCCAAGTTATGCTCCACCGCGGCGCATTGGTGATCGTATCACCGGGCAATTGGAAGAGAACACCGCCCTCGGGGTTCTCCGGCGTTGGCGGCGCAAAGAGCGGACTGTCGCCAAGATCCTCCTCATAGCGCGCATCGGTGAAAGTGACCCCGCCCCGGAGAGACAATCCCTCCAGATAATAGGGCCGATAGGACATATCGAACTCAAACCCCTGGGACACAACATCCGGAACATTCTCAACGATGAAGCTGATCCCATCGAATGTATTCAGTTGGAAATCGTCAAACTCCTGGAAGAAATAGGTGAGATTGGTGGTGAGTTGACCCTCCAGCCAATCTGCCTTGATTCCAGCCTCATAGGCATTCACCGTCTCTTCTTCGAACTCAAGGGTCGACATATCACCGCCATTGGCGTCGAGGAATGCCTGGCTATCGAAATCAACCTCGAAGGCATCATTGATGCCGTCACCGTCGCTGTCGATCAGGAGCGGGTTCGGCAGCCCCGCCCGGTCGAGATTGAAGCCCCCATCTTTGTACCCGCGCGCATAGCTTCCATACATCAGAATATCGCTGGTCACATCGAAGGCGATCTTGGCAGTTCCCGTGACTTCATCGTCATCCCGTTCGGCCGTCAGTTCACCATCCACGAAGGGATTGAAGAACGGGAGACAGGGCAGTCCGAGCAATGCCGGCGGCACTAAGCCGACACCCGCACCAGCCGCCAGCGTCGTGCATCCGGCATTGTCCGTCGCAAAGGACGCATCGAGATTTTTGGAATCGTTGGAGTATCGCAGGCCAGCCGTTAGCTCGATCCGGTCTGTGATATCGATAATATTGTGCGTGAAGAACGCCCAGCTATTGGTCTCCTGGTTGAACTCATCCGCGATAACACCCGCTCCGCCCGGAAGAAATTCACCTGGCGCAATCGGTGCGCCGGTCAGCAGCCCGCCAATCACATTGAAATCCGGAACAGGCGCGCCGAACCCAGCCTCGGTGACAAGGTTCGCAAACTCCTCAAAATCAGAGCCAAGCAAAATCGCGTCTGTGAATGGCAGATCTTCCTCAAGATAGAAAAAGCCCAACAACCAATCGAGGCGACCTGCCTCCCCCTGGAACCGAATTTCCTGGGTGAAGGTTTCAAACTCCTGGTCAAACCCGTCATCAGCCCGGAACAATATGTCCGCCGATGTAAAATCGACATCCTGGCCGCGAAGCAGCTCATAATCGCGATAAGCCGAAATATAGGTCAGCTCGGCGAAATCGAAGTCCCAGTTCAGCTCTCCATTCACGCCCCATTCCTGAACGTCTTGCTGGAATGTCACCCCAGGTGTCGTCGCGCTTATGCGGTCAAACGGATCGTCGGATGAGAACTCGGTGACAACAGCACCGTCCAGAATAGGCGACGGCGCACCGGCACCTGACCCCACGAAACCGCCCAATTGTTCGATGATACCAACCGTCGGTCCGGCTTGAAGCACCACAGACGCACAGCAATTCTCGTCACGTTCCGAATAATCCGCACCAAATTTGAATGAGAAATTATCTGTCGGCTCGAAATCGATTTTGGTGCTTAGAAGAAACCGCCCACGTGTCCGCGACTCGTCTCCTGTAATAATATCATCGATAAACCCGTCGCGATCAAAATATGTTCCATCAAAACGAGCCGCCAGCTTATCGCGGATGATCGGCACACTGAGGCCAGCCGAAACCCGGTAAGAATCGAAATTGCCGAACTCAAAGGATCCATATCCTGTCACATCCTGAAAATCCGGACGCTTTGTAATAATATTAATGACACCAGCAGAGGCATTTCGCCCCGCCAGCGTTCCCTGTGGCCCTCTGGAAACCTCAATACGTTCAACAGCTGATCCAAGCTCCGTCAAACCGACATTGGTACGGTTTCGAAAGACGCCGTCGATGAAAATTGCGACAGAGCTTTCAAGGCCCGCATTGTCTCCAGTGGTTCCTATTCCGCGGATACGCGCCACGGCACCTGCCGCCTCTGACGCTGAGCTGGACAGGAAGAGGCTTGGCTCAAGAGCCGTCAATTCACGCACATCTGTAATGGCCGATTTATCAAGAATCTCGGCATTGAACGCGCTCACAGAAACGGGAATATCTTGGGCGGATTGCTCCCGTCGCGTGACCGTCACGACAACGGCATTGAGGGTCCGCGATTCCTCCTCTTCGGCTTCGACCGTCTCGGTGGCATCGTCCTGAGCAGTGGCAGGATTATATAATAATAGAAATATTGAAAAAAGTGCAGATAATATATGTGTCTTTGTCACGACCGTGCGCGCCATTTGTGTTTCCTCTGAAATACGATCGAGAGGTTTTATTTCTCCCAACGAGAAAAGGGTAAGCGAACTTGCGACACGGTTATTTCAGGTTTCCGGTGTGAATTTTACTTATTCGTCGAAAGAGCGATGTTTACCGCGGCGCATCCGTTCACATATTCGTGCAAACGGCCGCCCCGCGATCAGGTAACGGTCGCAGTGTTTGGGGACGGGAACGCGCCCGCCCGGCTCAAGGAAGAGCTTATCGGGTGACCAAGCACACCTTCAAGCCATATCGCGGTTTCAATCATCTGGCCAAGATCTATGCCCGTCTCAAAGCCGGCTCGCTCCAGCATGAAAACCACATCCTCTGTCGCCACATTGCCCGTGGCCGCCGGCGCAAAGGGACAGCCGCCAATGCCCCCGCAGCTCGCATCGATAATGTCGACGCCCGCCTCCACCGCCGCAAACACATTGGCCGGGCCAAGTCCGCGCGTATCGTGAAAGTGCAGCCGGAGAGGAACATCCGGTACGGCACCCTTAAGGTGCTCGATCATACCGCGCACCGCCCAGGGGGTCGCCGCGCCGATTGTATCCCCGAGCGCAAGCTCGACAATCCCAGCCGAGGCCGCCCGCTCGGCCAGACCGACCACCACGGACGGATCTATCTCACCATCATACGGGTCTCCGAAGGCAACGGATATGGTGGCCGACAGGGGAATGCCCGCTTCATGGGCAAGGGGCGCACATTGATTCAGCATGTCGACACTTTCCGCCGGGCTCATGCCCTGATTGCGCCGACCGAATCCCTCCCCCGCGACAAGCACGAAATTGATCTCATCAGCAGCCGCGTCGATCGCACGGCGCATCCCCTTTTCATTCAGAGCAAGGGCAATACGCGACTGACCCTCTGTGTGCTCAAGCGTCCGAAAAATCTCCGCACTATCAGCCATTTTCGGCACCGCTTTGGGGGATACAAAGCTCCCGGCTTCCAGACGTCGAACACCGCACGCTTCCAGCCGTTGAATGAATTCAAGCTTCTGGTTCAACGTCAGATCGGCCGCATCATTCTGCAGGCCGTCCCGCGGTCCCACTTCTACAATCTGAATAGGTCGCCCCATGACCGCACTCCCCTGCGTGACGAAGCCAATTGTGGTTGGCGGATCGGTTCGCTATGTGTCTCGATTGTTCGAGTTTACAAAGTGAACACCCCGATGGCCAAGTCTTTTCCTCCCCCACTCTTCTCTGCGACCGAGCAGAACAGAACGTCTGAATTACGCCCGAAATTCAATGCACAAGGGCTGATTCCGGCCATCGCTCAGGACGCTGAAACCGGCGAAGTTCTAATGATGGCTTGGATGAACGCGCAGGCCTTGGCAAAAACGATCAAGACCGGACGCGCAACCTATTGGTCGCGATCTCGCAAAAAATTATGGATAAAGGGCGAGACATCGGGACACACCCAGACAATTGTCGACATTCTGATCGACTGTGACCAGGACACCATACTCCTCAAAGTCAAGCAGGTCGGAGCGGCCTGTCACACAGGACGCAAGAGCTGCTTTTACAGGCAAATTGAAGGGGATCGTCTTTTGAAAAAGTCCGAAAGCCGTTAACTACAAACAGCTCGAACAGAGGTGTTGGACATGTTGAAGCAATTGGGCCTTGCATGCCTGTTGGCCATGGCGGCCTGCTCGCAAGCAGAACAAGACGCGATCGAAACTGCAGAACCAGACGCAGAGCCGTCAGCCGAAGCTCGGACCGAACCATCCGCCGCCATCGAAGCTCTGCAGATGTACATTCTCGATTGCGGCGTGGTGGAAGTGTCGAACCTCGACGTCTTCTCCACGGCGGGCGATTATGCCGGCCAGATGGCGGCCTTCGGGAATTCCTGTTTCCTGATCAGGCACCCGAACGGGGATTTGATCTGGGATCTTGGCCTGCCCACCGAACTTGCCGGCACCGAGCCACAACAAACCAACATCTTCACCGTCTCGATGAGCTTCACGATTACCGAACAGCTGACCGAGCTCGGCTTGATGCCCGACGATATCGAGTACATCTCCATTTCGCACAGCCATTTTGACCATTCAGGGCAAGCCGGCCAATTCCCGAACAGCACATGGATTGTCCACGCAGAGGAATACGCTCTGATGTTCCCCCCTATCAGCGAAGAATCAGGGGCTGCTGCGGACGATCAAACGGACAATCCCGCACAGAACCCCTTTGTTGACTTCGCGGCGCTGGAGACCGAGCAATTCACGGGTGAAAAAGATGTGTTTGGGGATGGTTCGGTGATCATCTATTCAACCCCGGGGCACACCCCAGGCCACACATCCCTGCTCGTCAACTTGCCGGAAGCCGGTCCCATGCTTCTGACCGGCGATCTATATCATCGCCGAGAAAGCAGAGCCCTGAAACGTGTGCCGAGCTTCAATCACGATGAAGCGCAAACGCTTGCCAGCATGGAGGTCTTCGAAGCGCTTGCAACCGAGACAGACGCGCGGGTAGTCATCCAGCACAGCGCAGAAGACCTGGCTGAGCTACCTGCCACGCCAAATCCGATCCGCTAAACACGCTAGACCTGCTGCAGCCCAACATCTTTTGTGTAGGTGAACACAGCCTCGGTATGAGCCTCATAATCAGGCGCAGCAACCGTTGAAACCTTACGGAACTCCGCATCCACCCGATCATCTCGAAACGTCACCAACACAAATCCATGACCATGCGGGTCGAACCAGTAAACTTGGTCATTCGCATCGGCATACATCTGACCAAGATCATCAACCGTTGGCAAAAACTGGCCAATGCCCGGCGACGTCACCGACGTACAACCAAACTCGGCCCCGCGATCATTGCCTGACTTATCTTTGAGTGGGTTTGCCCAAGCCGTATGAGTGTCGCCCGTCAATGTGATCAGTTCGACACCCGCTTTGGCAGCCGACGCATACAGGCGTTCACGCGCCGCTGGAAACCCATCCCAAGCGTCCAGGTTTGACGGAAGACCAAGGGCGGAAAACCCAACCATAAGCTCAACAAAGGAGCCATTCTCGCCCGCAGCAGCAACGGCCCCCCCGATCTGTTCAGGCGTGAGGCTTGCGGCCAGATTTGGCAGGCGGACTTCCGCCATGATCACCTGGTTGGCAAGCACATGCCAGGGCTTTCCGGCCTCCGCAGACGCTGAGAAACGCTCGTCAAGCCACGTCTCTTGCTCAGCTCCCAGCATTGTCCTGGAGGGATCGCTGACCCGGCCAAGCACCTCAGCGGCCGTCTCCGGAATGTCGCTAGGGTCAACATCGGCAAGCTCCGCCCCCCAACTGATCTCTTCGGACCGCCCCGTCAAACGGCTTTCTAGACAGGTAATGGTCGCCACATCACCAAAGTCAAAACTACGCCAAATGGCAGCGCGCGGCACACCGGGAGCCGGATCACGCACCGGCATCCATTCAAGATAGACCTGCACAGCGCGTTGCTTCCGGTCTGTCCAGAGGCCCTCACCTTCATTATGGTTTTGCGCCCCCGTCCGGTAGGAATTGTTCGTGCTCTCATGATCATCCCAGGTGCAGAGCCACGGAGCGGCTGCGTGCGCTTTCTGGAGCGACGCATCTGCCTTGTACTGGGCATGCCGGCGGCGGTAATCATCAAGCGAGAGGATTTCATGGGGTGGATCATGGGGCCGGCCAAGAGCCTCTCCCACCTCAGCGCCGTAACCGTCATTGCCATATTCGTAAATATAGTCACCGAGATGGATCACGAGATCCAAATCCGTCAGCTTGGATATCTCTTCATAAACGTTGAAATAGCCGAACGGGAAATTCGAACACGAGATGACAGCGGCTCTCACCGGTGTCGTTCCAGACGCAGCCGCCGTCCGTGTACGTCCTTCTGAAGATCGAACTTCGCCAGCTTCGGTATCCACACTGAACACGTATCGATAGCTCCGGCCATCACTCAGACCATCAACATCGACCTTGACCGTAAAATCTCGCGCCGCGCTGGTCACAAACTCACCAGTGAATTGCTGGGCATCGTCACCCTCATCAACCATCAGGTAGCGAACAGTGATCGGCCCGTCCCCGGAAAGCGGTGTGACCCGGGTCCAGATCACGACACGATCCGACAACGGATCCCCTGAAGCCACGCCATGCTCAAAGGCAACATCTCCAGCATAAGCTGCCACATCGTCCGTCAAAGCCGGGGTTGCGCAGCCGGCAAGCCCTGCTGCGCCTCCGAATAAGCCGAGGGCTCCGCGCCGTGTAAGGTCGGTCATTGTCTTCTCCTAGCCGTCTATCGTCTGTTCTATGATGTCTTTACCGCAAGAGCCGCTATCATGTCAGCATGACGGATCGGTGACGAGACCATGGGAAGTCTGCTAGTCAGCCGCCATGGAAATTCTGACGGCCTATGCGAGCGATGAAGATGCCGGCACACGCCTGGATCTCTGGTTGTCGCAACAATTCGAAACCCTGTCCCGCTCGCGCGCAAAGGCGCTCGTGCAGGACGGCGCTTTGGAAGTTGATGGCACAATCGAAAAAGACCCACGGGCGAAGATCATCTCCGGTGCCGAATACGCCCTCAAACGGCCAGACCCGGTCCCGGCCACCCCCGAACCAGAAGACCTGCCCCTCAACATCCTCCATGAGGACGATCATTTGATTGTGCTCAACAAAGCCGCCGGCATGGCCGTGCATCCCGGCGCTGGAACCTGGTCCGGCACACTCGTCAACGCGCTCCTCCATCACTGCGCGGGAACGCTCTCCGGCATTGGTGGTGTCGAAAGACCAGGCATTGTCCATCGCCTCGACAAGCTGACCACCGGCGTGATGGTGGCCGCGAAGACTGAGGTCGCCCATGCCGGCCTGTCCGAACAATTCGCTGCCCATTCGATCGAGCGCATGTATCTCGCCCTCACCAGAGGCGCTCCGCGTCCCCTCACTGGCACGGTCGACACGCGCATTGCCCGCTCGACCTCCGACCGGAAGAAAATGGCCGTGGTGCGAGATCCGGCCTCCGAGGCCGGTCGCCATGCTGTCACCCACTACAAGGCCCGGGCGACCTATGGCCAGCTCGACAAGGGGTCAGGCCTCCCCGCTGCGGCCCTGATCGAATGCCGGCTAGAAACCGGACGCACCCACCAGATCCGGGTTCATATGGCCCATATCGGCGCACCGCTGATCGGTGATCCCGTCTATGGTCGACAGCGCGGCATCAAAGCCTGGGGCTCTGGTGATGCTTTTATCGACGCGACCACCCTCGCCCGCAAAATGACACGCCAAGCCTTGCACGCCGCCGTGCTCGGATTTCAGCACCCGGTGACAGGACAGACCTTGCGATTGGAAGCGCGACCACCTGAAGATATGTCCGAACTCATCACGGCATTTGAACAACTATAATCTGATCTCTTCAGTAATGAGTTGACGAACGGTCCGATCGCAGCCACATGGGCGATGTCGCAGCGCAGCATTGTGTGCATGGGGCTGGCAGCGTGAGTCGCAGCGTTCGGACTTCCGATCGGTTAGAGCCTCCCCCTTCAGACGCCAAAATCATATGCAGTCCATTTCACGCGGACCGCCCCGAACAACCGCCCGAATTCATTTACGGGCTTCCGGTGCGGAGCGAGTTGTCGTGCGCGCCATTATTTTAAGAGACACTACTTTTGACAAAATTCATGGAACTAGGCCTGCAAGAGCAGGTTTTGAAAGCAATCACGGATCAAGGTTATGACACGCCGACGCCCATACAGGCACAGGCCATTCCGCACCTGCTCGACAAACGCGATCTCCTGGGTATCGCCCAGACAGGAACCGGCAAGACAGCCGCCTTCGCCCTGCCCACACTCGACCGCCTGGTCCGGCATCCTTCGCCGCGCAAATCGAAATCCTGCCGCGTCCTGGTCCTCGCTCCAACGCGGGAGCTTGCAGGGCAGATCACCCAGAGTTTCCGTAACTATGCGCGCTTTACCGACTGCGTGACACAAAGCGTTTTCGGTGGTGTGAGAATTAACCGGCAGATCCGCGATATGAACAAGGGGTGCCACATTCTCGTGGCAACGCCCGGCCGCCTCGTGGATCTTATGAATCAGGGCTCCGTCCACTTCGACGACTTGGAAGTACTCATTCTCGATGAAGCCGACCAGATGCTCGATATGGGATTCATCCACGATTTGAAGAAGATCATGGCGCGTGTCCCCGATGAACGGCAAACCCTGCTCTTCTCTGCGACCATGCCGAAAGCCATCGGTGACCTTGCTCAGAAGTATCTGAAAGATCCCGTACGCGTCTC
Organism: Pseudomonadota bacterium; assembly: GCA_039817885.1. Classification (GTDB taxonomy): domain Bacteria; phylum Pseudomonadota; class Alphaproteobacteria; order Caulobacterales; family Hyphomonadaceae; genus CALLCD01. The sequence continues at coordinate 36,570 of JBCBUY010000020.1, read as the reverse complement.
GGTGACCCCCGAGAGCACGACTGCAGAACGCGTAAATCAGGGCGTTTTTCATGTCGCCAATGGCGATAAGCTGAAACTGCTGAATGTCATCCTGCAAGATCCGACAATCGATCGGGCACTGGTCTTCACACGCACGAAGCACGGCGCGGACAAAGTCGTACGCAAGCTTCTCGCCCATGGCCTCAAAGCCCAAGCCATTCATGGCAATAAGACTCAGCCGCAGCGCGTGAAAGCGCTTCAGGCCTTCAAAAATGGCGCGTGCCGTGTGCTCGTCGCAACCGATATCGCCGCCAGAGGAATCGACATCGAAGGTATCAGCCATGTGATAAACTTCGAGATGACAAACGTCGCTGAGCAATATGTGCACCGCATCGGACGGACGGCGCGTGCGGGGCGCGGCGGCAAAGCTATCTCCCTCGTTGCCGAGGACGAGCTTTACTTTCTGCGAGAGATCGAGAAGGTCTCAAGGATCACCATCGATGTTCTGCCGACACCGGAAGGGTGTGAAGATGTCATTCTTCCAACGCCTGATCCCAAAGCGCGCGTTCGCAAACCAAAAGGACCGGGTCGAGGACGTGGCCATCCGGGCACTCCGCCGCGCGGACAAAACCACTCCAAACCCGGTCAACGCAGACGCAACAACCAGAAAAACGGCAAGCGAACGCCCGCCCGACGCACGGTGAACGCGTAAATCAACCGCAAAAGCCGGCGACCAGGAAACAAAAATTCTCCTGCACCTGTTGACGTCTGCAGTCCGATCACCTACTTGCCGCCACAGAATTAGCACTCGTTTTGGATGAGTGCTAATTCGTGAGGAACATCCAACTTATCGACCTGAAAACAAGAGGGATAGATATGAAATTTCGTCCACTCCATGACCGTGTGCTTGTGCGCCGCGTCGCAGAGGAAGAAAAAACCGCTGGCGGGATCATCATTCCTGATACAGCAAAGGAAAAGCCCCAGGAAGGCGAAGTTGTCGCCACGGGCACAGGCGCACGCGGCGACGACAATGAAATCGTCCCCATGGACGTGAAAGCCGGCGACCGCATCCTGTTCGGCAAATGGTCTGGCACAGAAGTCTCCGTTGACGGTGAAGAGCTGCTGATCATGAAGGAAAGCGACATTCTCGGCGTTGTCGAGTAAGCTCCTTCCCCAAAATTCTGACTTCAAACAAGAGGTTATACAGCCATGGCTGCTAAAGACGTAAAATTCGGAGCCGATAGCCGCTCCAAAATGCTGCACGGTGTGGACGTCCTCGCCAACGCAGTGAAAGTGACGCTCGGTCCCAAAGGCCGCAACGTCGTGATCGAAAAATCCTTCGGTGCGCCGCGCACAACCAAAGACGGTGTCACCGTCGCCAAAGAAATCGAGCTGTCCGATAAGTTCGAAAACATGGGCGCACAAATGGTCCGCGAAGTGGCGTCCAAAGCCAATGACGTGGCCGGTGACGGCACCACGACAGCGACGGTTCTGGCTCAAGCCATCGTCCGCGAAGGCATGAAGCGCGTGTCCGCCGGCATGAACCCGATGGATCTGAAGCGCGGCATCGACAAAGCGGTGACAGAAGTCGTTTCCGACCTCGCCCACCACTCCAAGAAAGTGAAAACCAACGAAGAGATCGCCCAGGTTGGCACCATCTCTGCGAACGGTGACACAACTGTGGGTGCGATGATCGCCGAAGCCATGCAGAAAGTTGGCAATGAAGGCGTGATCACCGTTGAGGAAGCCAAGTCACTCGAAACTGAACTCGACGTCGTTGAAGGCATGCAGTTCGACCGCGGTTACCTGTCGCCTTACTTCATCACCAATGCAGACAAGATGATCGCCGAACTCGACGATCCGCTGATCCTGCTTCACGAGTCGAAGCTGTCTTCGCTCCAGCCAATGCTGCCAATCCTCGAAAGCGTTGTGCAGAGCCAGAAGCCGCTTCTGATAATCGCAGAGGACGTAGACGGCGAAGCGCTGGCAACTCTGGTTGTGAACAAGCTGCGCGGCGGCCTGAAAATCGCCGCTGTGAAAGCACCAGGTTTCGGCGATCGCCGCAAAGCCATGCTGCAGGACATCGCTGTCCTCACAGGGGGCCAAGTCATCTCCGAAGATCTCGGCATCAAGCTCGAAAACGTCTCCATGGACATGCTCGGCACAGCCAAGCGCGTGAACATCTCCAAAGACGACACGACCGTCGTTGATGGCGCTGGTGCTAAGAAAGACATCGAAGCACGTGTCTCCCAGATCCGCGCACAGATCGAAGATACAAGCTCCGACTACGACCGCGAGAAGCTGCAAGAACGCCTTGCGAAGCTTGCAGGCGGTGTCGCTGTCATCAAGGTTGGCGGTGCCACCGAGATCGAAGTGAAAGAGAAGAAAGACCGCGTTGACGACGCTCTGAACGCGACCCGCGCTGCGGTCGAAGAAGGCATCGTTCCAGGTGGCGGCTCTGCGCTTCTCCGTGCAGCCGGCAATATCGACGTCACAGGCCTGAACGATGATGAGCAGGCCGGTATCGACATTGTCTCAAAAGCGCTGGAATCTCCGCTTCGTCAGATTGCTGAGAATGCCGGTGTTGAAGGCTCTGTTGTCGTCAACGCCGTCGCAAAAGGCCGCGGCAAAGGCTACGGCTTCAACGCTCAGACCGAAGAATATGGCGACCTGATCGAGATGGGTATTGTTGACCCCGCCAAGGTTGTCCGCTCGGCCCTGCAAAACGCTGCCTCTGTTGCCGGTCTTCTGATCACGACAGAAGCCGCAGTTGCAGAAGCGCCAAAGGATGAGTCTGCTGCACCAGCCATGCCCGGTGGCGGCATGCCGGATATGGGCGGCATGGGCGGAATGGGCTTCTAAGCCAGTCCGCTTTGCGGAAAATTCGGTCCGGTGGACCGAATTTAGGCTTAGAAGGCTCCGGCAGGAGCAACCCAAGGCTCCGGCAGGAGCTATTCCAACCGACAAAACACGAAAGGGCGGTCTCTTCAGACCGCCCTTTTCTTTTGCTTAGCGCGCTGCTCTGTCAGCCTCGCGCTGGGCCCGGATAACGCCCTCTCGCCAGTCCGCATATCGAACCTCGTCCCGAGCCACGCGCACGAAGCGACGCCAGGAAGACGCCCCTGTTCCCGCATCTACGATGTCGCGTCCGTCCATAAGAACGAAAGCCGGGAACGCAAACCGTTGCCCTTTGAAAGCGCGCTCATAGATCCAGTGATAGCGTCCGAAATTTTCGCCCCGGACCCCGCGATTGATCGAAAAACGCTCAACCTCCGCCATCCGCACAGGAACTTTCCGGCGAACAGGATCGCGTCGCCAATCGGCATACTGATCGGCCTCCCACCGGCGACAGGCGGGGCACGCCTCTGACCCCAGATAGACGATCTCGTAATCCTTCGGCTGACGAAGCTCTCGTTCCAGTTCGCGCGCTCGGTCTCTGCCTCGCTCACGGGCCTGCTGCCTTGGCTCAGCACGTTGTCGCGCCGGCACAGCTGGGGGCGCTGCGGGGGGCGCAAGCTTCACGGATATATCTTGCACAGCGGCTTGGCGTTCTGTGATTGGGCGTTCTGTGATTGGGCGTTCTGTGGTCGGGTGCTCCGCAAGGGGTGCCTTCCCAGCATCAGCAAGGACAACGCCCAGACCTGCAGCAAGCATGATGATCGCGCCGACTCTGATCAGCATAGTCCACCTCCACAGTGGAAGCGTATAATGGGAGGGTGAACATATCCTCGCTTCGATCTGAGAATTTCCCAATGCTGGGTTAAGATGCTCCGTACGAACGCACACTTCGCCGCACTTCACTTCAAGGCCTGCGCCCCAATATAATTGTTGCGATGTAAAGGCTGACCGATGACACCGAAGACGGAACACACGGAACCAGCGAACACCTATGCAGGCGATCTCTACGTCTACGACGGCGAATGCGCCATGTGCTCGCGCTTTGTCCATTTCCTCGTGAAGCATGATCGCGGCAACCATTTTGCCCTTATGACCGCACAATCCGCGCTCGGCCGCGCCGTTTACCGAACCGCCAAACTCGACCCCGATCTGATGGAAACCGCGCTCCTCCGCGTGAACGGTCGGCTCTATAAGAATCTTGACGTCTTCACCGAAACCCTTGTCGCCTTGGGCGGCGTCTGGAAGACAGCCATCATCCTTCGGGGAGTACCGCGCCCAATCTCTGACTGGATCTACCGGCGCATTGCGAACAACCGGAAACTGTTCCAGCGCGACACCTGCCCCATACCCAGCCCGGAGGTTCGGGCACGGCTAATCGAGTAATGTCTTCGGTCTTCAAGGACGCACTGGGCGGCACCTTTGAGCAGCTGCCAGCTGGGCTACAGATGCTCCACACCGTCAATGCCCGCCAAGTATGGCGAGGCACCGCGCGTGTACAGCGTGGTCGGAATCTGATTGCGAAGGCCGTCGCCACTCTATTCAGATTTCCGCCAGCAGGCGACACCCTGCCGGTCCAAGTCCTTCAACTGCCGACGGCCTCGGGAGAACGCTGGATACGGACATTCGGCACCCATCGTTTCGTCTCCAATCTATCACGCTTACCAAATGCGCCTGCAGGCGAAATCAACGAGCAATTCGGCCTGTTCAGGTTTAAAGTTGGCTTGCATTGGGACGGCACACACCTGCACTATCCGGTCACCGGCGGCCAAATATTTGGAATCCCGATCCCGCATTTCGTGCTGCCCATAAGCGATACGCGAGAGAGCGAAACCACGAATGGAAGTACCCGTTTTGACGTTTCGATCGCCTTGCCCCTGATCGGGCTCCTCGTTCGATATCAGGGAAACCTCCAACGCATGGAGGACTAAGGCAGCAGCACAGTACTCCCCATGGTCTGGCGAGCTTCCAATGCCCGGTGTGCTTCGGCCGCATCCGACAGCGCGTATCTCTGCCCGATCTCTGCCTTGATTGTCCCCACACGGAGTGCTCCAAACAAGGCCGCACCGCCTCTGCCAATCTCTTCCGGTGTTCCAACAAAATCAAACAGGGATGGCCGAGTCATGACAGCGGATCCTGCAAGACCAAGTCGACCGGGCGAAATCGGATCCACAGGCCCCGACGCATTCCCATAGGTCACAAACCAACCGCGAGGTCGCAAGGACCGGATCGACACCTCGGCACTGTCCTTGCCAACACTGTCATACGCCACATCAACCCCCTTACCATCGGTGAGCTCTTGCACCTTGGCGGCAATATCCTCCGTCACGAGGACAGCATGGCTCGCACCGTTCTCCAGCACGCGCTCCGCCTTACGTTTGGTGGACACAATCCCAATCACCTTCACGCCAAGGCTCGCCGCCCACGGCACGATCAGTGACCCGACGCCTCCTGCGGCTGCCCAAATAAGCGCCGTGTCACCCGGCCGAACCTTATACACTTCAAAGAGCAGCATCCACGCCGTGAGTCCCTTCAGAAAGGTCGCCGCCGCCGTCTCATCATCGACAAAATCGGGCAGCTTCACCACCGAGCCTGCGGGTATTTTTGCGTGTGTCGAATATGCGCCCCCGGGCGCAAGATAGGCCACACGATCCCCTTCGGACACGTGAGCGACATCACTGCCAACCGCTTCGATGACACCCGCGCCCTCAGTACCGGGAATGAACGGCAACTCGACCGGATACAATCCAGTTCTGTGATAAGTATCAATAAAGTTGAGACCAATCGCAGTGTTCCGGATGATGACCTCAGCAGGCCCAGGCGCATCGACGGTCACCGTATCCCCCACCAATACATCCGGGCCGCCAGTCTCATGGAAGCGTATAATGCGGGCTTCTGTCATTTTGGGCTCTCCTGCAGAATCGTGTTCACTGAGTTTATGGCCCTTTTAGAGAGAATTTGCGGGATCGACGAGGCCGGACGTGGACCTTGGGCCGGCCCGGTCACAACAGCGGCGGTAATCCTCGACACAGCCGCCCCTATCACCGGCCTCACGGACTCCAAAAAATTGAGTGAAAAGAAACGTCTGACGCTGGAAACAGAGATAAAGACGAAAGCTCTAGCATGGCATATTGGTTGGGCGAGCCCGGAAGAAATCGATGAGCTGAACATCCGCCAAGCCAATCATCTGGCCATGCGGCGCGCAGTGAAAGGCCTGGGCATCGCACCGACTTGCATCCTGATTGACGGAAACGATGCGCCAGATGGCCTGCCCTGCGAGGCGCAGACCATCATCAAGGGCGACCTTACCGAACCCTGTATCTCGGCCGCCTCCATCCTCGCGAAAACCGCACGCGACCGGCTGATGATCGAACTCGACAAAACATATCCAGGATACGGATTCGCCGGACATAAGGGATATGGAACAGCAGTCCACTCCGACGCGCTCACCCGGCTCGGCCCCTCCCCCATTCACCGCATGAGTTTCGCACCGGTTCGAAAAGCGGCCGCCTCAATGTCGCAAGTATCCTAGGAAGATCTTGACAACTTTTACATTTCTCATACTTTGTTTTCCAAAGTAATGGAGATTGCAATGAACAAGCCATCCCTCGCTGAAGACATCGCCTTTGCCCGGGCCATGGCGGAAGAAGGGGCAACAGCGCCATCATTGTCAGGCCGGTTTGCCGTAATGTGGGGAACCCTCGCCACCCTCGCTTTAGTGACCCATTGGGCCATTGTACGCCAGATATTGCCCATCGAGCCAGCCATGATCGGCCTGGTCTGGCTGACCATGATGATCCTTGGCACGATCGGCACCCTGGTCCTAAAGCTCTCCCTACGTGACAAACCCGGACTGTCGACCGCTGGCAACAAGGCCGAGGCCGCTGGCTGGCCGATTGTGAATCTGGCGATATTCGGCATCGTCATAGCGATTGCGATAAGTGTTATTGTTCGGGGGCAACCGACGGTGCTGTTCGATATGATCATTCCAATCGCCTTTGCCTTATACGCCGTGATGATCGCCCTGTCGGCAAAACTCTTCGGCACGCAGGCCGCGCACTGGCGGGTTATGTTGGCCCTTGTCCTATCAGTGATCACGGCCGCCCTGCTGGGCATGCCGGAAATCTACTTGCTCGCGGCGGCCGGTAATATTGCGATCCAGATTATTCCTGGATTTGCATCGCTTCGCGCCGAGCCAAAGGCGATCGTTTGATCCATGGCGGGTGAAGACAACCCTTTCGATCACTCCGCCCTTGATGATGTCATTCACGGGCGGCTGCGGCTGGGAATCATGGCGTACCTCGCCTCGGCAAGCCCAGCTATATTCGGCGAGCTGAAAGACAAAGTGAAAGCGACCGACGGCAACCTGTCGACGCATCTTCGCAAACTCGAAGACGCGGGATACGTGAAACTCGAAAAACGCTTTGTCGGCCGGCGTCCACAGACGCGCGTGCACTTGTCTGCAGCCGGACGAAAGGCCTGGCTCTCTTATCTGCAACGCTTGGACGTTCTCTTGCGCGCGGCTGAGTAGCGGAAGCTGGCATCTCAGCTGAAACCAGGCATGCATGATAGCGACGGTGTGAGTTGCGCCAGCGAGCAAAGCAGATAATGTCCGCGCGACTGTTTCAAAGGAAGCGCGCCCATGACTCTTCGCACCTCGCTGCTCACCATTGCCATCCCAATCATGCTGACAGTTACAGCAGCCTGCGGAGCCCCCTCGGCGACGGAACCGACACCGCCCGCCAACATCGTCTGGCCCCACGACGCAAGCGACCTCGCACCGGACCCAGCCGTCGTTTACGGCCAGCTCGACAATGGCATGCGCTATGCCATTCTCGAGAATGATACGCCGAGCGGCACCGCAGCGCTCCGCATGCGCATCGACGGGGGCTCTTTGAATGAGCGTGATGACCAGGCCGGCCTCTCTCACTTTCTGGAACATATGGCCTTTAACGGCTCGACCAATGTACCAGAAGGCGAAATGGTCAAGATTCTCGAACGATTTGGCCTGGCGTTCGGGGCTGACACCAACGCCTTCACCAGTTTCGATCAGGTACAGTACCAGCTGGATCTCCCATCCGTTGACGACGAAATGCTTGAGACCGGCCTGTTCCTGATGCGCGAAACCGCAAGCAATCTGACGCTCGCCTCCGAAGCCATCGAAAGCGAGCGCGGGGTCATCTTGGCCGAAGAACGCCTGCGCAATTCCTTCGGGCTTCGCCGCTTCAAGAACCTCTCCGCTTTTATCGCGCCGGACACGATTATCACGGATCGTCTGCCGATCGGGGAAATCGGCGTCATCGAGAACGCACCTGCGGAGCGCTTCCGCGAACTGTATGAAGGCTATTACCGCCCAGAGAAGACAGCTCTGATTATGGTCGGCGATATCGATGCCGATGACATCGAAGCCCGTATCATCGACACCTTTGGCGACTGGCAGGCTGTCGGTAACCCGGGACCAGACGCCGCCATCGGCACTCTGTCAGACGATCGGCCTCTCGACGCAGCCTTCTTCTATGACCCCGATGTCCCGACCTTCATTTCGATTACGACAACACGGCCAAGCGAACCGAAACCGGACACCTCAGAAAACCGCCGCAAGCGTCTGATGCGGACCATCGCAAACGCCATTCTAAGCCGCCGCTTCGCCACGCTGTCGCGCCAGGAGGATGCGCCGTTTCTGAGCGCGCAGGCGAGCCACTCCGACTATTTCGACATCGGAGAAACCGCCTCCGTCGACATCACCACAACGCCTGAAAACTGGCCACTGGCCCTGGCAGTAGGCGAGCAGGAACTCCGCCGCGCACTGGACTTCGGCGTCACCCAAGCCGAACTGAACGAACAGATTGCAAATATCCGGACAGGGCTCAAAAACGCTGCGGACCAAGCTGGAACCCAGACAAGCACCGGCCTCGCGTCGAGAATCGCCAGCGCCATTCACAGCGATAATGTGTTCACCACGCCGGCCTCAGCCCTCGAACGGTTCGAAGGATTCGCAGACGAAATCACGGTCGAGGACATTAATGCGGCCCTCATCGCACAATGGACGGACGGCGCAGGCCCACTCATTCACCTGTCGAACAATGTGGAGATCGATGAGGCCCGAGAGAAAATCCTGACCGCCTGGACGGAGAGCACAGGCGTAGCGGTCGAGCCGCCGGCAACGACCGGCACCGCTGCCTTCGCCTATACCAATTTTGGCACACCGGGTGAGATCGTATCTGACGCAAGGGTCGATGATCTCGACATCCGCACCCTGCGATTTGCGAACAATGTCCGCCTCAATCTCAAAAAGACGGACTTCGAAGATGCCCGCATCCGCATTAGCTTGCGGGTCGGAGGCGGCCAATTGGAGTTCCCAGCGGACAAGGATGGCCTCAGCTTCTTCATGGCCGCCGCATTCCCGCAAGGTGGCCTGGAAGCCCATAGTGTCGACGAATTGCAAACCCTGCTCGCTGGGCGCAGCGTGAGTTTTGGTTTGAACGCAGGGGGAAGCAGCTTCGGCGCGAGCGCAACAACAACACCAGACGATCTGCTCCTGCAGATGCAAGTGCTTGCCGCAAGCCTCACCGCTCCGGGATTTCGCCCCGAAGCCGAAGCCCAATACCAACAATTGGTGGATATCTTTTATCCGACCTTGGATGCAGAACCGTCTGGCATTGTCCAAAGAGACGTCGAACGCATCATCCGCGGCGGCGATGTTCGGTTCGGCATCGCTGCCCAAGAAGATCTCAAAAGGTACACGTTTGACGATTTGAAACCCGTGCTCGCGCGCGCGTTCTCCGAAGGGGCTGTCGAGATCGGGATGGTCGGAGACTTCGATGAAGATGCCGCGATTTCCGCTGTGGCCCAAACCTTTGGAGCCCTGCCCCAACGACTGGCAGATCCCCTTCCTTTTGACGCGGCAAAAACAGTCCGCTTCCCGAGTGACGGCACACCCATCCGCCTGACCCATGAGGGACCTGCCGACAAAGCGCTTGCCCTGACATACTGGCCGACGACAGATGGCTTTGATCAGAAAAGTGCGTATACGCGCGATTTGCTCCGCGCCATTATGAGGTTGAAGCTGACCGAAACCCTGCGCGAAGATTTGGGCGCAACCTATTCTCCGAGTGCCAGCTCAAGTGCCTCCAACCTGTTTCCAGGGTTTGGCTACATCGCCGCTGTCAGCGAGGTCGATCCGGGCGACGTGGATCTTGTTCAGGACGCCGTCGATCAGATCACGCAGGACATGGCAGAAGGTGGAATCACGGAAGATGAGCTACAGCGCGCGCGCCAACCCATTCTGGAGAACATCGAAGAGTCCCGTGAACGCAATGGGGCCTGGCTTGCGATCGTCGATGAAGCCCAAACGGATCCAAATCGCCTCGAGCGCTGGCGCACGGCTGCAGACGTCTATGCGTCCATCACCAGGGAAGATCTCGTCACAGCAGCCAGCACATGGCTCAAAACTGACACGGCCCTGAAAATCCGCATAGTATCTGCGAACGCCGAATGACCAGCATCCCTCTCGCTGCAAACCCAATTGACCGGGCGGCCCATCACCGGACCGATGAGGCTTGGCTTGAGGACGCCTTTCTCAGGAATGATGTCCTGGTCCTGATTTTCCAGCGAGGCGAACCGCTCATGCAGGATGATGGCGGGCCGGTTTGGCTTGGCCCCCAAGCTGCAAGCTTGGCGAATATCTCCATGCGGATCTTCCTCGGCGTCGACACGGCAGGTACGCCGATTTTCGCCCTCGACATGTCAACTGACTTCAAGCTCGACACGTCGCCTATTTCAGGCCTTGGCGGGTTTGAAGAACCGCGCAGCGCCTTCCCCAGAATGTCCGCCCTCGAAGCAAATCTCGCCTCCACCGCAAGATCCATATTCGAATGGAACAGAACCCACCAATTCTGCGCACGGTGCGGCTCAGCCTCAGACGTCACAGAAGCCGGTTGGAAACGCGTCTGCCCGAACTGCGGCGCAGAGCACTTCCCACGCACGGACCCGGTCGCCATCATGCTTGCCGTCAAAGATGACAAATGTCTTCTCGGCCGGCAGTCCCCTTGGCCCCAAGGGTTTTACTCATGCCTTGCCGGTTTTGTAGAGCCTGGCGAAACACCGGAACAAGCAGGAGCACGGGAACTTTTCGAAGAAGCCGGCATCCGCTCCGATCCCTCAACAGCAGAGTACCTCTTCAGCCAGCCCTGGCCGTTTCCCTCGTCCCTAATGGTCGGACTCATCCTCCATGCCGAAAATGAAGACGTCACGATCGACAAAAAAGAGATCGAGGATGCCAAATGGTTCACGAAGGCCGAAGCACGTCAAATCATGTCAGGTCAGCATCCGGACTATTATGCCCCGCCGGAACTTGCCGTCGCCCATCATATTCTGAAGGTCTGGACAGAGCGGGATTAGCATAACAGCTAAGACGTCAAACCCACACCCGCGCTCAGCGGGCAGATTCAATTGGTCGCCGCAACACCGCTAAACGCTTGGCCAAAACAGTCCGGCAGCGACACTAGCATTTGCTCTTCCGCCGCGCTCCGGCCGGAAACACACCGATGATTTTCAGCTGCGTAGAGAAGAAGCCCAGCTCTTCCAGGGCCAACTGAACGAGCCGTTCGTCAGGATGGCCTTCGATTTCAGCATAGAATTGCGTTGCGGTGAACGAGCCGCCCAGCTGATAGCTCTCCAGCTTGGTCATGTTTACGCCATTTGTCGCAAACCCGCCCATCGCCTTGTAGAGCGCCGCCGGAATATTCCGAACCTGGAAGATAAAGGCGGTCACGGCATCGCCCGCATCCACCATCAAATCCCCGGGGTCCCGCGACATGATCACAAACCGTGTCGTGTTGTGCTCAGCGTCCTCGATATTTTCGGCCAGGACGTTCAGCCCATAAACATCTGCAGCGAGGCGGGGAGCGATCGCCGCCACACTGGGATCACCGAGCTCTTTCACCTCACGCGCAGCCCCCGCGGTATCAGCCGCCGTTATGCCCTCGATCACATGCTCGCGCAGAAAGTTTCGACATTGACCAAGCCCCATAATATGAGACCGCGCCGCCTTCACATCGGCAAGCCGTGTCCCCGGCAACGCCATCAGCTGAAAACGGATCGGCAGATAATACTCGGCGATTATACTAAGCGTCGTATGCGGAAGAAGGTGATGAATGTCCGCCACCCGACCGGCAATCGTATTGTCCACCGGGATCATGGCCAGGGCGGCATCCCCCCGCTCCACAGCGGCAAACACATCCTCAAACGTGCGACAAGCCATAGACTCCATGTCGGGATAGGCTTCTGAACAGGCAATATGGGAGTTTGCGCCTGGCTCCCCCTGATAGGCAATACGATCGGTCATGGCGTCGTTCTATAGTGTGCGCGCGCGGCTTCAAGGTCTTCCGCCGTGTCGACACCATTCGGCGCAGCACCCGGCAAGACCGCGCAGTCAATCCGCATCCCAAGCTCCAGCGCCCGCAACTGTTCCAACCGCTCGCGCTGCTCCAAGACCGATGGCGGTGCCGCCACGAATGCGTCCAAAGCCATACGTCTCCAAGCATAGACCCCGACATGATGCCAAAGGACCCCCTCACCCGTCGGCACGGTCGCTCGCGAAAAATAGTAGGCCCGCGCCTGATTGTCGGTCGCCGCGCCAAGCACGGCTTTCACCACATTTGGATCACCAGCCTCTTCATCCGAATCGATCGCCGCAGCGAGGGTCGCGACATCGCAATCTGCTCGCATGATCAAGGGCGCAAGAACCGCGCGCAGGGCCTCCGGTGCCAGTGTCGGCATATCTCCCTGCAGATTGATGATCGCCTCATAAGATCGGCCAGGGTCAATCGCCTCAAGCGCCGCATGCACCCGGTCCGAACCGGATGGCAGATCGGGATCTGTCAAAACCGCTGAAAATCCAGCATTTTCAACAACTTCAGCAATCTCCAATTCTGCAGCAGCCACCCAGACCGGACCAATATCAGCCGCGCGCGCCCGCTCACACACCCGCACAATCATCGGTCGTCCGGCAATATCGGCCAGCGGCTTGCCCGGAAGACGGGTGGACGCCATACGGGCGGGGATCACAATCACAGGCTTCATCGCGTTTTGCCTTCCCGTGCGGCGGATCGCCGCGAACTGGCGTAATGTCTTGGCCAATTATTTTATCTATGGTGTCAACGCGCTGGCTAGCGTGCCAGAGCGTTTACGCCAAGGGATAAGCGGGATACTGAACGAGCATGGGCGAACTTTTTGTTAACAAGATTGCAGGGGCGGCACTCGCGACAGTGCTGTTCATCTTCGGTGTGAACGAGGTGTCCACAGCCGTTTTCGGCGGGGGTGGTCACCATGGCGATCATCACTATGAGAGCGTCAACAAATGGGCCGAAGAAAATTTCCCGGGCTATCGTATTGAGATCGCCGAAGCTGCCCCCAGCGGTGGGGACGAAGACGCAGCTCCCCCCTTCGATCTTGGCCTGATGCTGGCCAATGCTGACATTTCTGCCGGCGAATCAGCCATGCGCCAATGTGCAGCCTGCCACAATTGGGTCGAAGGCGGCGCGAACGGCACTGGACCGAACCTCCACGGAATCATGGGCGCAGATATCGCTGCTAAGCCAGGATACACCTATTCGTCAGCCCTTTCCGGCATCGACGGAGCTTGGACCTATCAGGCCATGAATGACTGGCTGACCAATAGGTGGCTTCGCGCGCGGCAACAAAATGTCTTATGCCGGACTGCGCAGCCCACGTAAGGACGAAGAACGGGTCAACATCATCGCCTATTTGGCAAGCGTCAGTCCCGGTGCTCCGGCATTCCCCGAACCACTGCCAACCGCCGAAGAAGGCTAACACTCGAATGGAAGGCCGGGGCCTTCATACCAACCCGGCCCGGCGTTTGATCTCTTCGATCAATTCCTCATTACTCATGGCGTCAATACGTTGCTGTTCGAGTTCCGCTGGCGTCGGCTGCGGGGGCATATGCACGGACAGGCGGCGGTGAAGGCGAGCAAGTCGCTCAGCTTCCTTCAGCTTTTCCTCTGCCTTCGCCCGATGTCCAGAATGGAAGTACTTCAGCGCTTGAGCCCCGCAGCTCTCGGCAGCGTCAAGAAGGTTAGCGAGGTCCTGCAGGCCAGTATCCGCCGGATCAGCCTCTTCGCCGACCTCTGCAGAGCCATGCGTTCGACCGCAGTTTGGCCTGGCATAATAGGCAAGCGGAAGAGGATCCAGGCCCTCCACTTCCCGTTGCAAGTCCTTTTGCCGCCAAAGGCCGCGGGCCGCTGCCCGCATAAAGGTTGCCTCGGGGATACCAATCGAGCAGCGCACAGAAATGGGGGCCTCGCCGCCGCGCACACGAAGCTCAGCCAGCCGCATCACGCCCTTGCGTTCCTCCATGGTGAGTTTGGAAAAAGCAGTCTCGTCCATGGCGCTATCATAGCTCAGCCCCCAGCCTATTGGATAGATTTGCCTCTATCCCCGCAAAACACCCACCGCGCCAAAAGTGGGTGTCTGTGTGAGTGTCTCAGGGAGATGCCAGCGCTCTCAACTCGGTGTCGGTCCCTGCGAAGACATTGAGGTCAACAGGGCCGGAAATACCGCGCCGCCGGCCCCGATCTGTATATTGCCAAAAAACCCAGCTCTTCGGGCCGTAATCCGGTCGACCGGAGAAATCGCTGAGCCAGAATCGCTCGTCTGCGAAGGCCTCACTCAAATGGCGTTCATAAAAGCGCCTCGTCGTATAGATGATAGGCCGAACGCCACGTTCCACCTCAATATATTCAATAAAATCAATTATATAACCCGTTGCATCGGCTACTCCGGAGCCCGCAGCACAGGGCCCCAGATCTTCCGCATCAATCACGGGTGGCAGGGTTTGAAGGGCCTCAGGAACCGTCGCGAGAAAGTGCTCGGCCTGCGCGCGGCCCGGCAGGCAAGGAGTGAAATAGTGGTACGCACCCCGCAAGATACCTGCCCGCCGCGCCCCGCGCCAGTTTTCCTCAAACCGGGGATCCACGTGGGATACCCCTTCGGTAGCCTTTATAAAAACGAAGGCCGTATCGTCCCCAGCGAGGGCATTCCAGTCAATCTGTCCCTGGTAGTGGGCAATATCGACACCGTGGATATAGTTCGGCGCGTCCGGTGGATCGGCCGTTTTGAAGCCACGCTGTAAAACAGATACGAGGACAAAAGCGAGAACAAAAAACCCAGCGAAAACAACGCGCCGAATATCAGTACTCCTTATACAAGGTCATAGCCTCGCGCATTGATGTAATTGCGCAAATCGTTGGCTCTGCGGTTCGGGTCTGGATGTGTCGACATGAACTCTGGCGGCCGCTGCCCCTCGCTCTGAGCCGCCATCAGCTCCCAAAGGCGTGGGGCCTCGCGCACGCTGTAGCCGCCCTCGTGCATGTAATCGACGCCAAGCCGGTCGGCCTCGAGCTCGTGCTGGCGGCTATACGGCAACAACACGCCAAATTGGACGGCAGCCCCGCCAAGAGCCACGATTGATGGACCGAACTGCCGAAGGGAATCGGAGTTGGCAACGGCTATTTGGCCGGCAGCCATGGCAATGCTCGCCGTGGTCTGCGCCGATGCCCGCGCGGCCGAATGCCGTCCATCAATATGACCCGCTTCATGACCGAGTACGGACGCCAGCTGATCATCGTTCTCCGTCAGCTCGGTAATACCGCGAAACACACCCACCTGCTGCCCCGGCATAACAAACGCATTCACATCATCCGTATCAAAGACAGCAACTTCCCATTCATTGGGTCTGTAAGGCACATCCTGACCATAGACGTTTCGGAGCGCCGTGGTCCGGCCATTGGCTGTACGGTCCCAAATTTCGTTGACCCGACCGACAAGCCGGCGGTCGCTGGACTGTGGTGTCTGTTGTTTCATTTCGGTCCAGGCCGATGTCGACATCGCAGCGAGTGTCGCCGTATCGAAACCGGGCAAAATGAACTGTGTCGCCCCCGTCACAGGATTGGTCGTGCAGGCTTGAATAAACGGCACCACTGTACCGGCTGCCAGCCCAGAAATGATCGCTCTGCGAGAAAGGTTTACCCGGGGCGCTGTCTCAATCAGCCCCTCTGGAACATCGATGCGTTTTTCCATGGCAGGTCCCTTCTTCCGCGTTTCCAAAAGCAGATTAACCGCCTTGTGAGCTGAATCAAAATACAAATGTATTCAAAGCTCTGCTCAGTTTTACAGAGGCAAGCTGAAGGGCCGCTGAACAGCAGTGTCACGCGCTGCCGCCACCCTTGGCAAGAACGTCAGCTTGCTCGACCCAGTCCTGATAATTGGCACTGGCATCTCCGGAGAGATGCTCGGCCACCCAAGCCACATGCTCCTTCGACCAGGATGCAATCTGCGTGAACCGCCACACGCCGATATCATTGAGGGCGCGCTTCAGTTCAGAACTCACCCCGCGGATCTGGGTTAGATCGTCGCCATCATCATCCGGACGCTCGATCATGGGAGGCTCGGCAACCGTCGCTGAATGTGAGGCCTCAACGTCGCCAGGATTGACGCTTCGCCCGCTTTGAACAGCATCTTCACTGCGGTCCACATCGCCTTCGACATAAGCGAGGCGTCCCTCCAGGTACCGATTGCGCCAACGCAAACGAGCAAGCTCCTGCTCCATTTCGCCGGTAGCCCCATTCGTCGTCTGAGCGTCACCTTGCGCATCTGCCGGGGGCGCATCCACGTCAGTGCCGGACTGAGTGCCAAGATCATCGACCTCAGGAGTGTCGGACACTGCAGGAGTTTCAACCGTGGGGGAGGCATACAAACTGCCGCGATCCTCTATGGGATGCGCAGCCATAAATGCGGCGCGGCGGCTTAGATAACCGTTCAACCAGCTAAGCTTCTGCACCTCATGGTCCGCTGAAGCTGCGACCACAGGTTCAATGGCGTCTGGGGCCTCTTCCGGCATCGGCAATTCCACCGGCGCGGAGGCCGCCTCAAGATCTGCGCTGAGAGCCGTCATCTTGCTCTCAAGCACCCTCACCCGACTTTCCAAATACCGATTTCGCCATTCAAGGTCGGCACTGGGTCGATGGATCGGTGCGTCGAAACGGTCGTCCGACGCCTGCGCTGGGGGGGTGGTGGACACCGCGCTATCTCGCGGCTCTCCCGACAGAGGCACACCAGAGGCCTTCATCTCCTTGAGTTTTTCCAGCTGCTGCTGAGAGGCCGCCAAAGCAGACGTCAGAGAATGCACTTTCTCTTCGCGCTCCTGCAGCTCATTTTTCAATGCGGCATCGCCTGCCTCCGCTGCAGCGGCGACGCCGGATTTTTGTGCAGCATAAAGGCCATCGAGCTCAGCGCGCGCTTGATCAAGCTCAGTTTGCGCAACATCCCGCTCCACCATGGCGCGACGCGTTCGCCCCTTTAACAAGATCCCCCGTGAGCCCCATCCAATAATGGTCCCGAAAAGCGCCGCAAGCCCGAGAAGGCTTCCCATCTGAATGATCAGCCAGAGCATTACTACTTAACCTCTCTCAAGAACGCGGAATTCTATCCGGCGATTGGCAGACCGCCCAGCGGGCGTATCATTTGACGCAACGGGCTGATCCGGACCAAATCCCACCGCATCAAAGAGATTTGGGGCAATCCCGCGCCCTGCCAAATAATTGACCACAGCAGCAGCGCGCTGTTCGCTTAAACGGATATTACCGGCCCGGTTGCCATAGGAATCCGTATGCCCCTGCACTTGCACCTCGATCCCGTCGCACCCTCTGGCCACGGCCAATAGCTGATCAAGCGCTGGCCCACTTTCTCGGCTAAGGTCGGCAGAACCGACCTCGAAAACGATCCGATAATTGGAGAGCACGGATTGAAAGGCCATTTGGCAAGCAGCGGATCGACCGGCCGGGGCCGAGTCAAACTCGTCCCAAGCTAACTCGTTCGGAGCGGCCTCCCGAACATCCAAAACAAGGCCCCACAGCTCCTCTATCCCCGCCAAATCTTCATTCAGATATGTCAGCACGCTGTCGGTCGCTTGCCCATCAACCCGGAACCCACCATCAGACGGGGAGAATGCAAACTCTCCCGATTGGAAACGGGCAAAATGCGGCAAAACCAGTCGAACGGACGTCATCCAATCATCGGCCTCGACAGCTTGAACGGTCATATTGTCAATGACCCGCCCCGGATAATATTCATTTGCTAAAGCATTGATTTCATTGCGTTCCGATTGGCTCGATACGCGCCCAGTGAGCACCAGGCTCCGATCTGAAACCTGGGCACGCCACACGCCGCCGCTGAGTATTTCGACGTCAGATGTATACGGAAGTCCAACTTGCTGAATGAGCTGTGACACGGAATCTCTTGTATCATCATCCGGCGCGATACCCCGGACGGTCAGCTTCGAATCAACGAGTGTCACGCGTCCGCGCTCCAATTGATCTAGGAACATCAGGCTTTGTCGCGCGACATTTGCCCAATCGGTATTTGGTTCACCTGTGCCAAGTTTAAGCTCGTTCTGCACCTCGCCAGGAGCTATCGCGTCGGCATCGGCCAGCAATTCGCCAAGCACTGCCCGCGTCGGAACGTATCCAGCAAGCGTGACAGCGCCAACCTCATCGCGCGTTGCCGACCACACATAGGGAGACACCGGCTTCGCCGCCTGCGCAGTTTCCGTAACGTGCAGGATCCCGCCAAAGACAAATCCGCCGCTACCGACAGATGACAGCACATCGGCCATGGCAGCCTCGACGGAATCATATGACGGCGAATCGCCCGATATCGTGGCGATCTGGCCATCAACGACAACGCTCGCCCAATCATGGTCGCCATCAATCAAAGCGCGCTCAGCTTCGATCTGCAAACTATCTTGGATATTCTGAGCACTATTAGGGCCGCCATAGAGGGCCCACCAGGTCACCCCAGCAAGCCCGACAAGCCCAAATATCACCAATAACCAATCTACTAATCGTCCAATCATGCCTTTCCCTCAAGGCAAACCTTGTGCTTTAGCCATGCATGAACTCCAAACGCCGCGCAAGGCAGCCCTGCAGGTATCATCACTAACAGTGTCACAATCGTTCACAAAAATCACGAGCGCCACAAACCCCACGGTCAAATTGCTCAAAAGCCTTCATCGGAAGAAAGTCCGAGGTGAGACGGGCCTTTTCATGGCCGAAGGTGGGCGATTGGTGCGCCAAGGCCTTGACGGTGGATGGCAGCCGAACTGTATCGCCGTTACAGCAGAAGGCCTCAGCAGATCTCATATTGCCGATCTCGCCGTTCGCGCTCGCGCGGCGGGAGGCCGTATCATTGAAGTGCCCGAACGGCTGCTGTCCCAAATCACGAGCAAGGACAATCCAGGCGGCATTGCAGCAGCATTCGAGCAACGACATTGTCGTCTCGATGATATGGAAAATGCCGAAACAGAAATATGGATTGCGCTATATGAAATCCGCGACCCCGGGAATCTCGGCACGATCATGCGGACAGCAGATTGCGTCGGCGCATCAGGCCTCATACTTCTTGGAACGTGCTGCGATCCTTATAGCCAAGAGGCTGTGCGGGCCTCTATGGGAGCCGTATTCGATATTCCGTTCATTGCCACCGAGTTCGATGCCTTCGACCAGTGGCGTCAGCGAAAATCCGCTATGCTTGTCGCCGCCAGCATCAACGGAACACAGCACCATGACAAAATCGACTATGGTCGCCGCATCACCATTTTGATGGGCAATGAGCAGGCCGGCCTACCACAACGTATCGAAGCCGCCTGCGACGACCTGGCGCTCATCCCGATGCGGGCCAGTGCCGACAGCCTGAACCTCGCCCAAGCGACGGCCCTGATGACCTATGAGGCCTGGCGTGCCCAAGGATATCATGGCGCATCGGTGCCCGGGTCATGACCGAGACACAGACACATCTACTCATTGCAGATGGTTGGCGAGACTACGAGCTCCTGGACTCAGGTCACGGCCAAAAGCTTGAACGGTTCGGATCACAAAAGATAATCCGCCCGGACCCTCAGGCATTCTGGGAACCGGCAACATCATTGGACAATTGGCAGGCAGATGCACGTTTCGACATAAGATCAGGCGAAGACGAACGGGGGAACTGGGAACTCCTCACACGCTCGGCTCCAGACGCCTGGCCAATGTCATGGGGGCCCCTGAAGTTCCAGGTACGCCGCACACCTTTTCGCCATCTTGGCGTCTTTCAAGAACACTCTGTCCACTGGCAATTTGCCATGGACAAGATCCGCAATGTTGGCCGGCCGATCAAAGTGCTCAATCTATTTGGATATACGGGGATGATGTCTCTGGCATGTGCGGCAGCAGGGGCAGATGTCGTTCATTTGGACGCCAGCCCCAAATCAAATGGCTACGGCAAAGCGAACCAGGAGCTGTCAGGGCTCGGCGATCGACCCATTCGATGGATCGCGGATGATGCGATGAAGTTTGTCGCCCGCGAGCAACGCCGCGGCAATTCCTATGACGGCATCATCCTGGATCCACCAAAATTCGGGCGTGGCCCCAAAAATGAAACCTGGCGCTTCGAAGAGGACCTGCCAGAACTCCTCAACGGTGTGAGAGCCCTCCTGTCACCGCAACCACTATTTGTCATCCTGACAGCTTACGCTGTCCGCCTCTCATATCTCGCTCTATCACAAACGCTGGGCGATCGGCTTAAGGGCTTGGGCGGTGTGATGGAAACCGGCGAAATGGCATTGGCTGAGTCGCATACGGATCGGCTTTTACCAACCGCCATTTATGCTCGTTGGTCAGCCTGACCCATTGACACAGACTTCGCTGCGCCCCAGCACACAGCCATGTCTGACGTCCAAGAAAAGCTCGGCATACGCCTCGCAAAGAAAACCGACGCCGAAGCCCTCGCCCATATCGGCGTCGCCACGTTCGTCGAGAGTTATACCGAAGTGATCGAGGGCCCCGCCATGGTCGCCCATTGTACCCATCAGCACTCTGAGGATATCTATAAAACGTATCTCAATGATCCGGCGAGCACATGTTGGCTGGCGGAATACACCCCCACCGGCGCACCAATCGGCTATGCGATCAATTGCCCACCGGACCTGCCGATTGATCTTCAACCCGGCGATGTGGAGCTGAAGCGGATCTATGCCATGTCACGGTTCCATGGATCCGGCATCGGACGCGCATTGATGATGGCTGCAATTGATCAGGCGAAATCCGCCGGTGCGCCTCGGCTTCTGCTGGGGACCTATGAAGAGAACTTCAGGGCAATGGCATTTTACGCCAAACACGGCTTCGAAACGGTCGGACGGCGCGCCTTCAATGTCGGCGGAAAAGTATACGACGATATCGTTATGGCGTTGACGCTTTCATGAGGGTAAGCGCCGCACGCGCATAGAGTTAATCACCGGACAACAGCGCACGCACAGCTTCCAGCGCAGCGTCTGCCTTCGATCCATCGGGGCCGCCGGCCTGGGCCATATCCGGCCGACCTCCGCCGCCCTTCCCGCCAACTTCCGCACTTGCGGCGCGGACGATATCCACCGCCGAAAAACGGTCTGTCAAATCATCCGTCACACCGACACATACCGCTGCCTTGCCATCGGTCACGCCGACGAAAACAGCAACTCCAGACCCAATTTGCGCCTTTGCTTCATCCACGAGGCGACGTAAATCCTTGCCGCCAACGCCGTCGGCAATGCGCGCAACCAACTTCACGCCACCAATCTCTTCAGGACCAGTAGGTGCTCCCGAGTTGCCGCCCATAGCCAGCTTGCGCTTCGCATCGGCCAGGTCTGTTTCAAGCGTCTTCCGTTCATCCTGGAGAACGCTAACCCTGCGCCCGACATCTTTAAGCGGCACTTTGAGCTGCTGTGCGAGATCGAGACCGACCTGGGCACGCGCCTTCAAGAAGGCGATGGCCTCCGCGCCCGTTGCCGCCTCGACGCGTCGGACGCCCGCCGAAACACCACTTTCGGAAGTTATGGTGAACAGGGCAATATCGCCCGCCCGGTCCACATGTGTACCGCCGCAGAGTTCGACCGAATAGGGCCGTTCACCTGGCGTGGCTTCGCCGCCAATCGACAGCACCCGGACTTCATCACCATACTTTTCACCGAACATGGCAAGCGCCCCAGACGCGATAGCATCATCAATGGCCATATGGCGCACCACAGTCGGCGCGTTCCGGCGAATAATCGCATTGACCTGGTCTTCCACGGCTTCAATCTCGGCAGCCGTCATGGGGTCGCCATGGGAAAAATCGAACCGAAGCCGATCCTCTTCTACAAGAGACCCTTTCTGCGCAACATGTTCGCCGAGCACGCTCCGAAGAGCGGCATGCATCAAATGCGTTGCCGAGTGATTTGCGATAATGCGGCGACGGCGGTCCCCGTCAATCGCAAGGGACGCACCCGCATTTACCGAAATCTTACCAGCGATCAGCTCTCCGATATGGGAAAAAAGGCCACCGGCCCGCTTTTGCATATCCCGAACAATGAAATGCGCCCCATTGTCAAACCGAATATCACCATGATCACCGGCCTGCCCGCCACTCTCGGCATAAAAAGGGGTCTCATCGAAGACAAGTTCCGCCTCGCCAACAGAGAGCTGATCAACAGATGCCTCATCGACCATAATAGCGCTTAATGTGCCGCGGCCCTTCGCATCGGAATATCCGGTGAACCGCGTGGGCCCGAATTGGTCGAGAAGGTCAAACCAAACTTTGCCCGCCCCTTTTGATCCAAAGCTGGATTGTCCTTCACGAGACCCCTCCTTCTGGCGCGCCATGGCAGCATCGAACCCAGCTTCGTCCACGCTGAGATCTCGCCCCCGCAAAATATCCTGGGTGAGGTCGAGGGGGAAACCATACGTATCGTAAAGCTTGAACGCCGTTTCCCCCGGAAGCGCGCCTCCCGCCGGAACATCCACAAGAGCGTCCTCAAGAAGCGACAGACCACGCCCGAGTGTTCTCTGAAACCGAGCCTCTTCCTGTTCCAACGAAGCATCGATGGATGCACGAGCGCGAATGAGCTCAGGATAAGCCTCACCCATTTCACTTATGAGCGCTTCGGTGAGGCGGTACATCGCCGGATCGCGGGCCCCAAGCATATGGCTGTGCCGCATGCCGCGGCGCATAATCCTTCGAAGCACATAGCCCCGTCCTTCATTAGACGGCAAAACGCCATCGGCAATGAGAAAAGAAGAGGCGCGCAAATGGTCCGCAATCACGCGAAATGACGCGAGATGGTCGCCCTCCGCCTTGGTTTTATAGATGTCTTCCCCTGAGCGAATCAGCGCTCTGAAAAGATCTGTCTCGTAATTATTGTGAACGCCTTGAAGCACGGCGGCGACACGCTCCAGGCCCATGCCTGTATCAATACTGGGTTTCGGCAAGTCAGTTCGGGAACCATCCCCAACCTGATCATATTGCATGAAAACCAGATTCCAGATCTCGATAAAGCGATCGCCATCCTCGTCCGGACTACCCGGAGGTCCACCAGGAACATCCGGACCATGATCATAAAAAATCTCAGAACACGGACCGCACGGACCAGTATCACCCATGGACCAGAAATTATCAGATGTTCCGATGCGGATGATTTTATCATCGGATAGTCCGGATATCTGTTTCCAAAGACCGGCCGCCTCATCATCATCGGCATATATTGTGACGAGCAACTTATCGGCAGGAAGGCTGAGTTCACGGGTTACAAAATCCCAACCGAACTTGATCGCGTCTTCCTTGAAATAATCGCCAAATGAGAAATTGCCGAGCATCTCGAAAAAAGTGTGATGGCGCGCAGTATACCCGACATTGTCGAGATCATTGTGTTTGCCACCAGCTCGAACACATTTTTGAGATGTTGCAGCCCGCGGCGCAAAAGGAGCTTCAATGCCCGTGAAAATGTTCTTGAAGGGCACCATGCCGGCATTGACGAACATCAACGTTGGATCGTCTTGTGGCACGAGCGGGGCTGATGCCCGGCGCATATGTCCTTGGCCTTCAAAATAGGAAAGGAAGGCTTCGCGAAGATCGTTCACACCGGTCATGTCTGGTCCTGTAGGTCGTTTCGAACCCGACGGTATATAGGCGGGGTTGGACCACGCCAAGATAAGAGCGCGATCCAATCTGCCATTGTCTTAGGAAAGATTTCCAGCTGTGCCGTTAGCCAGCTGCGGCCTCACCATCATCCTCGAGTGTTTCACCGGCTGTCAGCATCTCTTCTGACAAGAGTCCAGCCTTGCGGCGAACGGCTTCTTCGATCGAATCAGCGATTGCAGGATTATCCTTCAGGAATTGCCGTGTCTTCTCACGGCCCTGGCCAATACGCTCTCCATTATAGGAATACCAAGACCCCGACTTATCTACGACCTCACTCTTAACGCCGAGATCGATAAGCTCTCCAGTCTTCGAGATACCCTCCCCATAAATGATGTCGAACTCAATGACACGAAATGGGGGAGCGACTTTGTTTTTGACGACTTTGACACGGGTTTGGTTGCCGATAACTTCATCCCGATCTTTGATCGCCCCAATCCGACGGATATCGAGTCGAACGGAAGAGTAGAATTTCAAGGCATTGCCACCAGTTGTCGTCTCCGGTGAGCCGAACATCACGCCGATTTTCATCCGGATCTGATTGATAAAAACCACCATACAATTCGACTTCGCAATCGAACCGGTTAGCTTGCGCAGCGCCTGGCTCATCAACCGCGCCTGAAGCCCAGGCAAACTGTCGCCCATCTCACCTTCAAGCTCAGCACGCGGGGTCAGTGCAGCAACAGAATCCACCACGAGAACATCCACTGCCCCAGACCGCACCAGTGTATCGGCGATCTCCAGAGCTTGCTCACCCGTGTCCGGTTGCGAGATAAGAAGATCATCAAGATCAACTCCAAGCTTGGAGGCATAAGCCGGATCAAGCGCATGCTCCGCGTCGATAAAGGCACAGACCCCACCACTCCGCTGGGCTTCAGCCACCACATGCAGAGACAGTGTCGTCTTGCCCGAACTTTCCGGACCATAAATTTCGATCACCCGGCCTTTCGGCAAACCGCCAATGCCGAGAGCGATATCGAGACCGAGAGACCCCGTCGAAACGGCCTCAATATCGAGGGCTTGTTGATCGCCCAATCGCATGATCGAGCCCTTACCAAAGGACCGTTCAATATTGCCGAGGGCTGTTTCCAGGGCTTTCTGCTTATCCACGCCGCTTACCTCATCTACGAGTTGAAGTGCTGGTTTGGCCATGAGTCGTATCCTTTTTCTACTGTGCAGCACTGCTTGGCAAGCGCGTCCTGATTGAACATCGAAACTAATTTGTACCATATTTGTTCCACAGAACA
Source organism: Pseudomonadota bacterium (assembly GCA_039817885.1). Classification (GTDB taxonomy): domain Bacteria; phylum Pseudomonadota; class Alphaproteobacteria; order Caulobacterales; family Hyphomonadaceae; genus CALLCD01. The sequence goes on along the minus strand of JBCBUY010000020.1, from coordinate 11,410 downwards.
AAGAGTGAATATTGAAATTTTGTTAGACCGCAGACGCACGCAGTCTCTCTCTTTTCTCTTCTTCCAAAAATCGGCATAATAGCTCCATGTTGAAAACACCGACCCGCCAACCCGGCGAAGCCCGCGTGCGATATCTCGATGCAGACCTGCAGGTGCTGTCGCCTGGGGACTATGTGATCTGTGCTGTCACCGAACGCAAAATCCCGCTGCAGGCCCTTAGATATTGGAGCGTTGACCATCAGGAAGCCTATGCCGACGCGGCCGCCGCCCTGTCACGCATGAAGGACGACGCTAAAGAGGCGTAGGGCGTCATGCTGAAATCAATTGTGTGCTCATCATTACTGCTCGGACTGTCATCGGCAGCCTGGGCGGAAACCGGGCAAACAGATATCATCCCCATAAATCACCAGCCGGAAAGCTGCTCCGGGGCCCTCACCCAGGGCGGCCTCATCATTTGTAAAGGCACCCCGGGAACGCGCTTCACTCTCGGGGAGGTCACGCTCACCGCAGATGAGACAGGCGCGGTCGCCTTCGGTCTAGGACGAAAAGCCGCTTCATCTGTAACGATTTCCGCCTCTGGCCCTGCCAGCGCAGCCACCACCTTCGATCTCGCAATCGCCGAACGAAAGGATGAAACAAGCGTCCTGAACGGCATCAATTGCGACAAGATAGATGCCCGAACCGAGGAGCAGAAAGCCGAGGCGTCACGCTCCTGGGTCAAAAAACAGGATGGCTGGAAGAACTTCAACCCAGGACGCGGCGCACTGGACGGCTTCATCCGCCCGGCCCCTGGCCCGACCTCCTCGCCCTTCGGCTATGTCCGCAAATATGTGACGACGGGCTGCCCCGTCCGCGAACGCCCCCATTTTGGCTATGATATCGCGGCCCCGACCGGCACCCCCATCGTCGCGCCTGCCGCAGGCATCGTTACACTCGCCGATGATGACCTTTATTATGAGGGCGGGACAGTCTTCCTTGACCATGGCCACGGGCTCGTCTCCATCTTCCTCCATATGTCAGAAATTGATACCGAAGTGGGCGACGTTCTCGCCGCCGGCGACCCAATTGGCAAAATCGGCGCGACTGGCCGCGTAACCGGGGCACACCTCCACTGGGGAGTGAAATGGCGGAACCCGACAAGCGACGACCGCAGCAATGATTTCTACATTGATCCCGCGCTGCTTCTGTCGATGTCAAACGAGGAGTGAATCCAGTCTATCCGTCCGAAATGTCGGAGACATCGCCCGCTTTACGTGACGAGCTATGAGGACCGCATCTCGCCTATAAGACCAGAAACAACCGTCTCCAGCTGATCCAGCAAATGGCCATGGTCTTTCTGATCCAGTTGCTCAAGGAGCAGTTTCATATTGCTTAGATCCTGCTGATAGATCGCATTGGCTATCTCAGCCCCCTCAACCGTAAGGGCGAGAAAGTGAGCGCGCCCGTCATCCGGATCACTGAGTTTTTGAATGAGCCCCCGCTTTTGCAACGCGGCGGAGGCCGTCGAAAGTGTTGTCTTCGCCACACCCATAATTGACGCCAACTGACTTGGCCGAACACGTCCATGCTCTCGGAGATAACCCAGGATGTGAAAATATAGCGGGTTGAAGGGAATCGGCCATTGCGCGGCGAGTGGCTAACACCAGGCGCAGTGCGCCGTCTGCAATTGGAGGATGGGCACTATGTGATTGAGCGTGTTCTGGAAAACGAACCCGAATTGTTCAGCTACCAAGCATGGATGTTTACGCTGGCAACGAACGCTGTGTTTTATCGATTCTGGGAATTTAGCGAACCCATCGCATCACTCGAAGTGTCGCTGTTTTTCAAAAATGTAGCAATCGCCGGTGCGTTGATCTTCGTTGCGGCAACCGAAGATGAGAGGGCACGGACAACGAAAGACCATACGTCTAAGCCGCCTAATGAAGACTCAGCTTAATCTGAATATCGTGCTGGCTAAGCGGCGCAAGCAGCGCTCTTTCATCCACCGAAAGTTCGGCATCATTGTCGATATGGGTCTTGATCAAGAATGCCACTTCGCTGGTCGACCGATAATAGAAATCCTGATGCGAGCGGCTCAACTCTCCAACCAACCGCTCCAGTAATTTTTTCTGCTTTTCTGAGTCCAGGTCTTTGCGCTTGTCTTCCACGGTTCCCTCCGATCCTCGCCAGTCGACCGGCGACAAACAACATATGGGTCACGCGCGTCGATTGACCAATCGCGCCAGCACACTCGTCAACAACAATGCGGCCTATCCGGATGACAGACGCGGATCTGACAGTATGACCTGAAGTGTCACCGGAAAGACGGAATCAGCCAGTTCCTCTAGAACGGCATCCGCATATCGCGATTGGAGGCGAGGAAGTCGTCTAATTCAGTGGCATCGGAAACGGCGACACCGGCAACCGGTTCCGTGAGAAAACTTGTGCCCGATGAACTGACAGACGCCGATAATCCGGCAGATAGAGATAGGCTCGGAGACGCTGTCGGGCAGGTACCATCTTCGCGGAACTGGAGCGCGGCAGCGAGCAGCGCTTCCTCCTCATCACCGAGCTCTCGAGAAAAATCGTCGGCGACCTCGCAGCCAGGCAGGCGGACCCCAAACGCTTCGGTAGAATTGCCGGTAAGAAATCCGTCCGCATAATCGCCGAAACCCGCATCATTCAGGCCTTGGAACTGAATGGTAAAATAGGTCTCGCCACAATTATCTGTCGGGAAGAAACCAAACGGTTTACCGCAAGTTGTTGTACCTATCAGGATCACCTCAACGCCAATGCCGCGCAAACTGTTTATCACCGATTCGCTGGCCGAGCAGGTGCGCTCGGTGGCGAGGACAAAGACCCGAGGCAGATCGAGGGATACCAGCGCCGCCCCGTTAGGCAGCGAAAAGCCTAAACCTTGTTCATAGAACGGCGTTGGCTCATTAAAGGTTCCATCCACCGGATTGGTGTTCCCCGCATCCTCATTGAACAATAAGCGCTCGAACACGCGGCCCCGCGTGCGCCCTGGCCCCGCCACCATAAATCCGAGCTGTGCAGCCACCGCCAGAAGTCCACCGCCATTATAACGCAGGTCGAGCACAAGATCGTCGACGCTGGCATTCGCCATCTGCTCAATCGCAGAGGAGATGGCGCCCTCCGACGACAAAGGACTGAACGTGTTGAAGAGAATATATCCAACCTGGCCCGTCGGCGTGCTGATGATGCGGGTTCGGTTGACAGGCGCAGGCGCGATATTGGCCGCTGTCAGCGTTATCGTGCGTGTGTCATTCGACCCGGGATCCTGAACACGGAATGTATGCGTCTCCCCTGCCTCTGATGGAAAGAGAGCCGCGTTCAAAGCATCAATGTCAGCATCGGACGACGCGTTGACAAAATCCATGCCGTCGACTTCCAGGATGCGTGACCCGCGAACCAGGTTTGGCTGGCCAAGAATCACCGCAGAGGCCGGCGAGTTCGGCTCTGTGAATCTAACTCGGAAATCCCGGGGCACAATCCGGTTGAAAGAGACGAAGGACACCCCGTAACCTGGCCGACGCGCCGAGTTGCGACTGAGAAGGAACTCAGTTGTTGGTTGACTGAAATGGAAGTCATCAAGCGGTTTGCCGGACGGCGTGATTTCAGGCGTGACAAGCACATCGAAATAGGCAAGCCGGTTGTCGAAACTCGCCGGATCTTGATCCGGCACATCATCGTTCCACAGATAAGTCTCGCGCGTCCAAGAGCGAAGCCAGAACGTCTCCAATAAGGTCGACCCGGCCTGATCCGGAAACGTGTTCCCTTCAATATCCCGGCCGGATCTCGGCATCTCGCACCGATCCTCAAACTGCGCCGCCGACTCGAAAATCCCGGGAGAAAATGCAGGTGCGCCAGAGGTGACAGGTGGGGGAGCATCGATTGATGCAGCTGCGGGACTGCTATCGTCGCCACCACTGCAGGCGGCAAACACAGCGAATGCTGAGACACACGCAAACAGAGCCCTTAATGTCACGCCACAACTTCCCTCGGCACATAGTCCCAACGCTAGGCTTTACCGATAAGGGCGGTCCGTCAAGGCAAGAAGCGTCGCGCGAGTATGAGTCAAGCCCTGGACAACCGATCTACGAGGTTGTTCGCATGGGCTGATATATCGCCCGCCCCAAGGCAAACAACCATTGATCCTGGTTTGGCGGCCGTTCGCACCGCGTCTGGAAGGGCGTCCAGGGATGGAAGGCCGATCGCACCTCGATGACCGTGCTCGGTGATCGATTTGACGAGCGCCTCGTGGTCGACACCAGGTATCGGCACCTCGCCCGCTTCATATACGGGAGAGATCATGACCACATCTGCGGCGTCAAAACAGGTCGAAAAATCCTCAAATAGATCCTGAAGGCGCGTATACCGATGCGGCTGGGCGACAGCAATCAATTGGCCGTCACCAACCATGGCACGGGCAGCCTTTAGAACCGATGCAATCTCGACAGGGTGATGGCCATAGTCATCTATGACCTTCACAGGCGGGCCGCCCCCATCAGGCATCCAATCTCCAACATCCGTAAAACGACGTTTGACCCCGCCAAAGCTGACCAATCCGTCGCGCAATTGGTCGTCACCTGCACCAAGTTCCATGGCGACCGTGATCGCCGCTAAGGCATTCTGAACATTGTGCTCGCCCGCCATTGGCAAGGTCAGTCCTTCGATGAGGCGCGGTGCCGAAGAACCCGGTCGACGAAGAGCCACATCGAACTTCGCTCCAGAAAGATCCGTTGTCAGATTAATAGCCCGAACATCGGCTTGGCGGTTGAAGCCATAAGTGATGCGCCGACGATCGATAATCCGAGCCGCCAACGCCTGAACCTCCGGGTGATCCGTACACAGAACGGCGAAGCCGTAAAACGGCAGATTCTCGATAAAGGTATCGAACGCTTCGCGCAGCACATCCATCGTGCCGTAATGATCCATATGTTCCGGATCGATATTGGTAACGATGGCACATGTCGGCGAGAGCTTTGTGAACGTGCCATCGCTTTCGTCGCTCTCGACGACAAGCCAGTCACTTTCGCCCGCCTTGTAGTTCGACCCATAGGCTTGGATAATTCCGCCATTGATCACGGTCGGATCGATACCAGCTTTGTCGAGTAGAGACGCCACCATGCTCGTGGTCGTCGTCTTCCCATGCGTACCCGCGACACATACGGTATATTTTAGTCTGGTGATCTCAGCCAACATATTGGCGCGGCGAACGACTGGAATTCCGGCCGCGCGGGCGGCATCCACTTCCGGGTTGCCGGCCTTGATGGCCGACGACACAATGACCGTCCCTGCCCCGGCAACATTTGCCCCGTCATGACCGATAAAGACTTTCGCGCCGCGTGCCCTTAAGCGTTCGACGATGTCACTCTCTTTGATGTCGGACCCCTGCACCTCGTAACCGAGTGTCAACATAACGTCGGCGATTCCGGACATCCCGATGCCTCCAATACCCACAATATGGGCCGGGCCAAGATCAAAAGGTGTGGGATTGGTCATGACTGTTTTCCTAGCAAGTGCCAGTTGGCTCGGAGTCCCAAGGCATAAAGCAGCCCAAGCCCGAAGCAAATTACCGAAGACCAGTAATCAAAGGGCCTTAAGTCTTCAAAAACGATAAAGAGCGCCGGAAGAAGCATAAGCCCACGCAGAATTAGAACAGCTGCGATAGCGATGAGCCCAGTGCGCAAGAGCGGCATGCGAGGCAATATCTGCAAGGCAGACCAGGCATAAATTGCCCAGCCAAAAATAACCGTCGCAATGATAAGCGTCGTCATCGGCGCATAGAGCGTTCCCGCTTCTGCCGACGCCACAATGTCGGGTGGAGCGCCAAGATTGGCATAGGCCTCAGGGCCGGCAAGGATCGCCCAAACATGGGCAAGCGACGCAGCGACCGAGCCCAGCGCTGCCAGATGAAAGAGAAGGCGGGACGTGTCGCTCATCTCTTTCCGAACAATGAAAGGACGAAGCCAACGAATACGATCACCATCAGCACACCGATAATCATGGTCAGCCGGGACTCCTCGATCGGGCCCGTATGACCGTCTGCCGTCAGGCGCAAATTCTCCAAATGAGAAAAGAAAGACATGTAGAACATGGCCGCGCTAAACCCCCAAGCGCCTGTAAGCCAACGGACCCCTGTTTGAGTAAAATACCGCCAGCTGCCAAACGCCAGCAGACCTGCAGCGATATAGTCCACAATCCAAAATGGAGCCCATTGCCAATCGCCCCAATTACGCGCGACTTCGCCAATCGCGAGGAATGCCGCAAAAGCAAGGGCGAGATAGGCCGAGACCCGGATCATGTTTTGGCGACACGCTCAGCGAGGTCTGCAAGATCCTTTGCAGCCGTGATCGTGCCTGCGGATTTAGCGGCAGCAGCACGAATCTGAAGATCATCACCATTGTTCAATCTGTTCGCGATGAGCCGGCCAGCAAGATCGGCGCTTAGATCGTCTTCAGATATTACGTCAGCGGCACCTGCTTGCACCAGCGCGCCGGCATTCGCTGTCTGATGATCATCCATGGCGATCTTCAGCGGAATAAGGATAGACGGCCGTCCAATGGCAGCAATTTCGGAGACAGTGCCTGCCCCTGACCGCGCAATAACGAGATGGGCCGCTGAAAGGCGCTCTGGCATATCCGAAAAGAATGGCTGAAGCTCTGCCACGATGCCAGCTGCTGCATAGACATCTCTCACCTCATCCAGCTGCTCTTCACGCACTTGCTGCACCACACGAACCCGCGCTTTCAGCGCATCCGGCAAATGATTGGCAATAGCATCCGGAAAGACCTCCCCCAGGATACGCGCACCCTGGGAACCACCCGTTATAAATATCTTCAATGGTCCATCCGTAGACGGATAAGGAGCTTGCCGCTGCGCGGCGATCGATGGGCGAACCGGATTTCCAATAGGCTGATGCTGAGCGCCATCCGGCAAACGGTCAAGACGATCAAACCCACTGGCCACGATCGCTGCCGACGTCGCAAACTGGCGGTTCACACGACCAAGCACGGCATTCTGCTCGTGAATGAGAATAGGTGCACCTTTGCGGCGGGCCGCCGACATAAGAGGAAAGGCCGGATAGCCGCCAAACCCGGCGATCAAAGACGGTTTTGCTTTACTGATCAATTGGCCGGCACGCGCAGCCCCCCGCGACAGCTTCCACGCCGTGATGGGCAGCGTCCAGGGTTTGCGAACATTCGGGCTTGCCGCCTGGACCTCCTCCTTCCAATCGGCGGGGAAGCTCTCGGCATAGCGAAGCCCACGCACATCGGAAACGAGGCCAACAGCCCAACCGCGGGACCGCATCTCGTCGGCAAAGGCCGCGGCCGGAAACATATGCCCTCCGGTGCCGCCAGCCCCGATAATCAAAAGCGGTTTGGAGGGATCTGACTCAGGCATATGCGCTCCGGAATCTCAAACGTGCGCCGCGTCGCCGAACAAGTGCCAGCGCGAGGCCCAGGGTCAGTGCAGTGCCAAGCAGGGACGAACCGCCCGACGAAACAAATGGCAGCGTCATCCCCTTTGGCGGGATCAAGGCGACATTTACCCCAATATTTATGGCCGCCTGAAGGCCGAAAAGCGCAAACAAGCCGGTGGCCGCAGCGCGCGGATAGGAATCCTCGATCTGTGACGCCAAGAGAATGCCGCGAACCACGATAAATCCATAGAGCAGCAATAACCCAAGGGCCGCCACAAGCCCGAACTCTTCTGATAGAACGGCATAGATGAAATCAGAATTGGCGTCGGGAAGTGCAGATTTGATTGTGCCCTCCCCAGGGCCGACACCAAACAGCCCCCCATTGGCAATTGCCTTCATGGCAACATCGATCTGATAGGTGTCATAATCGGTGGGTGAAATGAAACTGTGGATCCGATAGCGAACATGCGGCAGCGTGACATAAAGAAAGCCTGAGAGCGCCGCGCCGCCACCTAAAAAGCCCGCCGCCCAACGCAACGGCAAACCCGACACGAAGAAGGTGATGACAAAGGCCGCACTCAAAAGAAACGCCTGACCGACATCTGGTTGCAGCAGCAACAAACCCAGCGTCGCGCCATATAGGCCAAAGGAGAAAATCGCCCACGGCCCCTCGGGAAACAGAGCGCGCTGAGCCAGCAACCATCCTGTAAGCACCACCAGAGCTGGCTTTACCAATTCCGAAGGCTGGAGGGAGAAGCCCGCAAAGCGCAGCCAGCGCTGGGCTCCCTTGGTTTCATATCCGAACAGCAGAACACCTGCCATCAACACGAAAGCCCCCAAAAAGACGAGAGCACTCCAGCGGCGCACCCAGATCGCATTGAGCATTGAATTCCCAACCAGAACGATCATGGCAGCAGCCACGAAGAGGGCCTGTCGGTAAACGAAATGATAGGGATCCTCGAACCCCATGCGAGCGGCAGCCGGGGGCCCAGCAGACAAAGACAATAGCAGGCCGAACCCCATCAAGCCCCAACACGCGGCCATCATCGGCCAGTCTACGGTGCGTCGCCATTCGGCGATGGTTGATCGGTTTGACCGGTCAAGACTGCTCATACGCTTTCCACGGCCTGAGGCCCGTCGACAAGACCTGCAACGATGGCCTTGAACGCATCGCCCCGCGCTTCAAAATCCTTGAACTGATCAAAGCTTGCGCAAGCCGGAGACAACAAGACAATAGGATCAGGTTCACCGGACTCTTTGCTATCGCGCAAAGCCTCCCGGATTGCGTTTTCAAGTGTTCCGCATTTGACAGCTGGAGCCTTACCTTTGAGGGTTTGGGCGAATGTATCCTGCGCTTCGCCGATGAGGTAGGCCTTTGCCACGCGAGGGAAGAGCGGAGCAAGATCACTGATCCCGTCGGACTTCGCCTGGCCGCCCGCAATCCAATACACGCGTGGATAAGCCTTCAGAGCTTGTTCCGCAGCCTGGGCATTGGTGGCTTTGGAGTCATTGATAAACCGCACGCCATCGATCGTACCGGTAAGTTCCAAACGATGCGGCAAACCGGGGAAACTCTGTATGGCTTGCATAATCACACCTGTCTCAACACCGAGCACGCAACAAGCTGCAAATGCCGCTGCGACATTTTGATGATTGTGCCGGCCTGGCAGAGCCGCAGCCTGGCGCAGATCTCCGGCGAGGATCGCCTTTCCCTGAAGGCTTGAATACAGCCGCCCGTCAATGGCGCTAATCCCCCGCCCGAGCGCATACTCTGAAGACACCTGAACCACTTGCTGGTTCGCCTTGCCGGCCAGACTCATCGAAACGGCCTGGGCGTGCATATCGTCGACACCTGTTATCGCAAAATCGTTGGAGGTTTGGTTCTGGAAAATCCGTTTCTTGGCGTCGAGATATCCGGTCAACCCACCGTGCCGCTCCAAATGGTCCGGTGAAAAGTTGAGGAAGATACTAATGTCGCAATGGAGGCTTTTGACGAGATCCAGTTGGTAGGAGGACAGTTCCAGCACGTAGATAGCATTTGCATGAAGCGGGGCCATATCGAGCACACCGGTTCCAATATTCCCGCCAACCCGCGCATCCCGACCCGCCTCCTTCAAGATATGTCCAATAAGCGCAGTCGTCGTGGACTTGCCGTTCGTGCCGGTAATACCGACGACTTTCGGCCGCGCCCGCTCAGGAAGCGCCTGAACCGCCCGGGCAAACAGCTCCATATCACCAACAACCGGAACCCCGGTCATCTCTGCCATACGAACGATGCGATGGGGCTGAGGAAACTTGTAGGGCACACCCGGGGACAAGACGAGGGCAGCGAAACTCTGCCAGTCCCGCTTATTGATGTCAGAAAGCGTGATCCCGTTCGCCTCGGCTTTCGCACGCGTCTTCTCGTTATCATCCCATGCATGCACGCGGGCCCCACCCGCCGCCAAAGCTTTGGCAGCGCTAAGACCGGTTCGGCCGAGACCGAATACGGCGACATCGCGTCCGGAATATTCCGTAATGGGGATCATCGTGCGGGTCCGGTTACCTCAGCTTCAGGGTTGCAAGTCCTGCAAGGGCAAACAGGACAGATAGGATCCAGAACCGCACTACGACCCGGGTTTCGGGCCACCCTTTTTTCTGGAAATGATGGTGAAGAGGGGCCATCGCAAAAATACGCTTACCCTCCCCTGTCAGGCGGCGGGTCAGCTTGAAATAGCCAACCTGCATCATGACCGATAATGCTTCGAGCACGAACAATCCGCCAATAATGACAAGCGCGAATTCGTGCTTCACGGCGACGGCGACGATACCCAGCATCCCGCCGAGTCCGAGCGAACCGGTGTCGCCCATGAAAACGCGGGCCGGATACGTATTGTACCAGAGGAAGCCCATACCGGCTCCCATCATCGCGCCAAGAATAATCGCAAGCTCCCCCGAGCCCGGCGTGAACTGGATGCCGAGATAGTTCGCAAAGAGGAAGTTGCCGGTCAGATAGGCAATCAGCGCATACGCGCCCGCGGCAAACATCATGGGCACGATCGCGAGCCCGTCGAGCCCGTCTGTGAAATTCACCGCATTCGCAGATCCAACAACGACGATCATACCGAACAGGATGAAAAGGCCGCCAAGAGGAAAGAAATAGTCGTTCACGAATGGTACGGCCACACCGCCGGAAAAGTTCTGGTCGTTAGGAGCCACGCTGGTTTCCGGCGCAAGCGAAGCAATGACTTCAGCGAGTCCTGTCAGCGGTCCCCAATCAGCATGACCGAGCGGCGTATGCGCACCGTGCAGACCCATAATGAACGCACAGGCAAGTCCGGCTACGATAAACTCAACGAGCAGACGGATTTTGGCTGAAACACCCGCATCGGTCTGCTTGGTAACTTTGGCATAGTCATCAAAGAAACCGAGCACGGCAAATGTCGCCGTCACAAAAAGAACCGTCCAGATATAGGGGTTGGACAGGTCTGCCCAGATCAGCGTCCCAGTAAACAGGCCGAGCCAAATGATAAACCCGCCCATGGTGGGCGTGCCCTGTTTGGCGAGTTGCGCCTCAAGAGACAGATCACGGATCGGTTGACCCTTGCCCTGACGTGCGCGAAGCGCATCGATGAGCGGGCCACCAAAGAAGGCAGACAGCCCGAATGCAGTCACGATCGCCGCACCGGTCCGGAACGTTATGTAATTGAGAAGGTTGAAGAGCCCGTCATCGCTGACGAACAGCAGATACAACATTATCGACCCCTTGCAGCGTTTTCTGCGCCGCTTTCCATCACCGTTTCGTCCGTACTTGCACTCCATAGGCGCAAAGCATCCGCGAATGTGCCCATCCCGGAGTTATGCGAGCGCTCGCCGATGCTCTGCCGAGTACGATTCAGAAACACTGGGCGGTCAAGGCGGATGACCTGTTTGAAGAGGTGAAAAACTCACTTCGTGATGGAGATCTGCTCTTGATCAAAGGCTCGAATAACTCCGGGATGGGCA